>NZ_JBFAOC010000088.1:0-19462 GCF_040675055.1 Micromonospora sp. NPDC049662
CAAGAGGTTCGCGTCACCGATCGGCCGATTCCTGACGCGAACCTCTTGATCACCGGGGCCGAGGGCGGGGTGGTGGGAGCCGGGCGGGATCAAGCGCTTAGGCGGGGAGGATCTTTTCGATGGGGGTGCGGAGGTCGTCGGGCTCGACCGTCGGGGCGAAGCGGCCGGCGATCGTGCCGTCCGGCGCCACCAGGAACTTCTCGAAGTTCCAGCGGACGTCCCCGGTGTGCCCGTCGGCGTCCGGGGTGTCCACCAGCGCCGCGTAGAGCGGGTGCCGGTCGGGCCCGTTGACGTCGACCTTCTCGGTGAGCGGGAACGTCACGCCGTAGTTGACCTGGCAGAAGTCGCTGATCTCGGCGGCGCTGCCCGGCTCCTGCCCGGCGAACTGGTTGCACGGCACGCCCAGCACGACGAGGCCGCGCTCGGCGTACGTGTCGGCGAGGCGCTGGAGGCCGGCGTACTGCGGGGTGAGGCCGCAGCGGGAGGCGACGTTGACGACCAGCAGCGCCTTTCCGCGGTAGCGGGTGAGGTCCGCGGGGCCGCCGTTGAGGGCGCCGATCGGGATGTCGAAGACGGTCATGGCCCGAGGCTACGCGCCGGGTGTGGGGTCACCCGGGTAGGGCGTGGCCGGCCCGTTCCGCGCACCAGGGGAAATCGAAACATGGACATCTTGACGGAGTGATGACGGTGTGAGTACCGTCTCACCATCTCTTTTGGAAAGTTTCCTAACAGTGCGGGAGACGCCTCATGAAAAGATCGCTCCGCCGGGCCCTCTGGGCCGGCGCCGTGGTCGCCGTGACCGTCGCGGCGGTGCCGATGACGACCGCGTTCGGCGCCGGCACGGTCACCACCACGTTCGCCAAGGCGCAGGACTGGGGGACCGGTCACGAGACGAAGGTGACCGTGACCAACGGCACCAGCGCCACGGTCGCCACCTGGCGCATCGAGTTCGACCTGCCGTCGGGCACCACCATCAGCAGCGCGTGGGACGCCGACGTCACCAGCAGCGGCAACCACTACGTCGCGGTCAAGAAGAGCTGGGCCGGCGGGCTCGCGCCCGGCGCCTCGTTCAGTTGGGGCTACAACGGCACCGGCGCGTACAAGGCGCCACTGAACTGCACCGTCAACGGCGCTCCCTGCGGCGGCGGCACCCCGACGACCCCGCCGACCACGACCGCGCCGCCGACCACGGCGCCGCCGACCACCGCGCCGCCCACCACGGCGCCGCCGACCACCGCGCCGCCGACCACCACCCCGCCGCCCAACACGGGCGGTAAGAAGGTCGTCGGCTACTTCGCCGAGTGGGGCGTCTACGGGCGCAACTACCACGTCAAGAACATCCAGACCAGCGGCTCGGCCGCCAAGCTGACCCACATCCTGTACGCCTTCGGCAACACCACCGGCGGTCGCTGCACCATCGGCGACCCGTACGCCGACTACGACAAGGCGTACACGGCGGCGGAGAGCGTGGACGGCGTCGCCGACACCTGGGACCAGCCGCTGCGCGGCAGCTTCAACCAGCTGCGCAAGCTCAAGGCGCTCAACCCGCACCTCAAGGTGATCTGGTCGTTCGGTGGCTGGACGTGGTCCGGCGGCTTCACCCAGGCCGCGCAGAACCCGGCCGCGTTCGCCGAGAGCTGCTACAACCTGGTCGAGGACCCGCGCTGGGCGGACGTGTTCGACGGCATCGACGTGGACTGGGAGTACCCCAACGCCTGCGGTCTGAGCTGTGACACCAGCGGCCCGAACGCGTTCAAGAACGTGATCGGCGCGCTGCGGTCGCGGTTCGGGTCCAACGCCCTGGTCACCGCCGCCATCACCGCGGACGGCAGCAACGGGGGCAAGATCGACGCCACCGACTACGCCGGCGCGATCGGCAACCTCAACTGGCTCATGCCGATGACGTACGACTACTTCGGCGCGTTCAACGCCCAGGGCCCCACCGCCCCGCACTCGCCGCTGACGTCGTACACCGGGATCCCGCAGCAGGGCTTCAACTCCGACGCGGCCATCCAGAAGCTCAAGAGCAAGGGCGTCCCGTCCAACAAGCTGCTGCTCGGCATCGGCTTCTACGGCCGGGGCTGGACGGGCGTCACCCAGGCCGCGCCGGGCGGCAGCGCCACCGGTGCCGCGCCGGGCACCTACGAGGCGGGCATCGAGGACTACAAGGTCCTCAAGAACACCTGCCCGGCTACCGGCACGATCGCCGGCACCGCGTACGCCAAGTGCGGCAGCAACTGGTGGAGCTACGACACCCCGTCGACCATCAACGGCAAGATGACGTACGCGAAGAACCAGGGCCTCGGTGGCGCGTTCTTCTGGGAACTCTCCGGCGACACCAGCAACGGTGAGCTCATCGGCGCCATCAAGGGCGGTCTCGGCTGAGCCGAGGGCCGACGCGCCACCCACACGGCGGGAAGGGGCCCGCACCGCCCCTTCCCGCCCGTGCCGTAGCGGCCCGGTCGACGCCACGCGTCGGCCGGGCCGCCGGCCTTGGGTGGGTCGGGTCCGATATGGCAGACTCGCGGCTCGGCAGGTCCCGATTTCCCGTTCGACGGAGGTGGTCATGCGCGCGACCCACCGTGGGCTGGCGATGACCGCCGCCGCGTTCGTGCTGCTCCCGGCCGTCCTTGCCGGCTGCGGGAGCGGCGGCGACGACGCCGACAAGCAGACCGTCGCGCCCCAGCGGGCACCCGCCGAGGAGGCCGCCAACCGGTCCCGCGAGCGCGTGCAGGCGTACCTCGACGCGATGACCGCCAAGGACGTCGCCGCCGGCCGCAGCCAGCTCTGCGCGGTGTTGCAGGCCGGTTTCGACGCCGCGGCCACGGGTCCCAACGGCGACTTCGCCGACCACTTCAAGGTGCCCCAGGCGACCATCACCGATGTCCGGTCCGGTCAGCGCGGCCAGGAGGTCAGCGTCTCGGTCTCGGTCACCGCCGGCAAGAGCAAGGTCACCCGCCCGCTGGTGTTCACCGTCACGCGGGACGGCGGCGACTGGTGCATCGCGAGTGAGGCGCCGGGCGGCAACCCGGCCACCAGCCCTTCACCCGCGTCCCCCTCACCCGCGTCCTGACCGAGGTGGGTGGGATCGACCTCCCACTTGCCGGAACCGTCACCCTCGCCGCCCGGTCACACGCACGGTCGCCGTACGCTTTCTCTCATGCGCCATGAGTGGCATCAGCTGAGCCATCCCGCGGTGGGTAGCCCGGGCCTGCAGACCAGCCGTCCGACCGTCGACTCCGCCGAGGACGCCGCCCTCGGCCTGGACCGCTGGCGGGAGCTGCCCCGCGAGCAGGTCCCACCGTGGTCCGACCCGGCCGCCGTCGCCGAGGTCTGCAAGGTGCTCGACACCGTGCCGTCGGTCGTCGCGCCCTACGAGGTGGACCAGCTCCGGCAGAAGCTGGCGCTGGTCTGCGAGGGCAAGGCGTTCCTGCTCCAGGGCGGTGACTGCGCCGAGACCTTCGCCGACAACACCGAGAGCCACCTGCTGGCCAACGCCCGCACCCTGTTGCAGATGGCGATCGTGCTCACCTACGGCGCGTCGCTGCCGGTGGTCAAGGTCGCCCGGGTCGCCGGCCAGTACACCAAGCCCCGCTCACTTCCCACCGACGCGCGGGGTCTGCCCGCGTACCGCGGCGACATGATCAACTCGCTGGAGGCCGATCCCGCCGCCCGCGTCGCCGACCCGCAGCGCATGATCCGGGCGTACGCCAACTCGGCCGCCGCGATGAACATGCTGCGGGCGTACCTCGCCGGTGGGCTCGCCGACCTGCACGCCGTGCACGACTGGAACAAGGGCTTCGTCCGGACCTCCCCGGCGGGCGAGCGCTACGAGGCGATCGCCCGGGAGATCGACCGGGCGTTGGCCTTCATCCGGGCCTGCGGGATGACCGACGACGAAGCGCTGCGGACCGTCACCCTCTACTGCTCCCACGAGGCCCTGGCCCTGGAGTACGACCGGGCGCTCACCCGGGTCTCCGACCGCCGGGCGTACGGGCTGTCCGGGCACTTCCTCTGGGTCGGCGAACGCACCCGGCAGATCACCGGCGCGCACATCGACTTCATCTCCCGGATCGCCAACCCGATCGGCGTCAAGCTCGGCCCGACGACCTCACCGGACGAGGCGATCGAGCTGTGCGAGAAGCTCAACCCGGACAATGTCCCCGGCCGGCTCACGCTGATCAGCCGGATGGGCAACCACCGGGTCCGCGACGCCCTGCCGCCGATCGTGTCCAAGGTCACCGCCTCCGGCGCCAAGGTGGTCTGGCAGTGCGACCCGATGCACGGCAACACCCACGAGTCGTCCAACGGCTACAAGACCCGGCACTTCGACCGGATCGTCGACGAGGTGCTCGGCTACTTCGAGGTGCACCGGAGCCTGGACACCCACCCCGGTGGCATCCACGTGGAGTTGACCGGTGAGGACGTCACCGAGTGCCTCGGCGGCGCGCAGGGCATCGAGGACCTCGACCTGCCCGACCGGTACGAGACCGCCTGCGACCCGCGGCTGAACACCCAGCAGTCGCTGGAGCTGGCCTTCCTCGTGGCGGAGATGCTCCGAGGCTGAGGCCGCGAGCCCCGCGGTCGGCAGCCGAAAGGCCGGCTCCGAGGCCGCCGCTCTCTGTCGAACGGGAATGACCGTGGCCAGGTGTGCGAGACCCGCGACCGGCCGCCGAAAGGATGACTGTGGCTGAGCTTGTTGACCTGCGTTCCGACACGGTGACCCGGCCGACCGCCGGGATGCGCGAGGCGATGGCCGCCGCCGAGGTCGGTGACGACGTCTACGGCGAGGACCCCACCGTCAACGCGCTGGAGGCGGAGGTCGCCGCGCTGTTCGGCCACGAGGCGGCGCTGTTCGCGCCGAGCGGGACGATGGCCAACCAGATCGCCCTGCAACTGCTCGTGCCGCCCGGCGAGGAGCTGCTGTGCGACGCGGACGCGCACGTCGTCACGTACGAGATCGGGGCCGCCGCCGCGTACGGCGGAATCTCCTCGCGGACCTGGCCGACCGTCGGCGCGGACATCGACCCGGAGGTGGTCGCCCGGATGATCCGTCCGGACGGCTTCTTCGCCGTGCCCACCCGTGCGATCGCCGTCGAGCAGACCCACAACCGGGGTGGCGGCGGAGTGATCCCGCTGGACACCCTGCGAGAGCTGCGCGGCGTCGCCGACGACGCGGGGGTGGCGCTGCACTGCGACGGCGCCCGGATCTGGCACGCGCACGTCGCCGACGGGGTGTCGCTGAGCGAGTATGGCGGCCTGTTCGACACGCTGTCCGTCTGCCTCTCCAAGGGGCTCGGCGCGCCGGTCGGCTCGCTGGTGGTGGGCAGCGCGGAGAGGATCGCTCGGGCTCGGATGATCCGCAAGCGGATGGGTGGCGGCATGCGTCAGGCCGGCATCCTGGCCGCCGCCGGCCGGTACGCGCTCGCGCACCACGTCGACCGGCTCGCCGAGGACCACGCGAGGGCGGCCCGGCTCGCCGAGGCGGTCGCGCCGTTCGGGGTGCTCGCCACCACGGTCCGCACCAACCTCGTTCCGCTGGACCTGACCAAGCACGCGCTGGACGCCCGCGCCCTGGCCGCCGCCGCGCGCCAGGAGGGCGTACTGATCTCGGTGCTCGGCCCCCGGACCGCCCGCCTGGTCACCCACCTGGGTCTGGACGACGAGGGTCTGGACCGCGCGCTGCGGGCCCTACCCCGCATCCTGGCGGCAGCCTGAGGCCGTGATCGAGAGGTCCGGAGTCTCGCCGACCGGCACGAGCGTAACGGATAACTAATCCGCTTATGCTACGTTGGAGCGGATGACCCATCCACTTCAGGGGGCTCCGCATGCGCGACAGCATCACGGTGAACGGCACCCGGCGGACGTACGAGATCATCGGGTCCGCGGACGGCAACCCCGGACGCAGTCTCGTGCTCGTCTTCCACGGATCGAAACAGACCGGGGCCAAGCACCGGAAGTTCATCGGCCGGGCCTACGACGCGCTCGCCGAGACCGGCGCGGCGGTGGTGGTCTACCTCGACGGCCACAAGGGCAACTGGAACGACGCCCGGCGGGAGAGCTCCTTCCCGGCCCGCACCGACAACAGCGACGACGTCGGTTTTGTTCGGGCGCTGATCGAGAAGGTGGCCCTCAGCCACGACATCGACCCGGCGCGGGTGTACGCGATCGGCTACTCCAACGGCGGCCAGATGGTGATCCGCCTGGCCCACGAAACTCCGGTGCTGATCGCCGGTGCGGCGGTGATCGCCGCGACCATGCCGGCACCCGAGAACTTCCTGCTCGGCGACGCGTCACCCGCGCCCATGCCGGTCCTGCTGATCAACGGCACGAAGGACCGGATCGTCCCGTACGCCGGTGGTGCGTACAGCTGGTGGGCGCGCTTGGCCTTCAAGGTCGGCGGCCGCAACCTGTCCGCGCCCGAGTCCGCAGCCTATTTCGCCGCCCATAACGGCATCACCGCACAACCCACCAGCACGAAACTGCCGGCCGCGAACGCCGCGACCTCGATCGAACGCACCGAGTACCGGCAGCCCGGGCACCCGTCGGTGGCGCTCTACACCGTGCGCGGTGGCGGGCACACCATCCCAGGGCCGGCCAAAGCGCCTGCCGTGCTGGGCAGGACCAACCAGGACGTGCAGACGGCCCGGCTCATCGACGAGTTCTTCGCCCTCTCCACACCGGCGCGTCGGTGAGGGCGACCGGCCGTACCCGTGGGTGAACCTCAGGAAGGATGACCGGCCAGGCGGCTGAGGATGGCGATGTCGGCGGCGTGGCCCAGCTGCTTCTCGCTCGGGGTCTCCACCACCACGGGGACGCCGACGGTGGCCGGATGGACCATCAGCTCGGCGAACGCCGGCTCGCCGATGGTGCCCTTGCCGATGTTCTCGTGCCGGTCCCGGGTGGAACCGCACAGATCCTTGGAATCGTTGGCGTGCACCAGCCGCAGCCGGTCGGCTCCCACGGTGGCCACCAGCGTGTCGAGGGTCGCGGTCATGCCGCCCTCGGCGGCCAGATCATGCCCCGCCGCCCAGGCGTGGCAGGTGTCGAAGCAGACGCCGAGCATCGGATGCCGGTCCACCGCGTCGAGGTAGGGCCCGAGGTGCTCGACCCGCGAGGCGAGGGAACGGCCGCCACCGGCGCTCGGCTCTACCAGCAGCATCGGTCCGCCGGCCTCGACCGTCCAGTCGAGCAGGGGCAGCAGCTCCCGACGGACCTGCCGCATCGCCTCCTCGGCGTACCCCTCGTCGACCGCGCTGCCGGCGTGGAACACCACCGCCCGCGCGCCGATGGCCACGCCCCGGCGCAGAGCGTGCGCCAGTGTCAGCGCCGACTTCTCGACGGTCGCGGGGGTGGGCGAGCCGAGGTTGACCAGCAGCGAGGCGTGGATGAACGCCGGGATGCCCCGCTCGGCGCAGCCGTCGCGGAACAGCGCGTCCTGCGCCGGGTCACCCGGTGGCAGCGCCCAGCCCCGCGAGTTCGAGACGTACACCTGCACGGCCGCGGCGCCGGTCGCGTCCAGGTACGGCAGAGCCGCCCTGGCCAGCCCGCCGGAGGTCGGGGTGTGCGCGCCCACCGGCCGCGCCGAGATCGACGTCATCAGAAGCACGTGATGACGACCGGGGTGCCCGGAGGCACCTGCGAATTCTCCCCGGGTGCCTGGATGCGGGCCACGGCGTTCGGGTTGACGGCGACCGTCACCGGGAAGCCCTGGCTCTCCAGCACCTGCTTGGCCTGCTGGCAGGGCAGGTCGATCACCCGGGGCACCACGACCAGCGGCGGACCCTTGCTGATCTCCAGCTTGACCTCGGTGCCCTTTTCCACGCCCCCACCGTCGGCCGGGCTCTGCCCGAGGATCTCGTCCTTGGGCTTGTCGGAGTCCTTGAAACTCTCCACGGGGACCAGGCCGAGCTGGCCCAGTTTGGTGCGCGCCTCGGTCAGGCTCTTGCCCACCAGGTTCGGCACCGTCACCGGCGCCCGGCCACGGCTCAGGATCAGCGTGATCTTCGTGCCCGGCTTGACCTCGGCGCCCACCTTCGGATTGCTGTCCAGGACGACGCCGGCCGGCAGGGTGTCGTCATAGCGGGCGGTGCCCTTGGCGACCACCAGCTGGGCGTTGACCAGATCCGCCTCGGCCAGCTCGTACTCCTTGCCGATCACGTCCGGCACGGGGAAGCGCTCCGGGCCCAGCGAGAGGGTCAGGGTGATCGTGCCGCCCTTGACGATCTTGCTCGACGACGCCGGGCTCTGCCCCAGCACGCTGTCCTTCGGGGCCTTCTCGTCGAAGCGGGGCTCCCCGTACGCCAGGGTCAGGCCCGCGCGCTCGGCCTGGGCCTGTGCCTCGGCCTTGTTCAGGCTGACCAGTTGCGGGGCGGACGTGTAGCGGCCGACGCCGAACCACCAGCCACCGAGCGCGGCCACCAGGCCCAGCGCCACGACCACGGCCGCGAACGCCAGGCGACCCTGGGACGTGCCCAGGATCCTGGTGCGCAGCTCAGTGAACCGCGCGGCCAGACCCTCGGCGGGCTCCGGGGCGGCCCGCCGACGACCCGGGCCCGGCGCGCCGCCCTCGGGCAGCCGCGCCCAGGTCGGCCGTTGCGCCGGGCGGATCGCGGCGACCATCATCGTCGGCTGGGAGGCCGGCGGCTCGTCGGTGATCCGCCGCAGGACGGCGGTGCTGGTGCTGTTGACGTTGCCCAACTGGTCCCGGGCCACCTGGACCTCGGCCAGCAGCGCGCCGGCGTCGGCGGGCCGGGCGGACGGGTCACGCCGGGTGGCGCGCTGCACCAGGGTGTCGAGGGCCGGCGGCAGGCCGGGCACCAGCGTCGAGGGCGCCGGCACGTCCCGGTCGACGTGCTGCCAGGCGACGTCCACGGGACGGCCCCCGTCGTACGGCACCCGACCGGTGAGCATCTCGAACAGCACGATGCCGGCGGAGTAGACGTCGGTACGCGGATCGGCCCGACCCTCGGTGACCAGCTCCGGGGCGACGTACGCCACGGTGGCCATCAGTTGGTTGCCCTGCTCGTCGTCGGCGCTGGCCTCGACCGCGCGGGCGAGCCCGAAGTCGGCCACCTTGACGACGCTGTCCACCAGGTTGGCGACACCGCCGGTGGGCGCTTCGGCGACCAGGACGTTCTCGGGCTTGACGTCGCGGTGCACGAGGCCGGCCCGGTGCGCGGCGGCGATCGCGGCGAGCATCTGCTCGGCGATGGCCAGCGCCTCGTCCGGGTTGAGTCGGCGTCGTTCGGCCAGCACGTCGCGCAGCGTGCGGCCACGCACGTACTCCATCACCAGGTACGGCAGGCCGGCGTGGGTGCCCTGGTCGTAGACCGCGACCACGTTCGGGTGGGTCAGCCGGGCGATGGTCTTGGCCTCGTCGGTGAACCGGGCCACGAAGTTGGCGACCCGGGCCCGCGCCTCGGGCGCCTGGGTCGGGTGAATGATCTTGACTGCGACGGTGCGCTCGAGGCGCTCGTCGGTGGCGGTGTACACGGTCGCCATGCCACCACGGGCCACGCGACCGCGAATGCGGTAGCGCCCGTCGATCAGCGAGCCCAGCAACGTGTCGGCGACCTGTGTGTCCATCGGCAGGGAGTCTATGTGTCCAGGGGGTGAGAGTTGAACAGGATGCTACAGCCCGGAGACGCACCTGGTCCGTCCCGTCGTGACCGCCCGCCCTGAGCTGCTGCTCACCGGTGGTGCCCGCCCCGCGGACCCGGACCGGTCGTGCGGGGTGCCGATGGCTCCCGCCGCCGACGGCGTGGCAGGGTGATCGGGTGACCGAATCCGTACCCGACCCCGAGCTCGCCGGCCCCACCGACCCGTCCGGCTGGCTCACCCTGCCCGACGTCGCCGAGCGGCTCGACGTGTCGATCAGCAAGGTCCACCAGATGATCCGCGACCGGGAGCTGTTGGCGGTCCGCCGCGACGGCGTACGCCGGATACCCGCGGACCTGGTGGCCAACGCGACAGCCCTCAAACACCTGCCCGGTGTGCTCAACCTGCTGGCCGACAACGGCTACGACGACGAGGCGGCGCTGCGCTGGCTCTACGAGCGGGACGACACGCTCCCCGGCGACACTCCCGCCGCGGCCCTCTCCGGCGACCAGGCCCGCGAGATCAAACGCCGCGCCCAAGCCCTGGGCTTCTGACCGACCCGCGTGGTGTGGGGAAGCCCCCAGGCCCACGCTGCGCCGATCTTGCACTTTGTGTTGCCGTGATGGGCTGGTCTGCCCCTTATGTCGCCACCGAAAGTGCAAGATCGACGCAGCGTGGGACGGGGACGGGGACAGGCAGGGGGTTAGTCGGCTCGGCGGGTGGCGGCTATGGCCAGGTCCACCAGGGCTTGGCGGGCTTCGGTGTCCAGGTCTACGGCACTCAGGGCGGCCAGGGCCGTGTCGGTGAGCGTCACGATGCGCTGCTCGGTGCGGGTCAGGGCCCCGCTCGCGTGGATCAGCTCGCGCAGACGGGCCACACCCTGCTCGTCCAGGTCCGGGTTGCCGAGCTGACCGAGCAGCAGCTCCCGGCCCGCGTCGTCGGTGGTCTCCACGGCCGCCGCCACCAGATAGGTGCGCTTACCCTCGCGCAGGTCGTCCCCGGCAGGTTTGCCGGTCTGCGCCGGGTCGCCGAAGACCCCCAGCACGTCGTCGCGGAGCTGGAACGCCTCACCCAACGGCAACCCGTACGCCGAGTAGGTCGTCCGGATCTCCTCGCCCGCGTCGGCCAGCGCGGCGCCGAGCAGCAGCGGACGCTCGACGGTGTACTTCGCCGACTTGTACCGGGCCACCTTGCCGGCCCGCTCCAGTGAGGTGTCCCCGGTGGCCTGGGTCAGCACGTCGAGGTACTGCCCGACGGTGACCTCGGTGCGCATCTCGTCGAAGACCGGCCGGGCCCGGGCCAGCGCCCGCAGGTCCAGGCCGGCGGAGTGCAGCAGCTCGTCGGACCACACCAGGCACAGGTCGCCGAGCAGGATCGCGGCGGCGTCGCCGAACCCGTCCGCGTCGCCACCCCAGCCGGCCGCCCGGTGCCGACTGGCGAACCGCCGGTGCACCGCCGGTTCGCCCCGCCGGGTGTCGGAACGGTCCATCAGGTCGTCGTGGATGAGGGCGCTGGCCTGCACGAACTCCAGCGCGGCGAGCGCGGTGAGCACCTCGTCGCCGTCCACCCCGCCGGCGCCTCGGAATCCCCAGTACGCGAACGCCGGACGCAGGCGCTTGCCGCCACCGAGCACGAACGCCTCGATCGCCTCCGCCACCGGAACGAGGGCCTGGTCAACTCGGGTCAACCGGGCCCGCTGGCCGGCCAGGAACTCGGTGAGCGCCTCGTCGACCCGCTGCCGCAGGCCGGCGCGGTCGACGGGGGACACGGGAGCAGCATGGGTCACGCCACGACGCTAGCGGTTCGCCACGGCCCGCGCCCCACCGCCACGCGTAGTCCCGCCGGCCCGGCCCGGCCCGGTCCGCCCGCCCGGCCGCGCACCGGCCGCGCCGTGTCGGCCCGACCCGGCCGTCGTGGGCGGCCCGGTCCGCCGGGCGCGCACGGCCGCCTCGGTGAGCACCCCCGCCGGTACGTCCAGCACGACGGCAAGCCAGCCGAGCCAAAATTCACCGGGTACGCGTCGCTGCCGTTCCCACCGGGACACCTCGTTCCGACTCAACGTCGGCACACCTGCGGCGGCGCACAACTCGGCGGCGGCGCGCCGCTGACTCCACCCCCGGGCCAGCCGATGCCGGACCAGCAGTGGCCCGAGCTGCGTGCGGTACGGCGGTGGAGACGAGGTCACGGGCCCTCCCAGCGGGACGTCGACGCGGTGCCACCCCGCCGCTCGACGGCCGGGCGCACCTCGGCTGTGTGACCCCCACGCCGGAACCGGCCGCCCCCGCCGCCTCTTCCGCGCCCCTCATTACTACCCCTGGGGTACGACGACTCTGCCCGCCCGGCCGCGCCGCGTTCGGGACCGGTCGACTCGTGCGCACGGTGGGAAGCTTCTGGGTCACGGTGGCGCCGCCCGCTAGAGTCGGGTCGTGGCGCTCGGTCTTCCCTCGGTACTCCCCAATCCGCAGCCGGCGATCGGGGCGCTCATCCGTGACCGTCAGCCGACGTTCTCGTTCGAGTTCTTCCCGCCCAAGACCGAGGCGGGGGAGCGACTGCTCTGGCAGGCGATCCGCGAGCTGGAGTCGCTGCGTCCGTCGTTCGTGTCGATCACCTACGGCGCGGGCGGTTCGACCAGGGACACCACCGTGGCGGTGACCGAGCGGATCGCCACCGACACCACCCTGCTGCCGATGGCCCACCTGACCGCCGTCAACCACTCCGTGGCCGAGCTGCGACACGTCATCGGGCGGCTCGCCGGGGTGGGGGTGCGCAACGTCCTGGCCGTACGCGGTGACCCGCCCGGCAACCCCGGCGGCGAGTGGGTCCGGCACCCGGAGGGCGTCGACTACGCCGAGGACCTGGTCCGGCTGGTCCGTGACTCCGGCGACTTCAGCGTCGGGGTGGCGGCCTTCCCGTACAAGCACCCCCGTTCACCCGACGTGGCCAGCGACACCGCGCAGTTCGTCCGCAAGTGCCGGGCCGGCGCCGAGTTCGCGATCACCCAGATGTTCTTCGAGGCCGACGACTACCTGCGCCTGCGTGACCGGGTGGCCGCCGCCGGCTGCGCCACCCCGATCCTGGCCGGGGTGATGCCGGTGACCCAGATCGGCACCATCGAGCGGTCCGTGCAGCTCTCCGGGGCGCCCTTCCCGCCCGCGCTGGCGGCGCGTTTCGAGCGGGTGGCCGACGATCCGGAGGCGGTGCGCCAGCTCGGCATCGAGCAGGCCAGCGAGATGTGCCGCCGGCTGCTGGACGAGGGCGTCCCCGGAATCCACTTCATCACCCTCAACCGGTCCACCGCCACGCGGGAGGTCTGGCAGAACCTCAAGGCCGGCGCGCGGGTGTGAACGCGGAGTCGGCGACACCTGATGCCCGGCACGACGGTTGATCCCCAGGTGGGCACACAGCTGAACTGGGACCAGTACGCCACGGCGTGGGCGCGGCTGCACGGCGGGTTCGACCCACGGGTCGCCGCGCCGGTGGTACGCGCCTGGCTGCGGTTCGCCTACCACGTCGGGTACGTGCTGGGCCGGCTTCGGGTCGGCCCCACCCCGGTCACCGTCGTCGGGGTGCTGCTCTGCTTCTGCGTACCGTTGCTGGCGACCCGGCCGGGCGACGGCCCGTTCCTCGGCGCGTTGTTCGTGCTGCTCGCCGCCGTGGCCGACAGTGTGGACGGCGCCGTGGCCGTCGCCACCGACCGCACCACCCGGCTCGGCTACGTCTACGACTCGCTGGCCGACCGGCTCGGCGAGGTGGCCTGGCTGCTGGCGTTCTGGCTGGTCGGCGCGCCCGGCGCGCTGGTCGTCGCGGCCGGTGCGCTGTCCTGGCTGCACGAGTACGTCCGGGCCCGCGCGGCCCTGGCCGGCATGCGTGAGATCGGCGCGGTGACCGTCGGCGAACGACCCACCCGGGTCTCGGTCGCGCTGGCGGGTCTGGTGGTCGCCGGGCTGGCCGGTCTGATCGAGCCGGACCTGGCCGCCGGCACTATCACCATGGCGACCGCGGTCTGGGTGCTGCTCGCCGGCTTCGGGCTGGGGCAGTTGCTGTCCACCGTCCGCCGCGCGCTCCTCGACGCCGGCTGATCTCCCGCAGCGTTAGCCGGCTGATCTCCCGCAGCGTTAGCAAGGGGCCCTTCCTATACCGCAGGCGTTAATAAGGTGCCCTTCCTTACGACCTACCAGGCGGGGCCGATCTCGTCGGCGACGATCTGCGCGGAGAGGGTCACCATCGGCAGCCCGCCGCCGGGGTGGCTGGAGCCGCCCACCAGCCACAGCCCGTGCGCGGGGCCCCGGTTGGCCGGGCGGAGCAGGCCGCCGGCGGTGCCGTAGATCGTGCCGCCCGGCGCCCCGGTCGCGGTGTCCAGGTCGGCTGGGGTGCGGACCTCACGGAACAGTAGCCGGTCCCGCACGTCCACGCCGCGCTCGGCCAGCACGTCCAGGATCCGGTCGGCGTACGCGTCGGCGAGCCCCGGGCGTCGCCAGTCGACCGCCCCACCGGTGGTGCCGTGCCGGGCGGCGTTGACCAGCACGAACCACGCCTCGTGCCCGGCCGGGCGGGCCATCGGGTCGTCGGCCACGGTGACGAACACCGTCGGGTCGACAGCCGGCCGGGCCCGTACGCCTCGACCCGGGTCGCCGAAGACCGCGTCGAACTCGGCGTCGTAGTCGCGCGGGAAGAAGACGTTGTGGTGGGCCAGCCCGGTGTCGCCGGAGACGCCGAGCAGCAGCACGAAACCGGCGAGGCTGCGGTCGGCCAGGCCGGCCAGCCGGCGCGGGTGCGGCAACAGGTCACGGTAGACGGTGAGGGCGTCCACGTTGGCCACCACCACGTCGGCGGGGACCGGAGCGGCGACGCCCGCGAGGCGTACCCCGTGTACCCGGCCGCCGGTCGCGTCGATCCGGGTGACCCGGGTGTCGGTCTGCACGACCACGCCGAGGTCCAGGCAGCGGGTCAGCAGCGCGTCGGCGAGCGTGCCCAGCCCGCCGCGCAGGTACCAACCGCCGAAGGCCAGCTCGGCGTAGGGGACCGCGACCAGCGCCGCCGGGGCCCGGCGTGGGTCGGCGCCGGTGTAGGTGGCGTACCGGTCCAGCAGCATTCGCAGCCGCGGGTCGGACAGGTGCCGGCGGCCCAGGCCGCGCAGGCTGCGGCCCGGCGCGATGGCGGCCAGGTCGCCGAGCCGCCAGGCCAGCGACGCGAGGTCGCGGGGGGAGTCGACGGTGCGGCGCAGGATGTCCCGCTCGGAGGCGCGCCACACCCGTTCGGCACGGCCCCACAGCCGCTGCCAGTCGGCCGCCGCCCGGTCACCGAAGGCGGCCCCGATCCGCGCGGCGAACTCCGCCGGGTCGGCGCACGAGTCAAGGGTCGGGCCGCCGCCGGGAAAGACGTGCCGGACGATCGGGTCCAGCGGGACCAGGTCCAGGTACTCGTCGAGCTTCGCCCCGGTCGCCTCGAACAGGTCGTGGAACACCTCGGGGAGGGTGAGCAGGCTCGGCCCGGTGTCGAAGTGGAACGTCCCGGCCGGGGTGTCGTGCGCGTACCGGCCGAGCTTGCCGCCGACCGCGTCGGCGGCCTCGAAGACGGTCACCTGATGTCCGGTGGCGGCCAGCCGGGCGGCGGTGGCGAGGCCACCCACCCCGGCGCCGACGACCACGATCCGCGCCATGTCGTGCCCTCCCTAGCTGACCGGACGGCCCCGCCAGGTGAGGCGGCGTCGCTTGCGCAGATGGTACGACCGCAGGGTCAACCAGCCGAGGACCACGACCGACACGGGGTGTGCGAGCGCGTCGGGCCACCACCGGCCCCCGGTCGCGCGGGCGGTGAGCGCCCGCCCGGTGACTCCGAGCAGATAGCTGGCCAGGCCCACGGCGGCCACCCCCGGCGCGTCGGCCACCAGCCCTCCCAACGCGACCAGCGGCGGGGCGGTGTAGAGCAGCAGCAGCGCCGCCACCACGGCCGCCGCCGCGCCTGGGTGCCCGAACGACGCCCACAGCGACTTCGAGTACCCGTCGCGCAGTTGCGGCCAGTCGTCGTACATCCGGCAGGTGGCCAGCCGCGAGCCGTCGGCCAGGGCGATCCGACCGCCGGCCCGCTTGACCGCGCGGGCCAGCTCGACGTCCTCCAGGATCTTGTCGGCGACCGCGGCGTGCCCGCCGGCGGCGGTGTAGCCGGCCCGGTCCACCACCAGGAACTGGCCGCCCGCCGCGGCCAGCGACGGCCGCGGCGAGCGTTCCATCGCCCGCAGCGGCAGGAAGGTCAGCCAGAGCCACTGCAACAACGGCTGGACCAGCCGGTCGGCCGCCGTCGCCACCACGATCCGGGGGTACGGCGACAGCAATGTCGCGCGGGCGGCGCGCAGCTCGGTGACGGCGGCGGCCACGGCGTGCGGGGCGAGCACCACGTCGGCGTCGACGAAGACCAGCGCGGTGGCCTCCGGGGCGGCCCGGGTGGCGAGCTGCCAGCAGGCGTGCGGTTTGCCCAGCCAGCCCGGTGGCGGGGCGACCCCGGTGAGCACGGTGACCCGGGGGTCGTCGCCGGCCACCGCGCGGACCACGTCGGCGGTGCCGTCGGTGGACCCGTCGTCCAGGACCACGACGCGCAGCCCGGGCACGCCCCGCTGGGCGAGCAGGGCGCGCAGGCAGGGCGCGACGCGGGTGGCCTCGTCGCGCAGTGGCAGCAGGACGGCCACCGACTCGCCGACCTCGTCCGGTGCGTCGGGGGGCCGGCGCAGCCAGCGGGCGGCGTTGACCCAGGTGTGCGCGGTCAACGCGGCGACGGCGACCAGCAGGACGGACAGCAGGACGGACAGGATGGTCATCGGGTCGCGTCGACGCCGGTACGGTCCGGCCGGTGATGCTCCTGGCGGGTCTCGCCGTCCCGGCGGGCACGCAGCAGCGTCACCGTCAGCGGCACGGCGGTGACCGCCATGCCGGCGGCGCCCCAGAGCGCCGAGGCGGGCAGGTCCAGAAAGACGGCGTGGGCCAGGATGCTGGAGAAGTACGTCCACAGGTAGAGCGCGACCATCGGGTGGTCCCGCCGGTCGGTGCGTTCGGCGGTCGGACCGGCCACCGGGCGCAGCGCGCTCATCAGCAGCACGGCGAAGAGCAGCCAGCCCAGGTAATTGCTGACCGGGATGCCGGTCAGGCCGGGCAACGCGGGGGTGGCGTCACGCCAGACCCAGTAGCCCTCGGCGACCATCTGCGGGTCGAGGAAGAGGTCCCACGCCGCCAGCCCCAGCGCGGCCAGCGCGATCCTGCCCACCCACCGCCCGGCCGTCGTGCCACCACCTGCCGTGCCGCCGCCGGTCAGGCGGACCGCGGCCAGCCAGGCCGGCCAGGCCATCCAGGTCCAGGCCAGCGGGATGATCAGCGGTACGCCGGCCAGCTTGGGACCCAGCTCGCCCGAGTAGTCGTAGCTGCCGAACGGCACACCGGTGGCCACCCCGATCGCCTCGATCGCGAACCCACCGCCGGTGGCCACCGCGACCAACGCCGCCGCCACCCGGGGGCCCCGACTGAGCAGCGCGTGACCGACCGAGAGCAGCCAGCCGAGCACGACGGTGGCCACGGTCAGCCCGGCCCGGGTCGCGCCGGTGGTCAGCGGGTAGCAGATCTGGGCGAACACCAGGACGCCGAGCAGCGTCCAGGAGATCCGCCGGGTCATGACGCCGGGGGATCGAGCGGCAGGTCCCGACCGAGTACGCCGAACGGCCGCTCGTCACCCGGAAAGTGGAAGTCGCGCAGCACGTCGACGAAGCCGAAGCGCCGGTACAGCCGCCAGGCCCGCGAGGTCTGCTCCTCCGCCTCCGGGGTGGACAGCAGCGTGGTGTCGCCCTCGGCCATCGTGAGCAGCGCCCGCAACTGGCCGGCGCCCAGGCCGTGCCCCTGCGCGGGCGGGCGGACGTGCAGCTCGACCACCTCGAAGCAGTGGGTGAGCCAGCGCTTGCGGGTCGGGCCGTCCAGCGCCCGGTGCACCTGGTCGTGCCACCACTGGCCGGCGCTGCCCAGATAGCCGTACCCGAAGCCGGCGAGGTGACCCTCGCTGGTCAGGCTGGCCACGGCCCGGAACCCCGGCCGGCGGACGTGGGTGGCGATGTAGCCGCGCCGGGCCTCCAACAGGTCGGTGCGGTACCCCATCGCCTCGCCGTAGACGGCCACCACATCGTCCAGCCGTCGGACGAGATCGTCCGGCGTCCAGCGCACCAACCTCATGCCCGTCCACCCTTCCCTGTCGCCTGGTCGCCGTCGTCGGCGACCCACCCGAGGACCGTCCGGTCGCCGACCACGTCACGTACCTCGAACCGGGCGAACAGCTCCTCGGCGTACCAACCCGCGGTGGGGGTTCGCATGATCGCCGCCCGATGCTCCGGGTGACGGTACGCGAACGCCACCAGGTCCGTCGGGTCGCGCCACACGCTGACCGTGCCCTGCCAGCCCAACGGGGCCTCGCCCACGCCGAACCGGGCGAGCAACCCCGGCGCGTCGCGCAGGGCCGCCGCCACCGGCGGGATCGCCCGCCAGAAGGTGGCCGCCCGACGTGCCCGCAACCGGGCCCGCGTCAACGCCAACACCGGCCCGGCCACCCGACCACCCGGTGGTTCGCCGAACGGCCGCTCGCCCGACCACTCGCCACGGCTGCTCAGCGGACGCAGGTCGACCCGGACCTGCGCCTGGGCGATGCGCGCCCAGGCCCGCCCGACCGGCGAGTCGTCGAAGCCGGCCGCCGCGGCGGGGGAGTCCCAGACGGTCAGCGTCGCCCACCTGGTGAGGTCGGCGTCACCCGGGCCGAAGCCGGTGCCCGTCCCGGTGCCCAGCAGCTTGCCGAACCGGACGCCCGGCAGGACGCGCAGCCGACGCGGATCCACCGCCATCCTCATCAGCGCCCGGGGCAGCGCGCTCCGGGCGGTCCGCCACACGTGCAGGGTGACCAGCTCCGGTACGGCGCTGCTGGGCCGGCTGGTTCGCTCGCTCACGCCACCGCTTCGCGGCGGCGCGAGCGCATCGCTGCTGTGCCGGCTGGTTCGCTCGCTCCGCTCGCTCACGCCACCTCGGCCGGGGTGCCGGCGGTGACGCGCAGCAGTTCGGCGTAGGTGGTCGGGAAGACCGCCTGCGGCACGCCGCCCGCCGCCCAGATCTGTGGGTACGTCGCCAGCGCCGTGTCCACCAGGGTGCGCAGCGCCCGAGGGTGCCCGAGCGGGGCGACCCCGCCGATCGGCTGGCCGGTGTGCTCGCGGACGAACTCCGGGGTGGCCCGGCGCAGCCGGGTGACGCCGATGGACGCGGCCAGACCGGCGGTGTCCACCCGGTGGGCGCCGGAGGTGAGCACGAGCAGCGGCGCGTCGTCCGCGTCGAAGATCAGCGAGTTGGCGATCTGGCCCACCTCGACGCCGAGCGCCTTGGCGGCGGCTACCGCGGTGTGTACCGCGTCGGGCAGGAGTCGGACCGTGCTGGGCTGACCGGCGTCGTCGAGCGTGCCGGCGCCGTCCAGCGCGTCCTGCACCGCCCGTACGTTCGGGTGTGGCTGCATCCCGTCATTCTTCCCGGTCTGTGTGCGCCGGTTCACCTCGGCACACGTCACGGCGAGTCCTGGCGCGTCACACGTTGCATTTTCGTCGGAGGGGAGGTGTACTGTCAGCAGCAGTTAGAACGAGTGTTCGATTGTCTCGAACGCTCGTTCCAACCAGCCGGAGCGCGGTGTTTCGCGGCGCCAGTTCCGGCCGGTGCGGCTCCGCGGGCCGCACCTGGGTTTCCGGGCAGTCGCGAGCCCGGTCCCATCAGGCAGGAGCGTCGCCCGCCGCCCACCCCACCCCCCCCGGGCGGCGGGCGCCCCCCCCGCGCCCCGGCCGGGGGGGGGGTGGGGTGGGGTGCTG
>NZ_JBFAOC010000089.1:0-16940 GCF_040675055.1 Micromonospora sp. NPDC049662
CCCCTGCTAGGCGGGGCCCCGGGGTGGGCATGGGGTGGGGGGGGGCTAACCGGGCCGGGCGCCGGTGTCCGGTACAAAACCGGACACGGGCGCCGAACGGGGAGTTACTTGGCCTTCTTGGCCTGAACCTTGGCGTACTTCTGCTGGAACTTCGCGACCCGGCCGGCGGTGTCGAGAACGCGCTGCTTACCGGTGTAGAACGGGTGGCAGGCGCTGCAGGTCTCGACGTGGATCGCGCCGCCCTTGGCGGTGCTGCGGGTCGTGAACGTGTTACCGCAGGAGCAGCTGACCTCGGTGGTCGTGTACTCCGGGTGGATGTTTGCCTTCATCTCGCCTCGGTCCTCTCGTTGGTGGTCGCCGGGTCGCCGTCATCACTCGTCGCGCCGTACGCGACGGGCTCGGGCGTGAACCGGAACCGGTGTGGCCGATTGACCAGTGTGCCATGGGCCTGGGCCGACCCGGTAAGCGGGCCGCACACCTCGTCCGGCATCGTCAACACGGGCCTACCTGTCCGCATTCCCGCCGTCCGGGCAGGCATTCGTCCGGGCCGTCGTGCCCCACCCGGGGTACGCGACGGCGGACGGGCCGGTCATGCCAAAGGGGGTACGGCCGCGGCCGTACCCCCTTCGTCGTCGGTCACCGGTGCGGGATCACTCCCCCGGCGTCGACTTCGCGATCTGCATCAGGAACTCGATGTTGGTGCGGGACTGCTTGAGGCGGTCCAGCAGCAGGTCCATCGCCGCCTGCGAGTCCAGCGAGTGCAGCACCTTGCGGAGCTTGTGGATGATGGCCAGCTCCTCGGGCGCGAGCAGGACCTCTTCCTTACGGGTGCCGGACGGGTTGATATCGATGGCCGGGAAGGTCCGCTTGTCGGCGATCTTCCGGTCCAGCTTCAGCTCCGCGTTACCGGTGCCCTTGAACTCCTCGAAGATGACCGTGTCCGCCATCGAACCGGTCTCCACCAGCGCCGTGGCGATGATGGTCAGGGAGCCGCCGTTCTCGATGTTGCGGGCCGCGCCGAGGAAACGCTTCGGCGGGTAGAGCGCGGTGGAGTCGATACCACCCGACATGATCCGGCCGCTGGCCGGCGCCGCCAGGTTGTACGACCGACCGAGCCGGGTCACCGAGTCGAGCAGCACGACGACGTCGTGCCCCAGCTCGACCAGACGCTTGGCCCGCTCGATGGCCAGCTCCGCCACCGTGGTGTGGTCCTGCGGCGGACGGTCGAACGTGGCCGCGATGACCTCGCCCTTGATCGACCGCTGCATGTCGGTGACCTCTTCGGGCCGCTCGTCGACCAGCACCACCATGAGGTGGCACTCCGGGTTGTTGCGGGTGATCGCGTTGGCGATCGCCTGCAGCACCATCGTCTTACCCGCCTTGGGCGGAGACTGGATGAGCGCCCGCTGGCCCTTGCCGATCGGCATGACCAGGTCGATGACCCGGGTGGTCAGGATGTGCGGCTCGGTCTCCAGCCGCAGGCGCTCCTGCGGGTAGAGCGGCGTGAGCTTGTAGAACTCGGGCCGACGCCGCGCCTCCTCCGGCTCCATCCCGTTGATCGTGTCCAGCCGCATCAGCGGGTTGTACTTGTCCCGCCGCTGGTCGCCGCTGTTGCCGCCCTCGCGGGCCGCCCGCACGGCGCCGGTGATCGCGTCACCGCGACGCAGGCCGTACTTCTTGATCTGGGACATCGAGACGTATACGTCGTTCGGGCCGGCCAGGTAGCCGGTCGTCCGTACGAAGGCGTAGTTGTCGAGCACGTCGATGATGCCGGCCACGGGGACGAGCACCTCGTCCTCGCCGACCTGCGGCTCACGGCCGCCGCCGGTGTCCCCGCCGGTCTCGCCGCGCTCGCCACGACCACGCCGACGGTCCCGGAAGCGGCTGCGCCGGCCACGCCGACCGCCGCCCTCGCCGTCCTCGTCGTCGCTGTCGCGCTCGACGCGCTGACCACGGTCGTTACGGTCGGCGCGCTCCGAACGGTCGTTGCGGTCGCCCCGATCGTTGCGGTCGTTGCGCTCGCCCCGCTCGGCACGGTCGCTGCGGTCGTTGCGCTCGGCACGCTCACCCCGCTCGGAGCGCTCGCCCCGATCGTTGCGCTCGGCCCGCTCAGCACGCTCGCCCCGCTCAGCACGGTCGCCCCGCTCAGCACGCTCGCCCCGATCGTTACGGTCGCTCCGCTCGGCACGCTCGCCCCGGTCGTTGCGCTCGGTACGGTCGGCACGGTCGTTGCGCTCGGCACGCTCGCCCCGGTCGGAGCGGTCGTTGCGCTCGACCCGGTCACGGCGGTTCTCGCCACGCTCGGAACGCTCGCCGCTCTCGACCTCGTCGGTGCGCGCCTCGGCGCCACGCGGCTCGGAGGTGCCGACCTCGGAGGTACGGGCCTCCGCGGCAGCGGTCCGGCTGCGCCGCGAACGACTGCGGCTCTCGGTCTCGGTGGCCGGCTCGGCCGGCGCCTGGTCGGTGCTGCGACCCTCGGCCGTCGGGCGGTCCACGGTCTCCCGCACCTCCTCACGCGCCGGAGCGGCCGCCGCGGCGACCTCGGCCCGCGGTCGAGGGGTTCCGGCGGCGTTGCCGCCCTGCCGCTCGGAGATCGCGGCGATCAGCTCACCCTTGCGCATGCGAGCAGTGCCGGAGATGCCGAGCGACGCGGCCAGGCTCTGCAGCTCTGGCAGCAGCATCGCCGACAGACCGGTACCGCTGCGCCGACGACGGGCGGGAGCGGCAGCGGTGGCATCGCCAGCGACGTTGGAAACATCCGACGTCACGTCGGTGGTGTCGCTCAATGGATTCCTTCCCTCGATAAGGCCGGGACTGCCCGGAGTCGGAGCTCAGGTGGCCGGGCGGCCTCGGTTCACCCGCCTCGCAAGGACGCGTCGCGGGAGTCTGTGACACAGCAGCCGGTGGTTTCCCGACCCACCAAACGTCGGTGGGTAGGTCTCGCCGTCTGCGGCGACCTGTGGAAACTGCGGTGCGGCGTGGGCCTTGGCAGGGGTGACGGGCTGACCGCCGAGAGCTTCGGGGGTGCGCCGCCCCGCAGGAGATCGCGTGCTTCGCGGCTGTGCTAGGTCTAGAGCGTAATCAACTCTTCCGACCTGCGGCAACAGGGTCCCGCTCGGCGTGTCCAAGTCTACCCCGGGCGACCCGGGCGCCGCTGACGTCTATCGGTAACTTCCAAATCTGCCAGTCTGTTCCCGCGTCGAAGCCCGCTGGCGGCTCGCCGAACGCCAGCACGCTCGGCCCGGCCCCGGAGACCACAGCCGCCACACCCGCCTCTCGCAGCGCGCTGACCAGCGACGACGTGCCCGGCATCCCGGCCGCGCGGTAATCCTGGTGCAGCCGGTCGACGGTGGCCGGCATCAGCAGCGCCGGGTCCGTGGTGAGCGCGTGCACCAGCAACGCCGCCCGTCCCGCGGTCAACGCGGCATCGGCGTGGGGCACGGTGGCCGGCAGGGCCGCGCGCGCGGTCGCGGTCAGGCCGCGCTCGGAGGGCACGAAGACAGTAGGTCGTACGGCGTCGGCGACCGGCAGGGACACCGCACGAGCGCCGGCCGTCTCGGTCCAGGCCAGCGTGAAGCCGCCGAGCAGGCACGGCGCGACATTGTCCGGATGGCCCTCGATCTCGGCGGCCAGCAGGAGGAGAGCCGGCTCGTCCAGCCGCTCCACGCCGTCGGCGACCAGGGCACGGGCCAGCAGCACCCCGGCCACGATGGCAGCCGACGACGAGCCGAGGCCGCGCGCCTGCGGTATCCGGTTGACGCACTCCACGCTCAGGCCCGTGGGCTGCGCGCCGAGGACGTCGAAGGTGGCACGCATGGCCCGCACCACCAGGTGCTGATCGTCGGCCGGCAGCTCACCGGCACCCTGACCGGCCACCGTCACCTGGACCCCGCCGGACGACACCTCGGCGGCCAGGTCGTCGTAGAGCCCGAGGGCGAGCCCCAGCGCGTCGAAGCCCGGACCGAGGTTGGCACTCGTCGCGGGAACCCGGACCCGGACCGGCCCGGCGGTGAAGTTCGTCGGCACGCGCTCATGCTAGGACCCGACACCGACGATCCGGCCGCTCGCCCGCACCGTGGGACCGGCCGGCTGTCAGCCGGCGGCGTCGGAGACGGGTTCGGCGGACGGGTCGGTCAACGAGAGACGCCGGGTGGCGATCCGCCAGCCGACCGCGTACACGACGGTGACCAGCCCGCAGCCGGCCAGCACCACCCGCTCGTCCACCACGTCCACGACCAGGGCCACCGCCAGTTGACTCACCGAGATGGCCAGTGTCGCGAGCATCATGTCGGTGGCGAACACGCGTCCGCGCAGCCGGTCCGGCACCTCACCCTGGAGGGCGAAGTTCGACATCACCCAGTTGCTGCCCCCGGCGAAGTGCGCCACGAACACCAACAGCAGCACCAGCGGGAACCAGCGGACGACGGAAGCGCCCACATAGGACAGCCCATAGAGCGACATGGACAGCGCGAGGCCGGGCAGCAGCCAGGACCGGTTGGTCAACACCCGACGCATCAGGATGGGCCCGACCAACGCACCCGCGCCGCGTACCGCGAAGAGCAGACCCGCGCCCAGCGAACCAACCCCGTACACGCTGGCGAGCAACGGAAACACGGTCAGCACCCCGTTACCCAGGCCGACCGCCGACTTGACCGTCACCAGCGCCAGCACCCGAGGTCGGTGCCCGATGTAGCCGAGCGCCTCGCGGACCGCCGACCAGGTCCGCTGCGCCGGCAACAACGGGTCGCGGGCCACCTGCAACGGCCGGCGGATCCGCGTGGCGAGGCCCGCGGCCAGCGCCAGGCCCGCCGCCGCCACCCAGAAGCAGGCGTACGGGCCGGCGGCCGAGCTGAGCACTCCACCCAGTGAGGCGCCCACCACCGTCATGGTGCCCCAGGCCGAACCGGCCACGGCGTTGCCGGCGGCCAGCTCGTGCGGCTCCAGAACGTTGGGCAGCGCCGCCTGCGCGGCGGGCGAGTAGAACGCCTTGGCGACCGCGACGGCCCCGATCGCCACCAGCGCCAACCAGGCCGTGCCACGGTCACGGACACCGAGCAGCAGCAACACACCGGCCAGCGCGGCCACGTTCGCGACAATCATGATCTTGCGCCGGTCGAACCGGTCGGCGATCGTGCCGGTGTACGGCAGCAGCAGCGCCACGATGCCGGTGTCCACCGCCAGCACCAGGGCGCCCCAGACGCCGCTTCCCGTCAGGTGGGGCAGCAGCACCAGCAGCGGCACCATGACGAACCAGTCGGCCCCGAAGACCACCAGCTCGGCGAGGAAGAGATTGCGGAAGCTCCGATTGCCGGTAAGGACCGAAAGGGTGGACGCCACGGACCGGCACCCTACCCGGTGGGCGTCGGGGCTACACCCGCTCCCAGCAGCGACGAGACGGTGACGAAGGTGTATCCGCGCTCCCGGAGTCCGCGAATCATGTCGGGGAGGCCGCGCAGCGCGACCAGCCGCCGCCGCTGACCGACGTCGTGCCCGAGCAGGATCGTCCCGGGCCGGACGCCGTCCACGATCCGGCGGGCATGACCGGCCGGATCGTCGGGAAACTCCCGCTCCACCATCTGCAACGACCAGAGCACCAGCCGGCAGTTCAACCGGGCGGCCGCGTGCAGCACCGCACCGCCCAGGTGACCGTACGGCGGACGGACCAGGCGGGGGGCCCGGCCCGTCACGTCGGTGATCACGTCGTGGGTGCGACTCAGGTCGTCGTACGCCTCGGCGGCGTCCAACTGGGCGAGGTCCCGGTGCGCCCAGCTGTGATTGCCCACCTCGTGCTCGCCGAGCCGGTCGCGTATGAGGTCGGGGTGCTTACGGACCTGGCTGCCGACCAGGAAGAACGTGGCGGGCACCCGGTGCTGGGCGAGGGTGTCCAGCACCATGGGCGTCCACTGTGGCGCCGGGCCGTCGTCGAAGGTGAGCGCGACCAGCCGCTGGGTGGTCGATCCCGACCAGACGACCGGCAGGACGCCGGCGCCGACGTCCTGCGCCCCGTTGCCGACGGTGGCGCTGGCCGGGCCGCCGGCAAGAGGCAGCCGCCGGTGGGTCAACCAGACGTCCGTGACGCCCGCCCCGGCGGCCGCTCCGGTCACCACCAGGGCGCTTCGGCGCAGCAGGTCGCGCCGGGACCACCCGCGCGCGCCCTCGGTCATCCGCCTGCCCCACTGGTCACCGCCGACATCTACCAGGAGTATGCAAGAAGTGACGCGAAGCTGCGGTCAGGTCGTTCGATCGATGTGGGCACAAAGAGCAGCGCCCCCGACAGGAGATCCTGCCGGGGGCGCTGCCCGCGATGTCGGTCGGCTACTCGGTCGGCTCCGACGGGGGCAGCGGCGACCTGCGGCTGCGGGGCAACCGCAGCACCTCGAACTGGTCCGTGCCGTCCACCAGCGCACCGGACGGCGCGGGGCGCGTCGCCGACGGCTGCGCGCTCTCGGCCGACGCGGCCGGTGCGCCCGTCGGCACCGCCACCTGGTTCGGACCGTCCGGCTCGACGTTCTCCGACCCGCTCGGCACGGCGTCGCCGGAGCGCCGCCGATGACGCCGCTCCCGCAGCGACTCCTTGGTGTGCTCCACCATCGAGTAGAGCGTCGGCACCAGGACCAGCGTCAGCAGCGTCGAGCTGAGCAGGCCACCGATCACCACGACCGCCAGCGGCTGCGAGATGAACCCACCCTCGCCGGTCAGCCCGAAGGCCATCGGCAGCAGCGCGAAGATCGTCGCGACCGCGGTCATCAGGATCGGTCGCAGCCGACGCCGGCCACCCTCGACCACCGCCTCCTGGACTCCCATGCCCCGCGCCCGGTACTGGTTGATCAGGTCGAGCAGCACGATCGCGTTGGTCACCACGATGCCGACCAGCATCAGCACACCGATCAACGCCGGCACGCCGAGCGGCGTACCGGTGATCAGCAGCAGACCGATCGCGCCGGTGGACGCGAACGGGATGGAGATCAGCAGGATCAACGCCTGGGTGAGGCTGCGGAACGTGGCCACCATGATCAGGAACACGATCGCGATGGCGACGAGCACCGCCAGGCCCAGGTCGCCGAACGCGTCCGACTGGTCGGCGCTGACTCCACCGATGGTGAGGGTCGCTCCCGGGACGTCGATGCCGTCGAGCCGCTTCTGCAGCTCCTTCGTGGTCGCGCCCAGGTTGGACCCGGTCGCCGCGCCGGTCACCGAGACGCTGCGCTCACCGTCGATCCGGGTCACCTGCTGCGGCCCCTCGGCCTGCGTGACGTCCGCGATGTCGTCGAGCTTCACCGGCCCGACCGGAAGGGCGCGCAGCTCCTCCACCGAGACCGGAGCGGTCGCGCTCAACCGCAGCACCACGTCCTGCTGACGCCCGTCGAGCGCCACCTGACCCAGCGGAGCGCCACGGAACGCCTGCGACACGAGCTGACCCACGGCGGCCTCGGTGAGGCCGACCCGACCGGCAGCGACCCGGTCGACGGTCACGTCCACCCGCGGCACCCGCGCGGCGAGGCTCGTGGTGACGTCCTCGACGTCCGGGACGTCGTCCATCGCCGTACGGGCCGCCTCGGCGGCGCGGGTCAGCACCTCCGGGTCGCTGGCCTGGACGATCACCTCGAGCTGACTGGTCGACGCGTCCTGGCCACCGCCGAAGCTGACCTCGCCCACGCTGGTGCCGAGCTTGTCGAACTCCCGGCGCAGCTCCTCGCGTACCTGCTTGGCGTCCTTGTCGCCGCCGAGCGCCAATGACCAGCTCGCGACGTTGTTACCGCCGCCACCCGCCCACGGCGTGTCGCCGCCGCCGGCCGTCACCTGGTACGTCTCGACTCCGTCGATCCGGCCGAGGACCGCCTCGACCTGCTTGGCCGCCGCGTCGGTGGCGGCCAGACCGCTGCCCGCCGGCAGCTCCTGCCGGAAGCTGAGCGTGTCCTGGCCGGAGTCGTCCAGGAAGTTCGTCTCCAGCTTCTGCGCCAGCCCGAAGGTGGCGAAGAGCACCAGCAGGCCGAGCCCGACGGTGATCCAGCGGGTCGACCGCTTACGGGTGGCGAAGCCGATCACCGGCAGGTACGCCCGCTGCAACGGGTTGTGCAGCTCCTTCTCCTCCGCGTCACGACGCACCGCCTCGTCGTCGACGGTGCCGCCACGCGGCTTGAGGAACCAGTACGCCAGCACCGGGATCACCGTCAGCGAGACCAGCAGCGAGGCGAGCAGGGCCACCGTCACGGTGATCGCGAACGGCGCGAAGAGCTGCCCCACGAACCCGCCGACCAGCGCGATCGGGGCGAACACCGCGACCGTGGTGAGGGTGGACGCGGTCACCGCGCCGGCCACCTCACGGACGCCGGTGATGATCGCGTGCTGCTTCTCCTCGCCGTACTCCAGATGCCGTTTGATGTTTTCCAGCACGACAATCGAGTCATCCACCACCCGGCCCACCGCGATGGTCAGCGCGCCGAGGGTGAGCAGGTTGAGCGAGTAGTCGCCGATCCAGAGGGCGATCAGCGCCACCAGCACGGAGAGCGGGATGGAGACCGCGGTGACCACGGTCGAGCGCACCGACAGCAGGAAGACCAGGATGACGATGACCGCCATCAGCAGGCCCAGCAAGCCCTCGGTGGTCAACGACTCGATCGACTTCTCCACGAACGGCGCCTGGTCGAACACCACCGTCAGGTCCGCGCCGGAGGCGTCCTTCAGGTCGGCCAGCCGGTCGCGGATCTCGTGGGAGATCGCCACCGCGTTGCCGTCCGGCGAAGCGGTGACGGCGATACCGAGGCTGTCCTTGCCGTTGGTCCGGGTGATCGCGGTGGCCGGGGCGAGCTGCTGCTCGACCGTCGCCACGTCACCGAGGCGCACCGGCGCTGCGCCGGGCGCGACGACGATGCCGCGCAGGTCGTCCACGGTGGCGACCGGCGTTCCGACCTGCACGGGCAGGGCCAGACCCCCCGAGGTCACCGCGCCGGCCGGGATGGAGACGCCGTTGGTCTTCAGGGCGGTGCCGATCGCGGTCGGCGCGAGCTTCGCCGCGGTCAGCTTGGCCGGGTCCGGGGTGACCACCACGACGTCGTCGCGGGTGCCGGTCACCTCGACCGTACGAACGCCCTCGATGCCCTCCAGCTCCGGCACCACCGTCGCGCGCAGCTTCTCGGCGAGCGCCCGCTCGTCCGCGCCGCCGGCCGCGGCCAGCACCACCGCCGGCAGGTCGTCGGTGCTGCCCGCGATGACCTGCGGGTCGACGCTGTCCGGCAACTGGGCGTCGATCCGGCTCAGCGCGGTCTGCATCTTGTTGACCACGTCGTCCAGGTCGGTGCCGAACTCGTACTCGACCTGGACGGTGGCCGAACCCTCGCGGGACGTGGAGGTGACCTTGTCCAGCCCCGGAATGCCCTGCAGGGCGTTCTCGATCGGCTCGGTCACCTGCGACTCGACGATCTCGGGTCCGGCGCCGGGGTAGGCGGCCACGATGAACGCGGCCGGGAACTCGAGCGACGGCAGCAGTTGCTGCTTCAGCGACGGCACGGCGAACGCTCCGAACGCCGTGGTCACCACCGCGATGAGGGCGACCAGCCCTCGGTTGGCGAGGCTGAATCTGGCGAGCAGCGACATCGGCCTGGCTCACTCCTGAAAGAGAATGCGGGCGGGGATACCTGAAAGTGTGCCGGACTCGATCACCGGAACCCCCGCCGCCCCCGGCGGCGGCCCACCGCCAGCCGCGCCAGCGCTCTCAGGCGAGGTCGAGGGCCCGGGCCGCGGCCAACGGATCGTTGCCGATGGTCAGCGGGGCGGGCGCGGTGGAGATCGCCCACTCCGGGTCCTTCAGGCCGTGACCGGTCACCGTGCAGACCACCGTCGAACCGGCCGGCACCGCGCCCGCCGCGGCCTGCTGGAGCAGGCCGGCCACGCTGGCCGCGCTGCCCAACTCGACGAACACGCCCACCTCACGGGCGAGCAGCCGGTACGCCGACAGGATCTCCCGGTCGGTCACCGCCGCGATGAGGCCGCCGGAGGCTTCCCGGGCGTCGAGCGCCTTCGTCCAGCTCGCCGGGTTGCCGATCCGGATCGCGGTGGCGATGGTGGACGGCTCCGGCACCACCTGGCCGGTCACGATCGGCGCCGCTCCGGACGCCTGGAAGCCGTACATCTTGGGCGCGCGGGTGGTGACGCCGGCGGCCTGCTCCTCCGAGTACCCCATCCAGTACGCGGAGATGTTTCCGGCGTTGCCGACCGGCAGGCAGTGGATGTCCGGAGCGTCGCCGAGCGCCTCCACGATCTCGAACGCGGCCGTCTTCTGCCCGTGCAGGCGGTCGATGTTGACCGAGTTGACCAGGGCGACCGGGTGATCCTGGGCGAGCTTGGCGGCGAGCGCCAGGCAGTCGTCGAAGTTGCCGCTGACCTGGAGCAGCTTCGCCCCGTGCACCAGCGCCTGGGCCAGCTTGCCCAACGCGATCTTGCCCTGCGGCACCAGCACCGCGCAGGTCAGCCCGGCCCGCGCCGCGTACGCCGCGGCGGAGGCGCTGGTGTTGCCGGTGGAGGCGCAGATGATCGCCTTGTTGCCGGCCTCGACCGCCTTCGACACCGCGAGGGTCATCCCCCGGTCCTTGAAGGAGCCGGTCGGGTTGGCCCCCTCCACCTTCAGGTAGACGTCACAGCCCAGCCGGGCCGAGAGCACGGGCGCCGGCAGCAGCGGGGTGTTCCCCTCGTGCAACGTGACGACCGGCGTGGCCGTGGTGACGGGCAGCCGATCCCGGTACGCCTCGATCAGACCCCGCCACATGTCAATCTCCTCGCTTTACCGCAGCTCCGACCCGAGCACCAGGTCACCCTGGACCACCCTGCCGGAGCCATCGATGGCACACCCCGGGTTACCCACCTGGCGGGACGCCCGAGCCGCCCTGATGGTCCAACGACTCAGGCGCCGCCCTCGACCCGCAGCACGCTCGTCACCGACCGGACGATGTCCAGACCGCGCAGCTCGTCGACGGTCGCGGCGAGCGCGGCGTCCGGCGCCACGTGGGTGACGATGACCAGCTCGGCGTCGCCGTCGCGGCCGGGAGCGCCACCGGCCGAGCCCTGGCGCACGGTCGCGATCGACACGTCGTGCCGGGCGAACACGCTCGCCACGGCGGCCAGCACACCCGAGCGGTCGGCCACGTCGAGGCTGACGTGGTAGCGGGTCAGCGCCTCGCCCATCGGCCGCACCGACAGGTCGGCGTACGCGCTCTCGCTGGCCGCGCGGACCCCGGCGAGCCGGTTGCGGGACACCGCCACCACGTCGCCGAGCACGGCGCTGGCGGTCGGCGCGCCGCCCGCGCCCCGGCCGTAGAACATGAGCTGACCGGCCGCGTCCGCCTCGACGAAGACCGCGTTGAACGCATCGCCGACGCTGGCCAGCGGGTGGCTACGCGGGATCATCGCCGGGTGCACCCGGACGCTGACCGTCTCCTGACCGGCCGCGTCGACGCCCCGGGCCGCGATGCAGAGCAGCTTGATCGTGCAGCCCATCGCCTGGGCGCTGGCCATGTCCGCGGCGGTCACCTCGGTGATGCCCTCGCGGTGCACGTCGGCCGCGCCGACCCGGGTGTGGAACGCCAACGAGGCGAGGATCGCGGCCTTGGCCGCGGCGTCGAAGCCCTCCACGTCGGCGGTGGGGTCGGCCTCGGCGTACCCCAGCTCGGTGGCCTCTTCCAGGGCCTCGGCGAAGCCGGCGCCGGTGGCGTCCATCGCGGACAGGATGAAGTTGGTGGTGCCGTTGACGATGCCGGTGACCCGGTTGATCCGGTCGCCGTGCAGCGACTCGCGCAGCGGGCGCAGCAGCGGGATGGCGCCGGCGACGGACGCCTCGTAGTAGAGGTCCCCGCCACCCTCGGCGGCTGCCTCGTGCAGGGCCACGCCGTCCTCGGCGAGCAGCGCCTTGTTGGCGGTGACCACGCTCTTGCCGGCGCGCAGCGCCTCGACCAGCCAACTCCGGGCCGGCTCGATCCCGCCGACCACCTCGATGACCACGTCCACGTCGTCGCGTTTGATCAGGCCGAGCGCGTCGGTGGTGAACAGGCTCTCGTCGATCGGCAGGTCACCACGGTCGCGGCCGAGCCGACGGACGGCGACGCCGGCGATCTCCAGTGGAGCGCCGATGCGGGCGGCCAGGTCGGCCGACTGCTCGTGCAGCAGCCGGACCACCTCCTGGCCGACCGTGCCGCAGCCGAGCAGAGCCAAGCGCACAGGTGACGTCATCCCACATCCAATGCCAGCAGGTCCTCTTCGGTCTCCCGCCGGACGATCAGGCGCGCCTGGCCGTCACGTACCGCGACGACCGGCGGCCGGGGCACATGGTTGTAGTTGCTGGCCATGCTCCGGCAGTACGCGCCGGTGCCGGGTACCGCGACAAGATCTCCGGGCTGCACGTCGGCGGGCAGGAATTCATCCTTCACCACGATGTCCCCGGACTCACAGTGCTTTCCCACCACGCGGGCGAGCAACGGCGCCGCGTCCGAGGCGCGCGAGGCCAGCGTCGCGGAGTAGGACGCGTCGTAGAGGGCGGTACGGATGTTGTCGCTCATCCCGCCGTCCACGCTGACGTACGTCCGGATGCCGTCGAGGTCCTTGACCGTGCCGACCTCGTAGAGCGTGAACACGGCCGGCCCGACGATGGCCCGGCCCGGCTCGATCGACAGGTGGGGAACGGCCAGGTTCTCCGCCGCGCACTCCGAGTCGACGATCTTGCGCAGCCGCTTGGCCAGGTCCTGCGGGGTCGCCGGGTCGTCCTGGGTGGTGTACGCGATGCCGAAGCCGCCGCCCAGGTCCAACTCGGGAAGCTCCACCCCCCGGGCGTCGCGGATCTGCGCCTGCAGGGCGAGCACCCGACGGGCCGACACCTCGAAGCCGCTGGCGTCGAAGATCTGCGACCCGATGTGCGAGTGCAGCCCACGCAGCTCCAGTACGTCCTCGTCGAGGATCTTGAACGCGGCGTTGGCCGCCGCTCCCCCGGCCAGGGAGAAGCCGAACTTCTGGTCCTCGTGGGCGGTCGCGATGAACTCGTGGGTGTGCGCCTCGACGCCCACGGTGACCCGGACCAGCACCCGGGGGCGGACGCCGCGCTCGCGGGCCAGCGCGGTCAGCCGGTCGATCTCGGTGAACGAGTCGACGATGATGCGGCCCACCCCGGCGTCCAGCGCCCGACCCAGCTCGGCGACCGACTTGTTGTTGCCGTGGAAGCCGATCCGCTCCGGCGGCATCCCGGCCGAGAGCGCGGTGGCCAGCTCGCCGCCGGTGCAGACGTCCAGGTGCAGGCCCTCCTCGGCGATCATCCGGACCACCGCCCGGCAGAGGAACGCCTTGCCCGCGTAGTAGACGTCCTCGGTCGGGAAGGCCGCCCGGAAGTCGCGGCAGCGTGAGCGCAGGTCGGCCTCGTCGAGGACGTACACCGGGGTGCCGAACTCGGTCGCGATGTCGCGGACGCTCAGGCCCGCGACGGCGACCGCGCCGTCCGCGCCGCGCGTCACGCTGCGCGGCCACAGCGCCGGCACGAGGGCGTTGACGTCGGCCGGGGTACGCAGCCAGGCCGGCCCCTGGTTGCTGATGTCCGCGTGCAGCGCACCAGCCTCGTGAGCCCGCATGTCACATCCTCTCGGGGGCGGAGACGCCGAGCAGGCGCAGACCGTTGGCGATCACCGTGCGGGTGGCGTTGTTGAGCCAGAGCCGGGCGCGGTGCAGGTCGGTGACCTCCTCGTCGCCCAACGGCAGCACCCGGCAGTTGTCGTAGAACCGGTGGTAGGAGGCGGCGACGCTCTCCTCCAGGTAGCGGGCCACCCGGTGCGGCTCGCGCAGCTCGGCGGCCGTGGCCACCACCGCCGGGAACTCGGCGAGCGCCTTGAGCAGCTCGTTCTCCTTCTCGTGCTCGAGCAGCTCGGGGCGGAACGCGTCGGCGTCGCCCGGAACCAGGCCCACCTCGGCGGCGTTGCGGGCCACGCCCGCCGTCCGCGCGGCCACGTACTGCACGTAGTAGACCGGGTTGTCGCGGGTCGCCCGCGTCCACAGCTCGATGTCGATGTCGATCGGTGAGTCGCTGGAGTAACGGGCCAACGCGTACCGGGAGGCGTCCACGCCGATCGCCTCGACCAGGTCCTCCAGGGTGATCACCGTGCCGGCCCGCTTGCTCATTCGCATCGGGGCGCCGTCGCGCAGCAGGTTGACCAGCTGCCCGATGAGGATCTCCAGGTTGCGCTCCGGGTCGTCGCCGAAGCAGGCGGACATCGCCTTCATCCGGCCGATGTAGCCGTGGTGGTCGGCGCCCAGCATGATCACGACCCGCTCGAAGCCGCGCTCCCGCTTGTCCAGGTAGTAGGCGCAGTCCGCGGCGAAGTACGTCCACTCGCCGTTGGACTTGCGCAGCACCCGGTCCTTGTCGTCACCGAAGTCGGTGGTCCGCAGCCAGGTCGCGCCCTCGGACTCGTACAGGTGGCCCTGCTCGCGCAGCCGCGCCAGCGCGAGGTCCAGCTCGCCCCGATCGTGCAGGTCCTTCTCATTGAAGTAGGTGTCGAACTCCACGCCGAAGTCCCGCAGCGACGAGCGGATCTCGTCGAACATCAACGCGACACCCTCGACGCGGAACACCTCCTGGGCGGCGGCGTCGTCCAGGCCGAGCACGTCGGGCCGGCGGGCCTGCACCTCGGTCGCGATCTCCGCGATGTACGCGCCGCCGTAGCCGTCCTCCGGCACGGCCTCGCCCTTCGCGGTGGCCAGCAGCGACCGGGCGAAGCGGTCGATCTGCGAACCGGCGTCGTTGAAGTAGTACTCCGTGCCGACCTCGGCGCCGGTGGCCCGCAGCAGCCGGCTCAGCGCGTCGCCGACGGCCGCCCAGCGGACGCCCCCGATGTGCACGGGACCGGTGGGGTTGGCCGACACGAACTCCAGGTTGATCTTCTCGCCCGCGAGGCGGTCGCTGCGGCCGTACTCCGCGCCGGCCTCGACGATCACCCGGGCGAGCTGGCCGGCGGCGGCGGCGTCCAGCCGGATATTGAGAAAGCCCGGCCCGGCGATCTCCACCGACTTGACCCCGGGCGCCCGACCCAGCTCGTCGGCGAGGGCGCTGGCCAGCTCACGCGGCGGGACGCCCACCTTCTTGCTCAACTGCAGAGCGAGCGTGGAGGCGTAGTCGCCGTGCTCGGGGTTGCGCGGTCGCTCCACCACCGTGCGCTCCGGCAGCGCGGCGTGATCCAGGCCACGGTCGGTGAAGACGGCGTGGGCGGCGGTGAGGACGACCGAGGCGAGTTCTGCAGGAGTCACCCAACCATGTTATCGGGGGTAGACTCGGGCACTCGGCGGCTACCCTGCGCGTCAACCGGCCCGCCATCTCCCCTGACCGACCGACTTGACGAGGCACGATGAGCATCAGCACCCCGGGTGGCCCAGAGCGCCGCCCGACCGTGGTCAGCACCGGCAAGAAGCCGGCCGCAGGCCGGCCGGCGCCTGGCGCCAAGGCCGGTACCGGCAAGCCGACGGGCTCCCCCCGGGCCGGTGGCAAGGGCCCGCGCAAGCCGGTCGCACCGGTCAAGGTGAGCCAGGGCCGGGCGTGGGGTCCGATCGCGCTCTTCGTCGCCGTGGGCGTCCTCGCGGCCGGCATCATCGGCTACGGCGCCTGGGCCGCGGTCCAGGGCTCCAAGCCGTGGGACAAGCGGGCCAACGCCATCGACGGCATCACCAACATCCGCAAGTCCGACCCGGAGAGCCTCAAGTACGAGGCGCACAAGGCCGGCCCGCTGACCTACAAGTACTCGCCGCCCGTGGGTGGCGTGCACAACGCGGCCTGGCAGAACTGCATGGGCGACGTGTACGACGCCCCGATCGCCAGCGAGCACGCCGTGCACAGCCTCGAGCACGGCGCGGTGTGGATCACGTACCGCCCGGACCTGCCCAAGGACCAGGTCGACAAGCTCGCCGGCAAGGTGCGTGGCGTCGAGAAGATGCTGATGAGCCCGTACGAGGGCCTGGACAAGCCGATCTCGCTCCAGGCGTGGGGCTACCAGCTCAAGGTCGACAACGCCGACGACAAGCGGATCGACGACTTCATCAAGGACCTGCGGGTGAACGCCTCGGTCGAGGGCCCCACGGCGCTCTGCAACCAGGGCGTCACCGCCACCGGCACCACCCCGCGTGAGCTCCAGCAGCAGCCGCCCACCCAGTAAGGACCTCGATGACAGCCCCCACCACCACCGACAGCGAGTACGACGAGACCCAGGCCGGCCCAGACGAGGGCGGCCGGGCGCCGGCACGGCGCTACGGGCTGCTCGCGCTTACCGCCCTGCTGGTGGTGGGGCTGTTGCTCGGGTACGCCGGCGGTCTGCTCACCCCCCGGCTCACCCGCCCCGGTGACGCCTCGGTCGAGGCGGGTTTCGCCCGGGACATGACGACCCACCACACCCAGGCCGTGGAGATGAGCCTGATCGCGTACCGGTCGGCGACGCTGCCCGAGGTCCGGCAGATCGCCGTCGACATCGCCACCGGCCAGCAGGGTGAGATCGGCGCCATGCAGACCTGGCTGCGCGAGTGGGGGCTGAGCCCGACCGGCTCGCAGCCGCCGATGTCGTGGATGTCCGACGGCGCGGCCGTCAAGGACGGGCTGATGCCGGGCATGGCCACGCCGCAGCAGATGGCCGCCCTGCGCGACGCCAAGGGCATCGAGGTCGACCGGCAGTTCCTGACCCTCATGTACAACCACCACCTGGGCGGGATCCACATGATCGACGCGGCGCTCGCCGAGACCGACAACGCCGAGGTGGTACGGGTGGCCGAGACCATGAAGTCCACCCAGCAGTCCGAGCTGAACAACCTCCGGCAGCTCCAGGCGCAGGCCAAGGGCTGATCCACTCCGCACGGGCACACCGGGCCCTCGCTTTATGCGGCGCTGCCCGTTTACTACGACCCCGATTTTAAGTCGGTCATCCTGGAGAATGGTG
>NZ_JBFAOC010000090.1:0-15865 GCF_040675055.1 Micromonospora sp. NPDC049662
GTTTGCTGTGTGTGTGGTTTACAACAAACAACACACCCCCCCCGGTGGGCGCGCGGTCGGGGGGGGGCCCGCGTGGCGCCCGGCGCGCGCCCCCACCGCCGTGATCACTTCGGCCAGCTGCTCTCGATGCCCTGGAGCACCGGGGCGGTCGGCTTGCCGTTCAGCCAGTCGATCATGCCCTTCCAGAACGTCCCCGCGCCGACGGCGGCCGGCATCAGGTCGGATCCGTCGAAGCGGAAGGTGCCCGTCTTGTCCTGCAGGATCTGGACGGACAGCTTGTCGATCGGGCTGGCCACGTTGGCGATGTCCAGCTTGTTGTTCGCCGTGACCCAGTTGCCGAGCTTCGCGCGGCTGTTCACGTACTCGCCGGAGGCGAGGTAGGTCTGCACCGCCTGCACCTCGGGACGGTCGGCGTACGCGACGACGAACTCGCCAGCGCCCAGGACCGGCTTGCCCTTGGCCGGGTCGATGGTCGGGAAGTAGAACGCGAACGCGTCCCCGTTCTCGTCCACCTTGGTGCCCTCGGGGAACTGGTTGGCGTAGAACGACGCCTGCCGGTGCATCGCGCACTTGCCGGTGGTCACCGGCAGACCCGCCTCCTGGAAGGCGGTGGTGGTGATGCTCTTGACGCCGCCGAAGCCGCCGTTGACGTACTTCTCGTTCTTGAGGATGCTGCCGGCGCGGTCGACCGCGTCGACGATCCTCGGGTCGTTGAACGGGATGGCGTGGGTGGTCCACTGGTCGTAGACCTCGGGGCCCTGCGTCCGCAGGATCACGTCCTCGATCCAGTCGGTGGCCGGCCAGCCGGTGGCGTCACCGGACTCGACGCCCACGCACCACGGCTTCATGCCGCTGGCGGCGATCTTGTCGCTCAGCGCGATGAGCTGGTCCCAGGTGGTCGGAACCTCCCAGCCCTTCTCCTTGAAGGTCTTGGGGGAGTACCAGACGAAGGACTTGACGTTCGCGCCGAGCGGCACGCCGTAGAGCGTTCCGTTGACGGTGCCGTACTTCAGCCAGTCGGCCGGCATGTTCTGCTCGGCCATGGTCTTGGTGTCGGCGCCGAGGGACTTCAGCTTGCCGGCGTCCGCGAACCGCTTCACGAGGCCCGGCTGGGGCACGAACGCGATGTCGGGGGCGTTACCGCCGTCGACCCGGACGGGGAGCTGCGCCTCGAACTCGCCGCTGCCCTCGTAGGCGATCTCGATGCCGGTGCAGTCGGTGAACTGCGACCAGGAACGCTCGAGCAGGTCGGCCTCGGCGTCACGGATGGACGCGTAGATCGAGACCTTCTTGCCGTCGTTGCCCTGATACTTCTCGTACGGGGCACATTCGGCGGAACCCGCCTTGTCGCTCTTCTTGTCATTGCCGGTACCGCAAGCGGTGGCGCTGAACGCCAGCCCGAGTACACCGGCGATCACGAAGGCCTGGCGTGGTCTGGTAAAGACCGCCATGCCGTCCTCCTTCCTAGCCGGCGTGGTCTCCGCTGGTGACCCGCGCCGGTCCGATTGGGCGTGCACACATGTAAGCGCTTGCATCAGGTCTGGTCCACCCCCTGTCAGACACGAGCGAGTAACAATCCCGAAACCTCGTGTCCGCCGGCTGGGCGCGTTCCCGGGCGCAGATCCGGCCTCTTCCGGAGACTGGCGATTTCTGTCAGGCTGGAGGCACCTCATCGAAGGTTTTGCACATAGGAGGAGCTGGATGCGTAAGCGGTGGATCAGCCTGCTGGTGACCGGCCTGCTCGTCGGAGGAGCCGTCGCGCCGGCGAGCCCGGCCCTGGCCGCGCCGAGCTTCAAGGTGCCGTTCCCGTGCGGTCAAGCCTGGTCGGGACAGACCCGGTCGGACCACAGCCCGGCGTACGCCGTGGACTTCAATCGCACCGACGACCTGGGCGACCCGGTGGTGGCGAGCGCGCCCGGCACGGTCGACCGGGTCACCGACCTCGGCGGCACCAGTTACGGCAAGTACGTCCGGATCGACCACGGTGGCGGTTACACGACCTACTACGCCCACCTCAACGGCTTCAACGTCTCGGTCGGGCAGACTGTCGGGTACGGCAAGGTGATCGGCTGGGTCGGCAGCACCGGCGGGTCCACCGGCCCGCACCTGCACTACGAGCAGCGCCTCAACGGCAACGACGTGCAGGTCCGGTTCAACGGCACCCTCGGCCTGTACTGGGGGACCAAGACCTACACCAGCGACAACGGTTGCTCGTCGGGCAGCGGTAACGGCACGGTCGACACCAGTGGCACGCCGCTGACCGTCCGCTCCGGCCCCGGCACCGGGTACGCCTCGGTGGGCACCGTCGCCGACGGCACCCGGGTGACCATCTCCTGCCAGACCAGCGGCACCACCGTCACCGGTACCTACGGCACCAGCTCGATCTGGGACCGCATCGGTAGCGGCCGCTACATCGCCGACGCGTACGTCTACACCGGTTACGACGGATACATCCCGAACGTGCCCCGCTGCTGACCTCTGGTGGTCTCCGGCGGGGTGACCCGCCGGAGACCGGTCGGGCGGTCAGGCGTTGAGCCGCCAGATCGACAGATTCAGCGCGGCGGCGAAGGTGACCCACGCCCAGTACGGCAGCAGCAGCGCGGCCGCGACCCGGGACACCCGGGCGAAGAGCACCACGGTGAGGCCGATCGCCAGCCACATCACCACGATCTCGGCGAACGCCAGCCCGTACCGACCCGCGCCGAAGAACAGCGGCGTCCAGATGGCGTTGAGCACGAGTTGGGCGGACCAGGCCCACAGGGCGGGGGAGAAGCCGACCCGACGCCAGACCAGCCAACCGGCGACCGCGATCAGCGCGTAGAGGACCGTCCAGACCGGGCCGAAGAGCCACGACGGCGGCGCCCAGTCCGGCTGGCGCAGGCTCGCGTACTCGTCGGTGGTGCCCCGCACACCGAGCCCGCCGATCGCGGCCGCGACGAAGACCGCCGCCGCGAAGGCGGCGAGCGCCCAGCGCGACCGCCGACCGGAGGTCGGCCCTGCCTCGCGAGATGTCTCCATCGTCGAGATGTTTCCGCCCGGCGTCCGGTCAAACCCAAAAAAAAGCGCCGGGGCCGCTGCGGCCGGTGCTTCTGTCGGGAGGACGAAGCTCCGGTCGCGGCGACCCCGACGGGTCCCGGTGTTCGTGAGGATGTGGTTATGGGGTACGAGCGTCAATTGAAGATGCTGACACCACCCGGGCCGACGAGCAGCCCGACGACGATGAGGACGATGCCCCACAGGATCTGCCGGCGGAACAGCGCGAGGATGCCGGCGACCACGAGTACGACTGCGAGAATCCAGAGAATCAGCTCCATGACCTCTGAATACCCGACCCTCCGATCGGGGAAACCTGCTCCGTGTCGAGTTGATCCCCAACATGAAAGACGCTGTACGCCTGCTTGATCACCGGGTGCGCCACGTTGCGGACGCGTACCCCGCCCGGGGTCATGCCGCGCTCGGTTCCGGCGTGCGCGTGCCCGTGCAGGGCCAGGGCGGTCGGCGCCAAGTCGATCGCCTGCCCCAACTGGTACGACCCCAGGAACGGGTAGATCTCCAGCGGCTCGCCGACCAGCGTGTCCGGGACCGGGGCGTAGTGCGTGAGCGCGACCAGCATGTCGCATTCCAGCGAGCGCAGGGCCTCTCCCAGGCGGTCCGCGCTCTCGTTGGTGGTCCGGACGAACGCCTTCATCTCCGGCTCGCCGAAGTCGCTCGCGCACCGGCCGGCGAAACCCCCGCCGAAGCCCTTGACCCCCGCGATGCCGAGCCGGCCGCCCGCACAGTCCAGGACGACGCCGTTGCCCTCCAGTACGGTGATGCCCGCGTCCTCGAGCACCTTCACCACCTGCGGCACCTGATCACACTGGTGGTCGTGGTTGCCCAGCACGGTGACCACCGGTACGGCGAGCCCACCGAACTCCTGCGCGACGCAGCGCGCCTCGGCCTCGGTGCCGTGCCGGGTCAGGTCGCCGGCCAGCAGCAGCACGTCGGCGCACTCCGGCAGCTCCTCCAGCGCCGGGCGGAACCGGCCGACCACGTCCTCGTCCAGATGCACGTCGCCCACGGCGGCGATCCGGATCACCATGAAACCTCCCTCAGGGCAGTTGCTCGATCTCCGTGGGCGCCTGGACGCGGATCACCCCGATGTCGCTGGTGATCGGCACGTCCGGGAAACGCTCCGCCACGAGACGCAGGATCTCCTCCCGCCGGTGCGGGCTCTCCACCTCGCCGTAAAGCACCAGGACGTCATCGCGTCGGATGACGGTGATCCCCTGTTCGGCGACGGCCGGATCCTCGGTGAGCGACCGTTGGATCTCCGCTTCGACGTACTCGTCGGGTGGCGCCGCGCCACCGGCCTGATCGTTCGTCACGGTGTCTCCTCTCCTGCCGGGGTGCCGGGCTCCGGCACCACCTCCAGCCGGTCCAGCAACACCAGGAACGCCTCGGCGTACGGCGAGTGCTGCGTCTCCTTGCGTACCCGTTCCCAGTCGATCTGCTCCCGTAGCGACCGGGCCAGCGGCAGGCCGCGGGCGAAGTCGCAGTAGTGCTGCGAGAAGCTGAGCAGCTTGTGCACCATGAGCTGGGTGGCGGACAGGACCGGCATGTGGATGGCGTCCACCGGCCGTACGACGGTGTCGGCGAACGTCTCCTCGGTCACCGGCGTCTCGATGGGCCGGTGGATCAGGTCCACCATCCGCTCCTCGTCGAAGACCTTGACGAGCCAGTCCTCCGGCGGTCGCTCGGCGCGGAAGCCGGCGGCGACCAGCGCCTCCAGCGACCGTTCGACGTCGGCCTCGCGGATGAGGAAGTCGACGTCGTGGTCGCTGGAGTGGCCGCCGTGGGCGTAGACGGCGAAGCTGCCGCCCAGGGCGAACGGGATCTCGGACTGCTTGAGCACGGCGGCGACCTTCTTCAGGGTGTGCACCAGACTCTCGTCCCCGCGCTCAGCCATCTGGGTCTCCCGTCGGTCGTGTCGTGGTGGACAGGCGGTTGGATTCGAACCCCCGTACCCGGCATTCCGGTCGCCCACACCTGCTCTGGTCGCGGGCGGGTGCCAACCGGAGCAAACGGGAACAAAGATCGCAGGAGGCGGGCATCGGTCGGATAACCTGTCGAGGGTGGCCAGACCATCGGGGACGCGACGCCGCAAGGCCCGGTTGCGCACCGTCGCTCTGATCGGCATCGACGGCTCGGGCAAGACCACTCAGGCACACCGACTGGCGGACGCGCTCAACGCGGCCGGCCGCCCCGCGACGTACCGCCGCAACGCCAGCGGGCGTCGCTGGCTCGGGCGGCTCGCCCACCGTCTCGGCCTACCGGACGCGCAACGCCTCGTCGGGCGCGACGGCGTCCTCGCGGTGGAGTCCGTACTGCGCTGGCTGGCCATCGCCGCCGCCCTGCTCGGTTGCCTGTTCACCGGTCGGACGGCCGTCATGGACCGCTACTCGGCCTGCCAGTACGCCAGCATCCGCGCCCACGGCGGGCACCGCTGGGAACGACTGGCGCGGGCCGGCTACCGGCTGTTCCCGACGCCGCAGGTGACCTTCCTGCTCGCCGTCGACCCGGCGGAGGCCTACCGGCGCATTGAGGAGCGCGGCACCGACCACGAGTCGATGGGCTGGTTGACCGCGGCGGACACCGCCTACCGGACCCTGCCCGAGTACCCGAGCTTCGTCCTCGTCGACGCGGGCCGGCCCGCCGAGGAGGTGACCGAGCAGATCCAGGCCTACCTGTCGTCCTGGCTGCCGTCGGACATCCGACCCGACCCGGCGCGGCCGTCGACCGGGACGTCACCGACACCGGATCAGGCCGGGCCCGGCGACGTGCCGCTGCTGGTTCAGGCGCGTCCGTAGACCGGAACGGTGGCCCCGCTGGTCGGCGCCGAGTCCGCCGAGGCGAGGAAACGGATCACCGGCGCGATCTCGGCCGGGCTGACCCACCGCGCGTGGTCGGCGTCGGGCTGCGCGGCCCGGTTCGTCGGGGTGTCGATGACACTGGGCAGCACGGTGTTGCAGCGGACCCCGCGCGAGCGGTACTCCACCGCGACGGCGTTGGCGAAGGCCAGCACCGCGGCCTTGGCCGTGACGTAACCGGCCGCCCCGGCGAACGGGCTGACCGCCGCGCGGGCGGAGACGCACACCACCGCGCCGCCTCCGGCCGCCACCAGGTGCGGCAGTGCGGCCTGCGTGACCAGGTACGTGGGGCGCAGGTTGACGGTGAGCATCCGCTCGAACTCCTCGACCGGTGTCTCATGCACCAGGCCGCCGCTCGCGTACCCGCCGACCAGGTTCACCACCGCCCGCAGCGGCGCCGCCGGATCGGCCGCGGCGGCCTCGACCACCCGCGCCACGTCCGCCGGCTCGGTCAGGTCCGCGCCGAGCCAGACCAGCCCGTCCGCCGCCGGCTCCGACCCGGCGGGCCCACCCCTTCGTGGTACGACCACCCGCCAGCCCGCCTCGACAAAGGAGGCAACGACCGCGCCGCCCAACCCGCCGCCCCCACCGGTCACCACCACACTCCGCCCCACCATCCCCAAACGCTAACCCCCACCCCACCCCGGGTGGGTGTCTGCTGAGAGCAGAGGGGGTGGGTTTTTCGGGGTGGGGCGGCGCAGGATCGGGGCATGGCGCGGATTCTGGTTCTTGGGGGTACCCGGTTTCTTGGTCGGGCGGTGGCTCGGCTCGCCGTCGCGCGGGGGCATGAGGTGACCTGCGCGGCGCGGGGCGTGTCCGGCGCCGTACCGGAGGGGGCGCGGTTCGTGTCGGTGGACCGCGACGACCCGGCGGCGCTGACGCCGCTCGCCGGTCAGGGTTTCGACGCCGTGGTGGACGTGACGCGCCAGATCAGCCACGCCCGGTACGCGCTCGCCGCGCTGGCCGACCATGTCGGTCACTGGTCGTTCGTGTCGACGATGTCGGTGTACGCGGACAACACGACCCCGGGTCTCTCCGCGGCGAACGCGCCGGTGTTGCCGCCTCCGCCGTCGGACGTGGACGGACCGGGCCCGGACTTCCGCTGGTACGGCGAGTGCAAGGTCGCCATCGAGCAGATCGTCCGCGAGCGGATGGGCGTGGACAGGTCGTTCATCTGCCGGGCCGGGCTGATCGTCGGAGCCGAGGATTCGAGTAACCGCTTCCCGTACTGGGTGCGACGGCTGGCCCGTGGCGGCGAAATTCTCGCGCCGGGGGAGCCGACCGACCGGGTGCAGTTCGTGGACGTCGAGGACCTCGCCGGCTGGCTGCTGCACGCCGGCGACACCCGGCTCAGCGGCACGTACGACGGGAACGGGCCGACGATGTCCCGGGCGGAGCTGCTGGCCGGGGTGGCCGCCGGGCTGGGCGTGGAGGATCCCCGTCTCACCTGGGTCGATCAGGACTTCCTGCGCGAGCACGACGTACGCGAGTGGTGGGGGGAGCGGGCACTGCCTCTGTGGGTACGGCTGCCGGAGTTCGCCGGCCTGATGGACCGGGACGTCTCCGCGGCCCTGGCCGCCGGGTTGGTCGTCCGTCCGCTCGCCGACACCGTTCGGGTGACGGCCACCTGGATGAGGGCCGACCCGGGTGACGTACCGCAGGGTGGACTCGACCCGGCGGATGAGGCGGCGGTCCTGGGTGCGTGGCACGCTGTGCGAATGGCGTGATCCGGATCGTCGACACTTTCCCACCACGTACGGTGATGGTTGACGCTCACGCTTGGTGAAAGTAAGTTTCACCCGTGGCGAAGAGTCCGAAGATTTCTGCGAGTCACGAGCCTGGTGGACTGATCGTCCACATCAGCGGGCTCCTGCCGTCGCTGTCGCCCGCCGAGCAGCGGGTCGCCCGACTTGTCGTGTCCGACCCGGCCGCCGCCGCGCGGAGGACCATCACCGACCTCGCCACCGCAGCGGAGACATCGGAGGCGACCGTCATCCGGTTCTGCCGGTCGGTCGGGATGGACGGCTACCCGCAGCTGCGCATCCGGCTCGCCGCCGAGGCCGCCCGTCGCGTCGAACCTCCGGACGCCCGGGTCGTCGGTGGTGACATCCCGCCCGGCGCGGATCTCGCCCAGATCATCGCCACCATCGCGTTCAACGACGCACGAGCTGTCGAGGAGACCGCCGAACAGCTCGACCCGGCCGTCTGCGAGCAGGTCGTCGAGGCGATCGCCGGCGCTGGCCGGATCGACATCTACGGTGCCGGGGCCAGTGGGTTCGTCGCCTCGGACTTCCAGCAGAAGCTGCACCGCATCGGCCGGATCGCCTTCTACTTCCCGGACGTGCACACCGCGCTGACCTCGGCCGCCCTGCTCGGTCGCGGCGACGTGGCGATCGGCATCTCGCACACCGGCACCACCTCGGACGTGATCGAGGTGCTGGAACAGGCCCGGACGCGTGGCGCGAGCACCGTGGCGCTGACCAACTTCCCGCGCTCGCCGATCACCGAGGTCGCCGACTTCGTCCTGACCACCGCGGCCCGCGAGACGACCTACCGCTCGGGTGCCACGGCCAGCCGTCTGGCGCAGCTCACCGTCGTCGACTGCCTCTTCGTCGGGGTGGCCGCCCGCAACCGGTCCCGGGCCCGCAAGGCCCTCGAGGCGACCGCCGAGGCGGTCCAGTCGCACCGGGTGGGCGCGAGCCGGAGGCGGGGATGACGCCCGGCTCGGTCGAGCCGGACAACGACAAGGCAGCACCACCCACCCGCCCCACGGTCCGGGTGGCCGCGCCCACCGAGCGGCGTAACCCGCTCAGCGTCGACCTCGACCTGATGTCGACCCGGGACGTCCTCACCGTGATCAACGACGCCGACCGACGGGTGCCGGCGGCGGTCGCCGCGGTGCTCGACGAGATCGCCGCCACGGTCGACCTGGCCGTCGCGGCGCTGCGCGGCGGACACCGGGTGCACTACTTCGGGGCCGGCACCTCCGGCCGGCTGGGCGTGCTCGACGCGGCCGAACTTGCGCCCACCTTCAACTCGCCCCGGGACTGGTTCTGCGCCCACCTCGCCGGCGGCCCGGACGCCATGCTGCGCGCCGTGGAGGACGCCGAGGACGACGACCGGGGCGGCGCGATCGAGGCGGCCGGCTGTGTGCGAGCCGGTGACCTCGTGGTCGGTCTGGCGGCCAGCGGACGCACCCCGTACGTCCTCGGGGCGCTCGCCGCGTCCCGCGCCACGGGCGCCTCGACGGTGCTGCTCTGCGCCAATCCGGAGGCGGAGGCCGCTCGGTCGGTCGACGTGTTCATCGGGGTGGACACCGGACCCGAGGTGGTCACCGGGTCGACCCGGATGAAGGCGGGCACGGCGCAGAAGTTGGTGCTGAACGCGTTCTCGACCGCCGTCATGGTGCGCCTGGGGCGGGTCTACTCGAACCTCATGATCGATATGGTTGCCACCAACGCCAAGCTCCGGGGCCGAATGATCTCGATCCTGGTCGAGGCGACCGGGTGTTCCGAGGAGGTCTCCCGGCGGGCCCTCGGCGAGGCCGACGGCGACCTGAAGACGGCGCTCGTCACCCTGGTCTCCGGGGCCGAGGTGACCGCCGCGCGGGCCGCCCTCGCCCGCTCCGCCGACCAGGTACGCGGGGCCCTCGCGCTGCTCGCCTCCTGAGCTCGCCCCACCCGGGAAGCGAACGGGGCTCCGGATTGTTCATCGGGGCGGAGGGTAATAACACCCTCGTGGATGAACCGACCGGTCCACCGCTGCGTATCTGGCAGTGACCAGGATCGCAGCGCGGTGGTGACCCGGGTCGCTGTGCCGGCGCGGCGGGCGGTGTTGCCTACGGTGCGGGCAATCGGCGATTCGTCGATCCGCCAACCCGTCCGAGGTGCCCAGCGGCGCGCCACCCGGCGGGTGCTGACAGCAAACATGGACCGTGCTCTCAGCAACTACTCAGGCATTCGTGACACTTTCGACTCACGAAATGGAACACCCGACACGTCTCATCTGTTGTGTAGGTGTCAGCACCGGTGGGCACAGCAGAAGTTACCAGGGCTGACCGGACGTGGGGAATGGCAAGGAACCGGGCAACCGGCGCGAGCGAGGGGACCGTGGGCAACGTGGACAAGAACATTGGCATGCGAACCGACGAGGTCGCCGAGGAGCGTGACCTGGTCGGCGTCTACCTGCACGAGATCTCCCGGACGCCACTGCTGGACGCCGCCAAGGAGGTCGATCTCTCCAAGGCGATCGAGGCGGGCCTCTACGCCGAGCACCTGCTCGGCGAGGATGCCGTTCCCGACGGTGTCGACCGGGCCGACCTGGATCGGCTGGTCGCCGAGGGTGAGCGCGCGAAGGACCTCTTCATCCGCGCCAACCTGCGACTGGTCGTGTCGATCGCGCGTCGTTACGTACGCTCGGGGATGCCCATGCTGGACCTGATCCAGGAGGGCAACACCGGCCTCGTCCGGGCGGTCGAGAAGTTCGACTACGAGCGTGGCTACAAGTTCTCCACCTACGCCACGTGGTGGATCCGCCAGGCCATCAGCCGGGCGATCGCCCAGCAGGAGCGCACCGTCCGGCTGCCGGTGCACCTGGTGGAGGACGTCAACCGGATGCGCAACGTGACCCGGCAACTCACCCGTGAGCTGGGCAGCGACCCGGAGCCGGAGCAGATCGCGGCATCGCTCGGGGTCACCGTCGAGCGGGTCAACGAGCTGCGCCGCTGGTCGCAGGACACGGTTTCGCTGGACACCCCGGTCGGCGACGACGGCGACACCAACCTCGGTGACCTGGTCGCCGACAGCGACGCGCCGTCCCCGGAGGACATCGTCCTGAGCGGTCTCGAGCGGCAGCGCATCGAGGGGCTGCTCAACCACCTCGACGACCGGTCCGCCGGCATCATGCGGGCCCGCTACGGCCTGGAGGACGGCCGCGAGCACTCGCTGACCGAGGTCGCGTCCCGCTTCTCGCTGTCCCGCGAGCGGATCCGGCAGCTCGAGATCCAGGCCCTCGGCCGGCTCCGCGAGCTGGCTCGGGCCGAGGGGCTGCAGGCAGCCTGACCTGGTAGTAATGACGGCGAACGGCCGGCGTCCGATAGGGGGACGCCGGCCGTTCACCGTCTAGCGGACCCTGCCGTACCCGTGGATCGACATCATGTTCATGCCGCGCTTGAGCACGTTGCGACCGGCGCTCGGCGCGTCGATCACCTGCCCGTCGCCCACGTAGAGCGCGACGTGCCCCAGACCGCTGTAGAAGATGAGGTCTCCGGGGCGCAGATCGCCTCGGCCGATGTGTGCGACCGCCCCCCACTGCATCCGCGCGCTGTGTGGCAGCGATCGTCCGGCCGCCCGCCAGGCGGCCAGGGTGAGCCCGGAGCAGTCGTAGCCGCCCGGCCCCTCACCTGCCCAGACGTACGGCTTGCCGATCGCGCCGAAGGCGTAGCGCACCGCCGCGCCGGCATCTCCGGCGACCGCCGGTACGTTTCGGGCCTCGGCCTCGGCCGCCTTGGGCGCGGGCCGCTCGGTGGCCGCCCCGTACGCCTGTCGGCGCAGCTCGTACAACTCGGCCAGGTCCTTCTCGATGCGCGTCTTGCCCGCCGCCAACTCGTGGGCCTGGGCGGCCTGCCGGGCCAGGGTGGCGTCCAGCCGATTCTTCTCGTCGAGCAGTCGCCGCTGGTTGTCGGTGAAGCCGGAGATGCGCTCCTGACGCTGTCGGGTCAGCTGGTCGAGGGTGCCGAGCCGGTCCAGCATGGCGGCGGCGCCGCCGGGCCGGAGCAGCGCGTCGGCGGTATGGAGACCGCCGCTTCGGTACGCGCTGTTGGCGAATGCGGCGACGTCCGCGCGGCTCTGCTCGGCCTGCTGTTCGAGCGGGCCGATGCGGGCCTGTAATCGGGCCACCGCGGCTTTGTTGACCTTGATGTCCTCGGTGAGCTTGTTGTACGACTCCACGACCCGCTCGAGCTCGGCCGAGGACGTCTCGATCCGGCGGGTCAGGTCGGCGGGGGACGGCTCGGCGTGCGCCGCCGCCGTCGGGGCGATCAGGGCGGCCGACAGGCCGACCAGCGCCACGGTACGCAGCAGGGTTCTCAGGGATGACAAGAGCGAGAGGCTCCTCTCCCACGGCCGCCGACGGGGCTGCTGACGCCCTCGGCGACACCGGCCGGGGTCGTCCGGGTGGACGACACTGGGCCGGACCGGCTCGCCCAACCTAACCCGGGACGGTTGTGCTGCGCAGTTGAAGCAGGGGCGAATGTTGACCAAGTGGCAGGAAGTGCCCCTGCGGAACCACAGCGTCAACGGGGCCGCCGACACGGGGGTGAAGGCCCCTGCGGCGCTTTTTCTTGCGATTTTGACCGATATGCGACTTTCGTCGTTCCCGGCGCATGCCGCCGGTTAACAGCGCGCCATACCCGATAAAAGGTGAAATGGATGCTGTTTCGCGACGATGTCGCCCGGACGGGTGAGCCGTCCGCTGCCGTAAATGCCCAGGTGCAGTGGCGGTGCCCCAACACAATGGAGCCCGGGGCCGGGAATCCCGTCATCGGAGGCTCACGCCGGTGGTCACGGGATCCGACCCGACAGACCGCACCCGCGGGAGGATCCGTGAATCGTGAAGGCGCAACGACGCGACCGCAACGAACGGTGCCCAGTGCCAGGTCCACGCTGCTCTACGCGCGACCCGGCATCATCGTCACCGTCGACCGGTTCACCGTCGGCCGCACCAGCTACCGCATCCCCGACCTGACCAACCTGCGTACCACCCGAGGGCCGCACGACCGGATCGCCGTCCGGGCCGTCGTGACCACCGCCTCCATGATCGGCGTGGTCGGCCTGCTCCTCGGCTTCAGCGGCGGCCTACAGCGGTTGACCGCCGGGGCGTACCTCATCCTCGGAGCGGTCCTTCTGCTGCCGGCCACCCTCGCCCTCGTCGGTGACCGCTGGCGGCCACCGCCGTACGAGCTGTGGGGATGGCACCGGGGCGCGGAGGTGCTGCTCTTCAGCGCCGACGACGAGCGGCAGTTCGGCCAGGTCACCCGGGCGCTGCTGCGCGCCCGGGAGGTCAACCGGTACGGCGGTTGGGTCGACCCGGTCGCCTCGGCCGACCCCTGGCGGCCGAACCGCTGACCGGAACAGCCCTCGGGGCCCCGGTCAGCCGGCGACCGGCTCCGGCGTACGGGTGACCGGCCGGTCGAGCCAGGCGGTGACGCGACGCTCGGCGTAGAACGAGACGAACGGCACGGTGCCGGCCAGCATCACCAGGAGCATCCGCTTCAGCGGCCAGTCGGCCCGGCGACTCAGGTCGAACGCGGCCACCAGATAGATCATGTAGAGGAAGCCGTGCGCGGGGCCGACGGTCTCCACCACCGTCGGGTTGTCGAACGCGTACTTCAGCGGCATCCCGATCACGACCAGCAGGATCAGCACCACGCCCACGATCCAGGCGATCACGCGGTACCGAGTAAGGGCTGCGCCCACTTCGTCCGTCCTTCTTCAGGCCCGGCTCAGCCGGGATAGTCACCGGGCCGGGCGCCCGGATTGGCGTTCAACCATGACAGGTAGTCGTTGTACGCGGCCAGCGCCGCGTCGTCACCGAGCGTCGCGTCGACCGGCGCCCTGGTCACCCGCACCGGTCGGCGTACCGCCGGTCGGGAGTCGGCGCTCGCGGCCGGGGCCGGCTCGTCGGCCGGAGCGCCGGGAGACACCGTGCCGCCCTGCGCGCCGCGCCGGGCCAGCCGCACCTCGCGCCACCAGACGTACACCACGAAGCCGGCGAAGATCGGCCACTCGACGGCGTACCCCCAGCTGAGGTTGTTGCCGGCGGTGGCCCGGCTGATCTGCCACCAGCCCAGCCCGAGGAAGCTCCCGACCAGCACGACCATGGCCACGTGACGTGCGATCCACGCCGGGGTCCAGAGCCACCTCATGGCGTCGAGGGTACCGGGGACGGCGGCGCTCTCCGACACGGTGTCGTAGCTGGCGCGCGGACGGGATGGTTTGGTGTCACCCGGGGTGGGCATCCGTCTAGGCGCCAGCCCAAACGAGACCAGGGGGGCGATGATGACCGGATCGGTACGCGAGGACGGGTTTGCGTCCAGCGGCGGTACGGAGATGAGCCCGGAGCAGCGGGTGCCCGAGTGGGACGGCGACCACTTCGCCGACCCCGGGGGCGCCGAACTCGACGGCGACGCGGTCGGCGTCGACCCGACGGAGCTGACTGACGACGATCTGATCCGCGAGATGCACAGCCTGCACCGCACCCGGCTGGACACGCTGCGGCACGCGGCGGATTCCGCGCTCGCGAACCATCTGCGGCGCACGGCGGATCTGGAGACCGAGTATCTGGCGCGCCACCCGGGCCGGGAGGTCGACCCGAGCCGTCTGCGGGACGCCTGATGGCGGCCCGAGCCGTGCGTGGCATGTCCGCGCCGCCCGAGGTGGTCTTCAACACGGCCACCGACCCGGCCCGAGCCTCGGCCTGGTTGCCCGCGCCACTGCGATCCGACGGGAGCCCTCCGGCCGAGGTCAGCGGGGAGGAGTTGCGGGCCCGCTGGGGTGTCGCCGACTGGGCAGCCGAGATCCGGGTGGATCCGGCCGACTCCGGCGGCGCGCGGATCCAGCTCGACCTGACCGACGGCTCCGGTGCCGACCCGGACCAGTTGGCCGACGAGGCGCTGGCCAACCTCGCCCGCGAGGTCGCCGACAACCTGCAGGCCGGTTGAGACACGCCGACCGTTCGGAACTTTCGTACCACGACGACATGGAAGGAGACCGGTGACCGACACTGGCCTGCGACAGAGGGTGGCGCGGCTGCGCCGGGCGTACGCGCCGCACGAGCATCGACCGCTCGGCGGCTACCTGGCGGCGATGGGCACCTACGCGGGCGTCACCGGAGCGCTCGCCGGCCTGGTCAAGGTGACCGGGCGGCCGGTACCCGAGCGTCCCGCCGTCGCCGATGTGGTGCTCCTCTCCATCGCCACGCACAAGCTCAGCCGGCTGCTGTCCAAGGATGCGGTGACCAGCCCGCTGCGGGCCCCGTTCACCCGATACGACCGGCCGATCGGCAGCGGCGAGGTGATGGAGCAGGTCCGCGACTCGGGCAGCTCCACCCGGCACGCCATCGGCGAGTTGCTGAGCTGCCCGTTCTGCCTGGCGGTCTGGGTGGCGACGGGATTAACCGGGGGACTGGTGCTCGCCCCCCGGCTGACGCGTCTGGTGGCGACCGCGCTCACCGCCGTGGCAGCCTCTGACTTCCTCCAGATGGCGTACGCCTCGGCCCAGCAGGCCGCCGAGGGCGGACACGACGACTGACGAGCAGACGCGAGGAGGGGGCCGGCAGATGCCGGCCCCCTCCTGTCGTACGCGTCACCGCTGCATGCCGGACCAGCCGTGCGGCGACTCCGGCTCGCGCTCGTCCTCGTCCGCGCCCGTGATGATGTCGCGGTCCACCGCCGTGCGGTCGTGCTCGTTGGCGAAGTCCGGCTCGGGCGTGGTGTCCGTGCCCTCCGGCGGCTGGCCCAGCGCCGGGACCTTCTCCTCGTGGTTCTCGTGGTGCGTCATGGTGTCGTCCCTTCGCGTCGCTGGGCTCGCTGGCTGCGCTCGTTCCGCTCAGGCGACGCTGCCACCCAGCAGGTCGCTGGCCTCGTCCACCGCGTACTCGCCCTCGGGCAACGCGTCGATGCGGGCGAGCAGGTCCGGCGGGAGTTCGGCGGCGACCGCCTGGCGGTAGATCTCCGCCTGCTGGATGCGCTCCTGGCCCCGGAAGATGTCGTCCAGCAGGTCGTCGAGGGCCCGGGTGTCCGGCTCGTCGGCCACGGATGCGTCGTCGGTCACGTTGGTCAGCTACCCGGGCCGGAATCGGTCAAACGTCACGCCCTGCGCCTGCCCCGTGCCTACCGACAGCGCCGCCCCCGGCCACGTGAGCCGGGGGCGGCGCGGGTGTCGGGGTGTAGGTCGCCG
>NZ_JBFAOC010000091.1:0-15223 GCF_040675055.1 Micromonospora sp. NPDC049662
GTGGGGGCCTGGGGGTGGTGGGGTGGGGTGGGGGCCTGGGGTGGGGGTGGGGTGGGGGTTAGCCGTCTATTCGGGTTATGTTGCGGATTTTGTTGGACGCGTCCAACGCGGCCACCTTGTACGCCTCGGCCAGGGTCGGGTAGTTGAACACCGCGTCGATCAGATAGTCGATCGTGCCGCCGCAGCCCATCACCGCCTGACCGATGTGGACGATCTCGGTGGCGGCGGTGCCGAACACGTGCACTCCGAGCAGGCGGCCATCCTCGGGGGAGACGAGCAGCTTCAACATCCCGTACGAGTCGCCGACGATCTGGCCCCGGGCCAGCTCCCGGTAGCGGGCGACGCCCACCTCGAACGGCGTCGACGCGTCGGTCAGCTCGGCCTCGGTCTGGCCGACGAAACTGATCTCCGGGATGGTGTAGATGCCGATGGGTTGCAGGCCGTGCATCTCCCGGATCGGTTCGCCGCAGGCGTGCTGGGCGGCCAGCCGGCCCTGCTCCATGGAGGTGGAGGCCAGCGCCGGGAAGCCGATCACGTCACCCACCGCGTAGATGTGCTCGACCGACGTGCGGTAGTTGGCGTCGACGGCGATCCGGCCGCGTCGGTCGGCCGTCAGCCCGGCCGCCTCCAACGCCAGGTCGTCGGTCTGGCCCTGCCGACCCGCCGAGTACATGACGGTGTCCGCGACGATCTTTTTGCCGCTCTTGAGGATGCACAGCGCCGCCGTCTGGTGCTTCTCCACCGCGGCGACCTCCTCGCCGAAGCGGAACGCCACCGACAGATCCCGCAGGTGGTACTTGAGCGACTCGACGATCTCCTCGTCGCAGAAGTCGAGCATCTGCTCGCGGCGTTCGACGACTGTCACCTTGGTGCCGAGGGCGGCGAACATCGACGCGTACTCCATGCCGATCACGCCGGCGCCGACCACGACCATGCTGCGCGGTACGGCCTGGAGGTTGATGACGCCATCGGAGTCCACGATGGTCCGCTCGTCGAAGTCGACGCTGTCCGGGCGGGCCGGGCGGGTGCCGGCCGCGATGACGGCCTTGTCGAAGGTCACCTTCGACTCGCGCCCGGAGCCCGCGTCGACCCAGATGGCGTGGGCATCCGCGAAGCGGCCGGTACCGGTGATCATCGCGACCCGGTTGCGGGCGAGTTGGTTGCGGATGACGTCGGTCTGCCGGGTGATGACGTGCTGGGTGCGGGCGGCCAGGTCGCTGACCGTGATCTCCTCCTTGACCCGGTAGCTGCTGCCGTACAGGTCGCGCTGGCTCAGGCCGGTCAGGTAGAGCACCGCCTCGCGCAGCGTCTTGGACGGGACGGTGCCGGTGTTGATGCACACCCCACCGAGCATGTCGCGGCGGTCCACGATGGCAACCCGCCGGCCGAGTTTGGCGGCGGCGATCGCGGCCTTCTGACCGCTGGGTCCGGAGCCCAGCACCAACAGGTCGTAGTCATACACGAGCGTTAGCGTCGCAAGATGTCGCCGCCGACACCAGACCCCGGACGTGAGCGTTACTCGTCTGCCACCACGCAGACGCCGCCGTTGAGCGTGACCTCCTCCGGCAGTTGGGTGCCGGTGGCGACGATGCCCAGCGACACCGTGCCGCCCGGCCTGATCACCGCGTTGTGGCTGGTGTTGCGGACCCGCAGATAGCTGTTGTTCGGCCGGTCGACGACCTGCGCGCCCCAGAGGGCCCGTACCTGCTGGCTGGCCCAGAACCGCCAGGTCATCGTCCAGCCGTTCACCGCCGTCGTGCCGGTGTTCTCGACGGCGAGGTACGCCACGAAGCCGTCCGGCCCCTGCCGGGCGACCGTGCGGACCGCGCAGCTCGGCGGGGGCGGCAGGGTGGTCACGGTGACCGGCGACGACAGCGCCGACCAGTTGCCCGCCTCGTCGCGGGCGCGCACCACGAAGGTGTACGTCGTGTTCGGCGTCAACCCGCTGACCTGGGTCATGGTGGGACTCGGCGGGAACTGGTACAACTCCCTGACCAGGGTCAGTTGACCGCTGGCGTCGACCCGGTACACCTCGTACCGGTCGAGCACGACGTTGTCGGTCGACGGGGTCCAGCGCAGCCACACCAGGGTCGCCGCGACGTCGTACGCGACCGGCTGGCCCGGCGTGCTCGGCGGTTGGGTGTCACCCGGTGGCATGGTCAACCGCAGCGTCGGGTTAGACACCGACCGGTTGCCCGCCGCGTCCAGCCCCGCGACGCTGAGGGTGTACGTCCGGGACGGGCGCAGGTCGGTGAGGCGGATGGTGGTGGTGTCGGTCGAGTACGCCCGGCCGGTGTCCTCGAACAGCGCCGAGACCGCGTAGCCGACCACGCCCACGTTGTCGGTCGACGCGGTCCAGGTCAGCTCCACCGAGGTGGTGTCGATGGCGGTGACCGTGATCGGGCCGGGGGCGGTGGGGCGCTCGGTGTCGTCGGCGGCGTACGCCGGACTCGGGCCCAGCGCGACCGCTGCGGCCGCCAACGCGGCGACGGCCAGGGTGGTGGCCCGTGATCGGGGCCGTGTTCGGATGGGGTGCACGATGAATCCCTCGCCTCCGGTTGTCCGCAGCGGGCCGGCGATTCACTGCCGTCGATTTTAGGGCAGTGGGCGGCGTGAGGATGCCCCGTCTAGGGCCAGTTCTTATGAAAGAGGCCCTAGCTGACCAGGCGGCGTTCCCAGGCCCAGGCGGCGATCTCGACGCGGTTGCGGGCCGGCAGCTTCGCCTGAACGCTGGCCAGGTGTGTCTTGACCGTGCCGACGGCGATGAAGAGTTGGCCGGCGATCTCGGCGTTGGTCAGGCCCCGGGCGACGAGCTTCACGACGTCGAGTTCCCGTGGGGACAGGCCCGCGTCGTCGCGCGGCGCGGTGGGCGAGCTGAGGTGCTCCAGCAGCCGTACGGTGATGGACGGGCTGATCAGCGCGTCACCGGAGACGGCGGCGCGGACCGCCTCGACGAGCAGCGTTGGCCCGGAGTCCTTGAGCAGGAAGCCGCACGCGCCGTGGGACAGCGCGGTGTGCACGTACTCGTCGAGGTCGAAGGTCGTCACCACGACCACCCGCACCGGGTCCTTGACGCCCGGCCCGGCGAGCAGCCGGAGCGCCTCCAGGCCGTCGAGGCGGGGCATCCGGATGTCCAGCAGCACCACGTCCGGACGGAGCCGACGGGTCATCTCGACGGCCGCGATCCCGTCGGCGGCCTCACCGACCACCGCCATGTCCGGCTGCGCTCCGATGATCATGCCGAAGCCGGTGCGGACCATCGCCTGGTCGTCGGCGATCAGCACCCGGATCATCGGGTCACCGCCGGGCGCAGGGGAAACGCGGCGTCGAGCACCCAGCCGCCGGAGACGCCCGGTCCGGCGGTGACCGTGCCGTCCAGGGCGCGTACCCGCTCGGTGAGACCGACCAGGCCGAAGCCGTGCCCCCGGGCCGGCGTCGTGCGCGGGCCCGCGCCGTCGTTGGCGACCCGGACCAGCAGCCAGTCCGGCGTACGGCGCACGGACACCGCCACCGACCGGGCGTCCGACGCGTGTTGGCGGGCGTTGGTCAGCCCCTCCATCACCACCCGGTACGCCGAGGTGGAGACCTCCACCGGCAGCCCGTCGAGCGGACCGTCGACGTACAGTCGGGCCGGCGCGTTGGTCGTGCCGTTGTGGCCCTCCAGCAGCGGCGCGAGATCGGCCACACCGGCCAGCGGGGCCAGCGGCGCGTCCGGCGGGGCGTGCGGATTGCGCAGCACGCCGACCATCCGCCGCATCGAGGCCATCGTCTCGGCACCGGCCCGCTCGATCTGCTCCAGGGCGACGATCACCCGTTGCGGGTCCTGTTCCGCGACGAACCGGGCGCCCTGCGCCTGCACCACGATGCCGGTCACGTGATGGGCGATGAAGTCGTGCAGGTCGCGGGCGAACTCGGCGCGCTGCTCGGCGCGGACCAGCGCGATGGCCCGCTCCCGGCCGCTGGCGACGACGCGCAGGTAGATCCCGGCGGCGGCGGCGCCGACCGCGCCGAGCGCCTGGAGCAGCCCGAAGATCACGTAGACCAGGTCGGCGCCGGCGCGCAGCGGAAGCGCGGCGGCGGCGAGCGCGGCGACCACCGCCGCCCAGGGGGCGAACCGGGCCGCGCCAAAGCGGGTCACCACGAACACCACCGCGATCATCCCGGCGGACTCGGCCAGCCCCCAGGTGCCACCCAGCAGATAGGCCGCGATCCTGCCGAGCAGCAGAAGGCCCGCGGTGACGGTGAGTGAGACGACACCGAGCGCGAGCGCCGCGATCGGCAGCGCCCGGGATTCCGTTCGGTGCACGGGCAGCCAGACCACCGCCGTCGCCGCCGCCAACCCCACCTGGAGCAGGGCCCGCAGCGCTTCGACCACCCCCATCCCGCTGGCGAGGCCGTACCGCAGGTCGAAGGCACAGAGCAGGGCCAGCGCCGTCAGACCGGCGAGCTGACCCAGGCGTACCCACCAGGTGGAGGAGATCGGCGCATTCATCGTGACCCAGCGTAGCCACGCGGAGGGCCGGTCCAGATCGGCCGAAAGACAGACCCCTCGGCCGCGTTCCCCGACCGGGGACCGATGCGGCCGCCGCCCGGCGCGGGCGAGGCTTCCGGCGGTCACATCGCAACCACTGGAGGAATCCATGGCAACCCACGCCCCACCGCAGACCGGGCAGGCGGCCGTCGCGGCCGTCGACCTCGTCAAGGTGTACGGCAGCGGCGACACCGCCGTCCGCGCCCTGGACAACGTCTCGGTCGCCTTCGGCCGGGCCGGGTTCACCGCGATCATGGGCTCGTCCGGGTCCGGCAAGTCGACGCTGATGCACTGCCTGGCCGGGCTGGACACCCCCACGTCCGGGCGGGTCCTGCTGGGCGGCACGGAGCTGACCGGTCGGTCCGACCGTACGCTGACCCGGGCCCGCCGCGACCGGATCGGCTTCGTGTTCCAGTCGTTCAACCTGCTGCCGCAGCTCACCGCCGCGCAGAACATCACCCTGCCGCTGGACCTCGCCGGCCGGGACGCCGACCGTGACCTGTTCGCGCACCTCGTCGACGTGCTGGGTCTCGGCCAGCGGCTCGGGCACCGGCCCAGCGAGCTCTCGGGCGGCCAGCAGCAGCGGGTGGCGCTGGCCCGGGCGCTGGTGTCGCGGCCCGAGGTCGTCTTCGCCGACGAGCCGACGGGCAACCTCGACTCCCGCTCCGGGGCGGAGGTGCTCGCCATCCTGCGCGACTCGGTACGCGACCTGGGCCAGACGGTGGTCATGGTCACCCACGACCCGATCGCCGCCGCGTACGCCGACCGGGTGGTGCTGCTGGCCGACGGTCGGATCGCCGGCGAGATCCACGAGCCGGACCAGGGCTCGATCACCGACGCGCTGCGCGCCCTGGCGGTGGCCGCATGAGGGCGACCGTGCTGCGTACCCAGGTGATCGCCGCGGCCCGACGGCCGGGCCGGCTGATTCTCACCGGCCTCGCGATCCTCGTCGCGTCGTTCGTGGTCTTCGGCACCGTGCTGGCGCGGGACATCACCGAACGGACCGCCCGGGACACCCTCAGCGGCACACCGGCGGCCACCGACCTGGTGGTCGGTGACCCCGAGCGGCCGCCCGCCCTGACGGCGTTGCGGGACGTCCGCGCCGTGCCCGGCGTCGTCGAGGCGGTGGGCCGGGTGACCATCGGTGTCTCGGTCGGCGGGGGATACGTCAACCTCCAGGCGGATCCGGGCCGGGGCCCGCTGGCCACGGTCCGCCTGGTCCAGGGCAGCTATCCCGACCAGCCCGGCGAGATCGCGGTGAGTCCGCGTACCGTCGAGCGGCTGGGGCTGACGGTCGGCACGGTGACCACCGGGACGGGCGGCGACCGCACGGCCGAGTCGCCGCTCACCGTCACGGGAGTGGTCGATACCCCCGTCGACGACGGCGCCAACGCCTACGCGCCCGACGACGTCGTGGCCGCGTGGGGTCACCTGACCTTCGTGGAGCGGATCGACCTGCGGGCGGCCCCGGGCGCGACGCAGGCGGTCCACCAGCGCCTGGCCGCGGCGGTCCCCGCCGAGCAGCCGGTCCGCTCGGGCGCCGAGGTACGCGACGCCGAGGCCGACGCGGCGGCCGAGCAGGTCGGCAGGCTGTTCGCGCTGGTCGGGATGTTCGTCGGGATCGCGGTGGCCGCCGCGGCGCTGGTGGTCACCTCCACGTTCCGCATCGTCTTCGCCCAGCGGATGCAGCACCTCGCGCTGCTGCGGGCGGTCGGCGCGGGCCGGGGGGCGTTGGTGGGCGCGCTCACCGCCGAGGGTGCCCTGACCGGGTTGGTCGCCGGTGTCGTCGGGGTGGCCGCCGCACTGACCGTCGGGCAGGCGCTTCCGCCGGTCCTGCGCGCCTTCGGCACGGAGGTGTCGTCGCCGGGGCTGCCGCTGACGGCGGCGGTCGCGGTGGTGGTCGGGGCGGTCGTGATCACCGTGCTGGCGGTCCTCGCCCCGGCGTTCTCCGCCGCTCGGGTCTCGCCGCTGGAGGCGTTGCGCGCGGCCAGCGTCACCGCCGGCCGGCGGGGCATCGGAGCGGGTCGCCTGGTGTCCGGGGCGCTGCTGGCCCTCGGCGCGTTGCTGGCCGGCGTCGCGGCGGTGCGCCGCATGCCGACGCCGGGCGCGGAGTCGTACGACCCGACGCTCGGTCTGTTCCTGCTGGTCGCCTCGGGCGCGTTGGCGTTCTTCGCCCTGGTGGCCCTCGGGCCGCTGCTGGTGCGTCCGGTGCTGGCGGTCGTGGGCTGGCCGCTGCGCCAGCTCGGCGCCCTCGGACGGCTGGCGGTCGGCGGGATCGGTGGAACGCCGCGGCGCGCCGCGGCCGTCTCCGTGGTGGTGGCGCTCGGCGTGACGCTGATCTCCGGCGTGGTCATCGGTGGCGCGTCCATGCGGGTGGTCGCCGATCGCGACATGGCCCTCTCCGCGCCGGCCGACTTCGAGGTGGCCTCCGCCGAGGGTACGGCCCTGCCGGTCGCCGTCCTGGCGCGGGCGCGGGCCGCCAGCGCGTCGCTGACCCGGGTCGTGCCGTACCGGATGCTCCACGACGTCGCGCTCTTGCGGGGCGGTGCGCGCATCGGTGACGTCGAGGCCGGGTACTCGACGACCGACCTGGACCTGTCGGCGTTGCCGACCCTCGCCGACCTGCCCGTGGCGCAGGGCAGCCTCGCCGACCGGGGACCCGGCCGGATCGTGCTCGGCCAGGAGGTCGCCAGCGTCACCGGGCTGCGGGCCGGCGACACGGTCACCCTCGGCCGCGCCGCGTCGACGGTCGACGTGCGGGTGGCGGCGGTCCTGCCCGACCGTGGCCCCCTGTACGCGGGCATCCTCGCCGACCGTGCCGACCTGGACCGGATCGGCGGGCCGACGGCGTACACCGGTCTGCTGGCCGACGCCGCCCGCGCGGGCGAGGACGGCCGTACCGCCGGGGTGCGGGCGCTGCGGCAGGCGGTCGGGGACGCCCCCGGGCTGCACATCGGCGTGCTCGCCGACGATCGGGACCGCAACGACGCGGTGCTGAGCGCCCTGGTCTGGATCACCGCCGGCCTGGTCAGTCTCACCGTGCTGATCGCCGTGGTCGGGGTGGGGTCGACGACCGCCCTGTCGGTCGTGGAGCGGGTACGCGAGTCCGGGCTGCTGCGCGCCGTCGGCCTGTCCCGGGCCGGGTTGCGCACGATGCTGACCGTCGAGTCCGGCCTCTACGGGGTGATCGGGGCGACCTTCGGTCTGCTGCTCGGCGTCCCGTACGCCTGGTTGGCGGTGCGGGCGCTGGGGCTCAACGCGCCGCTGACGTTGCCGGTGCTGCCCCTGGTCGGGCTCTTCGTGGCGCTCGTCGCGCTGACCGCGTTGGCCGGGGTGCTGCCGGCGCGGCGGGCCTCGCGGGTGAGCCCGGTGGCGGCGCTGGGCGTCGAGGGATAGGTGCGGGGGCGGGCCGGCGCCATCCGGTGGGCGCCGGCCCGCCGCGCGGTCAGTTGGGGTTGCTGGCGTGGGTCAGCGTCTCCCAGGCGACGAAGAGGTTGTTGCTGCCGGCGGGACGCTGTTGCAGCGTGAGGGTCTGCGTGTTGGTCATGACGTTGCCCAGCCGGTTGCTCATCGCGTTGAAACCGACCTCGGTGATCGGGCCGAGGCCCCGGGTGAGGGTGCCGCCGCACAGCCAGGAGGGCGCCGCCTCGCCGAGTTGGTAGCGCGAGTGGAAGCCGAGGGCCTGCCGCAGCCGCTCACCGACCTGCGGATACAGGTCACGCTGCTGGATGCGGGAGGTCTCCGCGACGTGCGAGATGGCGGAGATGCCGTATCCGGTGTGGACGAAGTCCCGGCAGGTCTCCTGCGCGAGGCCGGCGACGAAGGTGGACTGGCCCTGCCAGTAGCCGATGATCTCGCCGCTGGTGTCCAGGCCGCTGCCGGGCACGGTGTACGGGAGCGCGCCGTCACTGGGCAGGTAGATGAACGCGCGGGCACGGTTGAGGAAGCGGGTCACCGCCGCGTCGTAGGCCGTCCGGTCGTCCAGGTGCACGGCGATCCCGATGGCGGCCTCCATCATGGTCAGTTCCCAGTTGCCGTTGCTGTTCGAGCCGTTGCGGACCACCGGCAGGTAGACGGTGCGCAGCATGGTGGCGAACCGGTTGGCGTTGGGCCAGCTGCTGTACGTGTACTTGATGATCTCGGCGGCCCGGGGCCAGGTCGAGGCCGCCCAACCGGTCTGCAGGGGCGCGTTGCTGCCGGTGTGGGAGGTGATCGTCGCCGACCAGGCGTCCATGATCTGGATCGCCTTCTGGGCGTACCGGGAGTCGCCGGTGAGGTACCAGGCGAGTGCGTCGGTGTACGCGGCGATCGCGTCCTCGCGCTCTTCGGTGCAGCCGTTGTTGGGGTTGGAGTAGGAGCCGCACTCGACGACCGCGCGGGGCGCCGGGGTGCGGGACAGCGAGGCGTACCGGCTGGACATCATCTGGTTGTAGGCCGCCGCCCAGGGCTGTGCGCCCGCCTGCACCCGCCCCCGTACGAAGTCGAGCTGACCCCTGCTGACCAGCACTCCGGGGTGGGTGAAGCCGCTCGACGGCGGTGGGGTGGTGCCGCCGGTGGGCAGCGTCCAGAGTTGGTTGGCGGTGCCGGTGCAGCTCCAGATCTGTAGCGGCGTGCCGTCGGCGGAGCTGGTGCCGGTGGCGTCGAGGCACTTGCCCGAGGCCGGGTTGACCAGCTGCCCCGCGCTGGACGACCACTGCTGCGCCCCGGTGCCGTTGCAGTCGTAGATCTGCACGCGAGCACCGTTGGCGGTGCTGGCGGCCGCGATGTCGAGGCACTTGCCCAGGGCTCTGATCGTGCCGTCGTCGGCCACGGTCCACTGCTGCGCCGTCGAGCCGTTACAGGCGTAGAGCTGCACCGGGGTGGAGTTGGCCGGGTTGGCGGCCGCCACGTCGACGCATTTGCCGCCGTACCCGGTGATGGCGCCCGTGGCGGCGGCGGCCGCGGGGGAGACGCCGACGATCAGGCCGGTCGGTACGGCGAGCAGGGCCGCGGCGAACGCGGCGGCCAACCTGGTGCGGCGGGGCGGGTGCCCAACCGTTCGTCGCGCCATGGCGGGGTCCTTCCGGGGCGGCGGAAACAACTGTAAAGTGTGTTAATCATTACAGTCGCAGGCATCGATATCAATGCCTTCACCACAATTGCCCGCCGCCACCGGCGTCGACCCTCAGCCGAGCGGACCGCCGACGACGGAGAGGAGGCGCAACCTGTCGTCGCTCTCCGAGCCGGGCGCGGCCGTGAGGACCAGCAGGGTCTGGGACTGGTCCGGATCCACCAGCGTCTGGCAGTGCAACTCCAACGCGCCGACCTCCGGGTGCAGGAGGCGCTTCGGTGGGCAGGGACCGCCCGGCACCGGATGCTCCCGCCACAGCTGCGCGAATTCCCCGCTCGTGGCCAGCAGATCGTCGACGATCGCCGCGGCTCGAGAGCCACCGCCATCACGGGTGTACGCCGCGTGCAGGTGCGCCACGAACAGTCGGCTCAGCACCGGGTGATCCTGCGCCGGATGCCGCTCCCGCGCCGTTGGGTCGGTGAACCAGCGGTGGTGCGCGCTACGCGCCAGACCGGTGTGCCGGGTCTCGTCGCCGAGTAGGGCGACGGCCGGCGCGGTCTGCGCCAGGGTCTCGCCGAGGTGGTTCACCACCAGGGCCGGGGTGTCGTGCAGCCGATCGAGGATGCGTGTCATCCCGGGGTTGACGTGGTCGGCGCGTACCGCGCGGTGGGGCACGGCGTGCCCGGCGAGCTGGAACAGGTGGTCCCGTTCGGCCAGGGACAGGCGTAGGCCGCGGGCCAGGGCGGCGAGCATCTGCTCGGAGGGGTGCGGCCCGCGCTGCTGCTCCAACCGCGTGTAGTAGTCAGTGGACATACCGCTCAACGCGGCGACTTCCTCGCGCCGCAGCCCACCGGTGCGTCGGCGCGGGCCGCGCGGCAACCCCACGTCCTCGGGGCGCAGCGCCTCGCGTCGGCTGCGCAGGAAGCTGGCGAGGTGGGCGCGGTTCACGGTGACTCCGATCGGGGTGGGCGCCGGCTGGTGGACCGGCACGGTGGGTGCAACAGACGGGCCGGCGCGGGATGTTCCGCGCCGTGCGCTTGCTGCTCGACGCTGCGGGCCACTCCGCCGATTGGCTGCAATCGGACGGCTGATCGGTTTACGCCACACGACCGTCACGAAATCCGGCGGCAGAGCGTCACAGTCCCCGGTTAGTCTGCCTCCGCGCGTCGTCGCCCCGGCACGTCGCGTCCCGCGCCTGGTCGGCGCGGCGATCGCCGCCACCGCCCACCATCGGTCCGGATCAACCGACCTCAGGAGAGTTAGTGACACAGCAATCCGTCGCGACATCGGACAAGCTCGACGCCGCGGTGCTCAAGGTGGCGGGTGTCGTCGTCCTTGGCGCGATCATGTCGATCCTCGACGTGACGGTGGTCAGCGTCGCGCTGCCCACGTTCCAGACCGAGTTCGACGCCTCCTACGCCCGGGTGGCCTGGACGATGACGGGCTACACGCTGGCCCTGGCCACGGTGATCCCGCTCAGCGGGTGGGCGGCCGACCGGTTCGGTACGAAGCGGCTCTACATGGTGGCGCTCGCCCTGTTCACGATCGGGTCGGGGCTCTGCGCCACCGCCGACTCGATCGGCCAGTTGATCGGCTTCCGCGTCCTGCAGGGCCTCGGCGGCGGCATGCTCATGCCGCTCGGCATGACGATCATGACGCGGGCGGCCGGGCCGCACCGGATCGGCCGGTTGATGGCCGTCCTCGGCATCCCGATGCTCCTCGGCCCGATCGGTGGCCCGATCCTCGGTGGCTGGCTGATCGACACGGCGAGCTGGCACTGGATCTTCCTGATCAACCTGCCGATCGGTGTCATCGCCCTGATCTACGCGCAGATGGCGCTCCCGAAGGACGCCCCCGAGCCGTCGGAGTCCTTCGACTTCCTCGGCATGCTGATGCTCTCCCCGGGTCTCGCGCTCTTCCTGTACGGCGTCTCGTCGCTGCCGGAGGCGGGCACGTTCAGCGCGACCAAGGTGTGGGCCCCGATGCTGGTCGGCGGCGCGCTGGTGGTGGCCTTCGTGCTCTACTCCTTCAAGCCCCGGCACCCGCTGCTCGACCTGCGGCTGTTCCGCAACCGCAACCTCACCATCGCGGCGGGCACGCTGTTCGTGTTCATCATCGCGTTCATGGGCGCCGGCCTGCTCTTCCCGAGCTACTTCCTGCAGGTGCGCGGTGAGTCCACGCTGGCCGCCGGCCTGCTGATGGCCCCGCAGGGCATCGGCGCGATGATCACCATGCCGATCGCCGGAACGCTCGCCGACCGGGTACCCATCGGCCGTACCGTCCCGTTCGCGCTCGCCCTGATCGTCGTCGGGTTCTTCGGCTTCACCCAGGTCGACCCGCAGACGTCGTACTGGCTGCTCGGTGGGTCGCTGTTCGTGATGGGCCTGGGCATGGGCGGCACGATGATGCCCATCATGACGTCGGCGCTGCGCACGTTGCAGGCGCAGGAGGTCGCGCGCGGCTCGACGCTCGTCAACATCCTGCAGCAGATCGGCGGCTCGGTCGGCGCCGCCGTGATGTCGGTGATCCTCACCAACGAGCTGAACGGCTCCCGGCCGATCCCCGGCCTGGTCGACGAGAGCAGCGGCAAGCCGGTCACCGAGGCCGGGCTGGCCATCGCCTCCCAGCAACGACCGGAGGTGCTCGCGCAGGTGCCGGTGGACCCCTCGACCCTCGCCTCGATCATCGAGCGCGGTCTCGACTTCGCCGCGAAGTCGTTCGCCCACACGTTCTGGGTGGGGTTCGCGCTCGTGCTGGCCACCTTCATCCCGGCCGCCCTGCTGCCGCGCCGACGTACGCCCGCGCAGCCGCTCGGTGACGAGCAGACCGACCTGCCGAAGACGCCGGTCGTCATCCACTGACCGACGCGCCCGCCGCGCTCGACGCCCGTTGCGGTGTCGAGCGCGGCGGTGTGTGCGGGGTGTCAGCGCAGCGGACCGTCGCCCGGCCCGTTCGGGTCGTCGACCACGTGCACCGCAGCCTCCTCGGCGCTCGCGCCACCCGCGTCGATCCCGGCGTCCCACGCCACCGAGTCGGCCTCGTCGTCCTCGCGGACGCCCTCGTCGTACTCGACGAGACGGCCCGCGCGCGCCTCGGTCTCGTACCCCCGGCGGGTCAGCTCGTCCTCGTCGTCGCCACCCTCGGCGTACGGGTCGACGTCCGGCTCCTCCTGGGCGAGGTACTGATCCAACGACTCGCCCGCCCGCTCCTCGGCGGGGGTGGTGCCGAACCGGTTCGCCGCCGTCCAGTGGTCCGCGGCGACGATGCCGGTGTCGAGGGGGTCGCCGACCCGGTCGTCGTCGAGGGTGTCGGAGGCGTCCAGCACCCCGTCGTCCTCGGCCACGTTCCACTCGTCGACGGAATCCGTCTGGCTCACGGCATCTCTCCTTCGTCACGGCGCAGCGAAGTGCCAAGCCTATGACCGTGCAACACGGCCGGCCCCCGAGGCCTGCCCGCTGTGACGAACCGGCCTCGGGAGGCGGCGGCAATCACCGCTTCAGCAGCTCCACCACGGCCGCGGTGAACTCCTCCGGCTGCTCGATGTGACCGAAATGCCCACTTTGCTCCAGGACGATCAGCCGCGAGTCCTTCAGGCCGGCGTGCAGTTCCTCGGCGTAGCGCGGGCCGCAGATGAAGTCGTGCGCCCCGACGACCACCACGGCCGGAGCGGTGATCTCACCGAGCCGGTCGCGTACGTCGAAGGGAACCGGGTCCTGCGCGCCGGCCGGCGCCGCCCAGGCCCGCAGACCCGCCTGCAACGGGGCGAACTCGGCCTGCCGAGCCCAGAAGTCCGCGAAGTAGACCGGTAGCGCGGCGCCCAGACCGGCGCTCAGCGTCTCGTCGTCGGTGGCGCTGAGGGCCCGTTGGAGAGCGGCCGGGATCTCCGCCGCCTCCGGCCGGTCCGGGTGCCGCTGCGGGTAGGCGGCGAGGTTGGTCATCGCCTCGGCCCAGAAGTCGGCGCCGGTGAGCGGTGAGGTGTCGTACAGGATGAGCCCGGCCACCCGGTCCGGGTGCTCCAGGGCGTAGCGCTGGATGACGAAACCGCCGTACGAGTGCCCGAGCAGGTACACCCGGGGCTCCCCGAGGTGCGCGACGACCGCGTCCAGGAAACGGACATAGGTGTCCATCCGGTAGTCGTCGGCACTGTCGAGTCGTCCCGACGCGCCGGTGCCGACCGGCTCGACGTACACCATCGTGTAGTGCTCTTCGAGGCTCGGCGTCCGCAGGTAGGACCACTCGATGCCGGGGCCGCCCGAGTGCGCCACACAGACCGGGCCGGTGCCGGCGACGTGGTAGACCTGCCGCACCCCGTCGACGGTGAACGAGTGGGCGCCGGGCGCGAGCGCGCCGGTGTCGTGGTGGGTGGAACCCATGAACTGTCTCCCGATTCGTGACCCGTGCGGCGTGTGCCGCGACGGCAACTGGTGGCTGGACACCGACCAGATGCGCGGGTCGTCGGGAAAGTTCGCTCGGCGGGAAACGTTTTCTCAGAGCCGCGCCGGAACGGGGTGGAACAGCGTGAGCTGACGTACCCGCCCCTCGCGCAGCACCTGCAACCACAGCGCCGCCGGCGGGCAGTGGTCCGGGTTGTCCGTCGGGCTGATCAGGTCGGTCTCCCAGATGAGCACGTCGCCGCTGGCCACGACGCTGCGCAGCCGTTGTCGTACCCCGGCGTTCAGGTCGCTGGTCATGCCACGCAGCGCCAGCTCGGGCCCGCCGCGTGGCCCACCGGGAACGATCATCTGAGCCTCCGGCCACCAGGTGTCGTGGACCACCTGGTCGAAGTCGCCCCGCATCGCCGTGGCGATCATGTCGACGCCCTCGCGCCACCGCGCGTCGCCGGCCGCGCGGACGTCGGCGTGGGCCGAGGTCGCCGCCGCGCGCAGGCCGCCGGCGAGGGCCCGCCGGGCGTGGCTGAGGCGGCTGCGGACGGTGCCGACCGGCACACCGCACACGGCCGCGATCTGGTCGTACGAGGAGGCGTCGCTGAAGTAGCGCAGCATGGTGACCAGGCGGTCGGGCTCGGACAACTCGCCGATGGCGTGCCACACCCAGTCGCGCAGCGCGCCGGAGTCCAGGGACTCCTCCGGGGTGGGATCGGTGGCGGGGTGGGCGAACCACTCCGGATCGGCGACCGGCGTCGGACGCGGCGCGCGCAGTGTCATCCGGGCGTTGTTGCGGACGACCGTGCGCAGCCACGGCCCGACGGCTGCCGAGTCACGGATCTCGCCGACGCGCCGCAGCGCCGTCACCATCGCGTCCTGCACGGCGTCCTCGGCATCCGGTCCGTAGCCGAGCAGGCTCATCGCGACCGCCCGCATGCCCGCCTCGTGGCGGGTCAGCAGCACGCCGAGCGCGCCCGCGTCGCCCGCCTGCGCGAGCGTCACCAGTTCGGCGTCACCCAGCGTCATGCCCGGTTCCTCCCCGAAACACCTGTTCTGAACACGTCTGCTCTTCAAGCGTACGGCGGACCGGCGCGAGGACGGTGCGGCCGTTGTCGGCGGCCGGCGGCCACGGGTGTTCCGGGGTCGCCGATCTGCGGAGAAGTCCGGCGCCGACCGGCTGCGCTACGCCTGGGGCGACACCGTCGGTGGCGATCCCACCACGCCACCACCGAGCACCGGCACCACCTACCGCCTCGA
>NZ_JBFAOC010000092.1:0-14901 GCF_040675055.1 Micromonospora sp. NPDC049662
GCTACTGCGCAGCCGCCCCCGCGGCCCGCGCGGGGCGCCCCACGCGAGCCTCGGTCCTGCCCACCCCTTTCACCCCAGGAGGACGTACGTGTCGACCGCCACTCATCGCGCGCAGCCCGGCCGTGTCGGTCAGGCCTGGCGCGGTTTCCGCCGCTGGCGGCGGTCCCGGCCATTCTGGGGCGGCCTCTTCACCATCCTGGCCGGAGTGGAGATCCTCGGCACCACCAAGGTCAGCCTGGCCGGGCTGACCCTGCAGATGGGCCCGACCGGCTTCCTGTCCTGGTTGATCCCCACCATCCTGGTCACCTGCGGCCTCCTGATGTGGCTCAGCCCCGCGCAGCGGATCTTCTATGCCATCGTCGGCGCGGTGACCGCGGTCTACTCGCTGATCGGAGTCAACCTCGGCGGGTTCTTCATCGGCATGCTGCTGGGCATGGTCGGTAGCGCGCTCGGCTTCGCCTGGGTGCCGGTGAAGAAGTCCGCGGCGGTGCCCCCGGCCGCCGAGGAGCCGGACGACGAGCGGGCCGAGGACGGCGCCACCGCCGACGAAGCGCCGCTCGTCGACGAGCTGCTGCCGGAGCGCGAGCGGGAGGACGAGGTCACCGGGCCGCTCACCGACATCCTCCCGCAGCCGCGTGCCGTGTTGCGCGAACCAGCACCGGCTGAGCGGGCGAGCGCGGGCGACACCACGGAGATGCCGCCCTTCGCCGCCGAGCCGGAGGCGTCCCAGACGAGGTCGACGGTGGCCCGCGACCCGAAGACGTACGTGGTGACGCTGCTCCTGATGAGCCTCGCCAGCGCGGGTCTGACGACGGTCGACTGGGCGTCGCCGGTGCGAGCGGCGGCGCCCTCCTGCCCAACCCCGACCTCGTCGGTCCGGCCCAGCACCCCCGCCACCTCTCCGGCCAGCCCGAGCCCGAGTGCGAGCCCCACCGCCACGTCGGATAAGTCGGACGGAAATCTGCTGACCGACATCGTCGACGGCATCGGTGACCTGTTCACCGGCGGCGACGACGACGAGGCGGAACCGACAGGTGGATCGGCCGAGCCCACCGGCAGCGCCGCGCGAGCCGGCGCGTCGGCCACTCCGAGCGCCACTCCCACCGTCAGCGTCAGCGCCACACCCAGCCCGACCCGGACGGCGACCCCCACCCGCGCCCCCGACGATTCGTGTGCCAGCCCGAAGCCGACCAAGCCCGCGCCCGTCGAGCCCGGCAAGCCGCTGCCCAAGCTGGCCGCGGACCCGGACATGCCCAAGGTCTCGGCCACCCCCGCGAAACTGACCGGGTCCAAGGTGGAGATGACGAACCTGCGGTTTCGCGGAGTCGAGCCGTTGCGCACCGCCAACGGCGAGATGCGGGCGCTGAAGTTCACCATGAGCAAGGCGGTGACAAGCGACTTCGCGTTGCTGGTCGCGGGGCCTTCGGGCGGCTCGCTGTTGAGCGAGACCGACCAACTGACGATCGACGGTGACGTGACCTTCTACGCGACCCGGTTCGTCGGCCGGTTCCTGGGCATCAAGGTCACCCTGACTCCGGACCTGCCCTTCCCCGACGGCATCCCGGTCACCTCGCCGCTGCCGCTCACGTTCACCGACCCGCAGATCGACCTGGCCTTCATCTCCTGCGACACGTTGACCGGCCGACCCACCCTCAAGCAGACGTTGCAGTGACCGCAGCGTGGGGCGGCGTCCGGACCGGACGCCGCCCCACGAGCTGAACACCGGTCAGAGTCGGGCCAACGCCTTGCGCAGCGGGTCGAGGCCCAGCGCGCCCAGGTCCAACGCCTGCCGGTGGAACTCCCGCAGGTCGAAGTCGGCGCCCTTGCGAGCCATCGCGTCCTCGCGTGCCTGCAACCAGATCCGCTCACCCACCTTGTACGACGGCGCCTGTCCCGGCCAACCCAGGTAGCGGTTCAGCTCGAAGCGCAGGTTCTCGTCCGGCACCCGGCAGTGCGCCCGCATGAACTCCCAACCCAGCTCGGGCGTCCACCGCTCGCCCGGGTGGAAGCCGAACGGGTTGTCCTTCGGGATCTCCAGCTCCAGGTGCATGCCGATGTCGACGATCACCCGTGCGGCGCGCATCGCCTGACCGTCGAGCATGCCCAGCTTGTCGCCCGGGTCCTGGAGGTAACCCAGCTCGTCCATCAGCCGCTCCGAGTACAGCGCCCAGCCCTCGCCGTGCCCGGAGACCCAGCAGAGCAGCCGCTGCCAGCGGTTGAGCAGGTCGGCCCGGACGGCCGTCTGGGCCACCTGAAGGTGGTGCCCCGGCACGCCCTCGTGGTAGACCGTCGTCACCTCGCGCCAGGTGGAGAAGTCGGTGATGCCCTGCGGCACCGCCCACCACATCCGACCAGGCCGCGAGAAGTCCTCGCTCGGCCCGGTGTAGTAGATGGCCCCGTCGCTGGTGGGCGCGAGGCAGCACTCGATCCGGCGGACCTGCTCCGGGATGTCGAAGTGGGTGCCGTGCAACTCGGCGATGGCCTTGTCGGCGAGCGCCTGCATCCAGTCGCGGAACGCCTCCTTGCCCTGGATCGTGCGCGCCGGGTCGGCGTCGAGCCGCGCCACCGCCTCGTCGACCGTCGCACCCGAACCGGCGATGCGCCCGGCGACGACCCGCATCTCCGCCTCCAGGCGGGCCAGCTCCGCGAAACCCCAGGCGTACGTCTCGTCGAGGTCGATCTTCGCGCCGAGGAAGTACTGCGAGGCGAGTTCGTAGCGCTCCCGGCCGGCGGCCTGCTTGTCGCGCCCGTGCGGGGCCAGCTCGGCCCGCAGGAACTGACCGAACTCGGCGGTGGCCGCGGTGGCCGCCGCCGCGCCCCTGCGCAGCTCGGCGCCGAGGGTGCCGTCCGCGCCCAGCCGCTCGACCAGACCGTGGAAGAAGTTGTCCCCGGTCGGGTCGGTCCAGATGTCGCACTGCTTGGCCACCTCGACGAGCTGCACCTTCGAGCTGACCTGCCCGTCGGCGAGCGCCTCACGCAGCGTGGTCTTGTAGCCCTCCAGCGCGCCGGCGAGGCCGTTGAGCCGGGTGGCGATGTTGGCCTGCTCGTCGGCCGTCGCAGTTGGCATCAGGTCGAACACCATGCGGATCTCGTGCAGCCCGCTGGTGATCACGCTGACCTCGCTGGTCGTCTCGCCGGCCTCGTAGCGGGCCAGGTCCAGACCGAGCCGTTCCTGCATGGCCTCCTTGGCGGTGCGCTCCGCCTCGGTGTCCGGCTCGGCCGTCTCCAGCTCGGTGAGCATCTCGCGGGTCAGGTCGGCGCGCGCCCGGTATCCGTCCGGTGAGAGGTCGTCGAGCTTGTTGTCATGGCCGGCGATGCCGACGTAGGTCGCGCCGGTCGGGCTCAACGGCGCCCACTTGTCCACGTAGCGGTTGGCGATTTCATCAATTCGTCCCACGCTGCGACACTACGTGACCGCCCGGTCAGGATGTCGATGTCAATTGTCGTGTCCAAGCAGCGGAAAAGCGGACGACTCTGTCGCACCCCTCCGGCAGAGTGTCAGGGGTGACAACCGATATCGCTCCTGACAGGGTCCCGCTGCGGGCCTGGTTACCGGGCTTCTTCGCCCTCGCCGCCATCTGGGGCTCCAGCTTCCTGTTCATCAAGGTCGGCGTGGCCGAGCTGCACCCCGTGCAGCTGACCCTCTACCGCGTCGGCGCCGGCGCGCTGACCCTGTTGGTCGTCCTTGCGGTGCTGCGCGACCGGCTGCCCCGTGAGCCCCGGGTGTGGGCGCACCTGGCCGTCGTCGCCGCGTTCGGCGTGGCCGTGCCGTTCACCCTCTTCGGTTACGGCGAGCAACGGGTCGAGTCGATGCTCGCCGGCATCTGGAACGCGACGACGCCGTTGATCGTGCTGCCGCTCGCGGTGCTGGTGTTCCGGACCGAGCGGTTGACCGTACGCCGGGCGATCGGCCTCGGGCTGGGCTTCGTCGGCGTACTCGTCGTGCTCGGGGTCTGGGAGGGCATCGGAGGGGCGCACTTCGTCGGGCAGGTGATGTGCTTCGGGGCGGCCGCCTGCTACGGCGTCGCCATCCCGTACCAGAAGCGGTTCATCGCCGGCAGCACGCACTCCGGGCTGTCCCTGTCCACGGCGCAGCTGCTGCTCGCCACCGTGCAGCTCGCCATCGTCACCCCGTTCGTCGCGGGCGCGCCGCCGCTGCCCACCGAGCTGTCGGCGAAGGTCGTGGCGAGCGTCCTGGCCCTCGGCGCGCTCGGCACCGGGCTCGCCTTCGTCATCAACATGCGCAACATCCGGTTGGCCGGCGCGAGCACGGCGTCCACCGTCACGTACCTGATTCCGATCTTCGCGGTGCTGATCGGCGCCGTGGTGCTGGACGAGCGGCTCAACTGGCACCAGCCGGTCGGTGCGCTCATCGTGCTGCTGGGCGTCGCGGTCGCGCAGGGCGTGTTCGGCCGTCGGACGCCCCGACCGGTCGTCGGCGTGAGCGCGCCCGCCGCGCCGGCCGTCGAGCCCGCCGCGCCGGCCGTCGAGCCCGCCGCGCCCGCCGTCGAGCCCGCCCGCCGCTGACCCGCCGCCATGCCCCGACCAGTCCGGACCGCCGGTCAGGCTCGGTTGCGGGTCCACTCCACGAGCTGCTCGGCCGACCAGGTGTTGACCACCCGGTCGGCCGGGACGCCGCAGCGCGCGGCCCGCTCGCAGCCGAACCGCTGCCAGTCGAGCTGGCCGGGCGCGTGCGCGTCCGTGTCGATCGCGAAGCGGCAGCCCGCCTCCAGGGCGCGTCGGATCAGTCGCTTCGGCGGGTCCTGCCGCTCCGGCCGGGAGTTGATCTCGACTGCGGTGTCGTGTTCCGCGCAGGCGGCGAAGACGGCGTCCGCGTCGAAGTCGCTCTCCGCGCGGGTCCGGGCCCGGTGCCCCTTGTCACCCGGGCCGGTCACCCCGGCCGGCCGGGACGACACCATCCGGCCGGTGACGTGACCGAGGATGTCCAGGTGCGGGTTGGCAACGGCCCGCACCATGCGCCGGGTCATCTTCGACCGCTCGTCCTTCAGGCCGCTGTGCACCGAGCCGACCACCACGTCGAGTCGGGCCAGCAACTCCTCGTCCTGGTCGAGCGACCCGTCGGCGAGGATGTCCACCTCGATGCCGGTGAGGATCCGGAAACCCTCCGGCAGCGCCGCGTTGACCTGCGCCACGTGGTCGAGCTGACGGCGCAGCCGCGCCGCGGTCAGCCCCCGGGCCACGGTCAGCCGCGGCGAGTGGTCGGTCAACACCAGGTACTCGTGACCCAACTCGACGGCGGCCAGCGCCATCTCCTCGATGGGCGAGCCGCCGTCGGACCAGTCCGAGTGGGTGTGGCAGTCGCCCCGCAGGGCGGCGCGCAGCGCCGCGGCCTCGGCATCGAGGTCGCTGCCCTCGGTCGCCACCAGCCGGCGCAGATAGACCGGTTCCTCACCGGCCAGGGACTCCGCCACGCAGCGAGCCGTCACGTCGCCGACACCGGCCAGCTCGGTGAGGGTGCCGTTGCCGGCCCGTTCGGCTACCTCGGCCGCCGGCAGGCCAGCCAGCGCCGTGGCCGCCGAACGGAACGCCCGCACCCGGTAGGTGGCCTCGTTCGCCCGCTCCAACAGGAACGCGATCCGGCGCAGGTCGGCGATGGGGTCCCGGGCGGCCATGTCAGGGAGCCTTCGGGCAGCCGTGTTGGCGCTGCCACGCGGTCACCTCGGCGGCCGGTTCCCGGTTGCCGTCGCGCCGCCACGAGTCCAGGTAGCGCGCCGGCCAGATCACGCCGCGCCGGATCCACCACCCGTCCTTACCGGCGCACGGCGGCGAGATCCCGAAGTGCACGTGACAGACGTTGTTGGCGTTGCCGGTCCGGCCCACCTTGCCGAGTTGCTGACCGGCACGCACCCGGACCCCCGCCTCGACGTCGGACGAGACGACGCTCAGGTGCGAGCCGTAGTAACGCACCCCGTCGTCACCGAGCAGCGACACCGACAGGCCGCCGTTGTCCGGGCCCTGCGGCCCGCTCTTGGAGTACCTGTCGACGCGACTCACCTCCAGCACCTTGCCGTCGGTCACCGCCACGAACGGCTGACCGCAGTTCGCGAACACGTCCGTCGCAGGGTACGCCCCGTGCGTCGGGTGGTAGTCCACGTTGTCGGCGCGTACCGGAAAGACATGCCGGACCCCGGCGCGGGGCGCGCTCGGCGACGGCGTGGCCGACGACGGCGTCGGGCTGGCCGGGGGCTTCGTGGTCGGCGCGACCGGCGGGGCCGCCGGCTGCTCCCCGGTCGCCCAGACCGCCGACGGCGACGGCGCGGCGACGCCGTCCGGCGGCACCCCGGGCCGGGTGGTCGCGCAACCGGCGGCGAGCATCGGGGCGAGCAGCAACAGGATCGGGTACGCCGGACGCACGCGGCGACCGATCGTCGGCGAGGGCATTCGGCCATCCTGACAGACCGGTACCGTGGGGACGAGCGACGCGCGTGAGGGAGGGCAGCCGGTGAGCATCGCCCGAGAAGGCCCCATCCCGGACCCGGCCGCCGCGCGCCCGGCGTCGCGTACCCCGTCGGGGCTCTTCCCGGCCGGGCCACCGACCAGACCGACCTACCGCGAACCGCACCCGGTGACCGGCGCTGGGGTCGCCTCCGGCGGCGGTGCGGCGGCTGCCTGGCTGCTGCTGTTCGGGCTCCTCGGCACCGACGTGGTCGGTTACGCGTGGTGGACGGTGGTGGCCGGCCTGCTCGCCTGGGCCACCGCGCTGGTGCTGGTGCGGTACGGCGACCGTGGAGTGGCCACCGGAGTGGCCATCGTGACCGCCGGCGGCTGGAGCATCGCCGCCGCCGTGGTGGCCGTGCGCTGGGCGACGAGCGGTGACTGGCCGCTGTGGTGAGCGAGGCCGGACCGACCCGGATCAGGGCGTGGGCGACTGCGTCGCGTGCCCGGTTGGCTGCGGAGCGAACGCCGTCTTGACGTGGCCGCCGAGACTCGGCACTCTCGGCACTATGGCCTGGACCACCCCGCGGCAGGACCCGGATCGCAACCGCCGCCGCCTCCAGTTGCTCGCCGAGTTGGCGGGCGCACGGGCGGTACGCCAGCGCAGCCGGCCGCAGCGAGAGCGCACCGAGCGTCTACGCCAACTCATCGCCACCCGCCGTCGGGTAGCTGGCTGATCGGACTTTGTCAGGTTTGGCCGGCGTCTCGGGGCGTTGACCGGTCGCCTGCCGACCCGACCGGCTAACGTGCACCCTTGACGAGTCGGCGCTGTGCCGAGGGCTTTTGGGGGAACCGTGTCGTACTTCGCTGCGGCCGTGGTGCGTGATGACAGTGGCTGGACCGCGACCGAGGTCAACCTTCGGGGTGCCACGGACATCGACGAGGTCGCCGACCGGCTGCGCGACGTCGACCAGGAAGCCGACGTGTCGCTGCTCTTTGTCGAGGCCGACGACGCGTACCTGGTGATCCTGCGTCTCGACGAGGGCGAGGACCTGCGGGTCTTCGGATCGGACTCGGCGTACGCCGAGGAGTCCCGGCTGGGTCAACTGCTGGTCGGTGACCTGAAGACGTCGGTGACCGGGCTCGACGGCGACGACGAGCCGCGCCCCGCCGCCAGCGGCGACGAGGAGAGCGAGCAGCCCGCCGTCGACCCGGAGGCCGATCCGGTGGGCGACGCCGACCTGCTCGCCAACCTGGGCATCTCCGCGCAGAAGCTGCTGACGCTCTGCGGCACCGAGGGGATGCTGCCGGCGGACGTCACCGCCGAGATCTGCGAGGTGCTCGGCTGCGCCGACGAGGTCGAGGAGTTGCGTGAGGTCTGAGCCGGCCGACGCCACCGACCCGTCGTTGGAGATGATCCGGCCGGGCCAGCCGACGCCCGGCGCGGTGGGCCGAGCCGGGCCGGGCGCGCACGAGGGCCTGGCCGACCCCGGTGGGATCGGGCGACGGCAGCGGCACGAGCGGTGGATGCGCCGAGCCCTGGAGGTCGCCGTCACCGACCCGGCGATCCCCAGCGGTGGCGTCGACGACATACCCGTGGGCGCGGTGCTCTACGGCCCGGACGGCGGCGAGCTGGCGATCGGGCGCAACGAGCGGGAACTGACCGGCGACCCCACCGCCCACGCCGAGGTGCTGGCCCTGCGCCGGGGGGCCGAACGGACCGGCGAGTGGCGGCTGGACGGCTGCACGCTGGTGGTGACGTTGGAGCCGTGCACCATGTGCGCGGGCGCGCTGGTGCTCGCCCGGGTCTCCACGGTCGTCTTCGGCGCGTGGGAACCCAAGACCGGTGCGGCCGGCTCGCTCTGGGACGTGCTGCGCGACCGCCGGCTCAACCACCGTCCCGAGGTGTACGGCGGTGTGCTGGAAGCCGAGACCGCCGCCGTGCTGCGCGCCTTCTTCCGCTGAGGCCCCGCGCTCTCGCTGGCCCCGCGCGGGGGAGGCGGGTGGTCAGGTTGCGGGCAGGGTGACCGTGACGACCAGGCCGCCACCCGGGCGGGGGTGCGCCTCGGCGGTGCCGCCGTGGGCCCGGGCAACCGCACGGACGATCGACAAGCCCAGTCCGAAACCACGCGTACCGGCCACCCGCTCGCGCGACAGCCGGCGAAACGGCTGGAACATCGTCTCGACGTCGTAGCCGGCGATCAGCGGGCCGGTGTTGGTCACCGTCAGGGTGGGTCGTCCGTCCACCAGGGCGGTGCGCACCTCGACCCATCCGTCGGCGGCCAGGTTGTGCCGTAGCGCGTTCTCCACCAGGTTGAATGTCAGCCGTTCCAACAGCACCGGGTCGCCATTGGTCGGGGCCGGGGCGAGCGACCGGTGTACGGGCAGGTCGGGCGCCTGCTTGCCGGCCTGGTCGATCACGTGCGCGCAGACCTCCGCCAGGTCGACCGCCGTCCGCTCGGTCAGCTCGTTCTCCGAGTCGGCGAGGGTCAGCAGCCCGTCGATGAGCCGTTCGTGCCGCTCGTTGACCGCCAGCAGCGACTCGCCCAACCTGCGCGTCTCCTCCGGCGCGTCCGGCCGCGTCACGGCCAACTCCACCAGCGCGCGGTTCAGCGCCAACGGCGTCCGCAGCTCGTGCGAGGCGTTCGCCACGAACCGGCGCTGCCCGTCGAAGGAACGGTCCAACCGTTCCAGCATCTCGTCGAACGTGTCGGCGAGTTCGCGTACCTCGTCGCGGGGACCGGCGAGCGCGATCCGCTCGTGCAGCCCGCGACCGGCGGTGTCCGCCCCGGCGATCCGCCGCGCGGTGTCGGTGACCTGCTGCAACGGCTGCAACGCCCGCCCGGCGAGCAGCCAGCCGAACGCGATGGCCACCGCCGACACCACGATCAGCGCGATGCCGCCCTGGGTGAGCAGCGACTCCAACGCGTTGCGCCTCGCCTCGCTCTGCGCCTCCTCGACGAGGGCGCGCAGCGTCTCGATGTTCTGCCCGTTGCCCGGCTTGGGTGGCGTCGCGGTGGTCTTCGGCAGGTCGCTCAGTTTCACCCCGAACGGCTGGGGCGTCCGTTGGTCCACCAGCACGTACGTGACGGCGAGCAGGACCACGCCGGCCAGCAGGAAGAGCCCACCGTAGATCAGGGTGAGGCGACCGCGGATGGTGAGCCGCTTCATCGGATGCGGTACCCCGCTCCCGGCACCGTCTCGATCACCGGTGGGTCGCCGAGCTTACGGCGCAGCTTCACCATGGTGACCCGGACCACGTTGGTGAACGGGTCGATGTGCTCGTCCCAGGCGCGTTCCAGCAGCTCCTCGGCGGAGACCACGGCGCCGTCGGCGCGTAGCAACTCGGCGAGCACCGCGAACTCCTTGCGGGACAGCGCCACGTGCCGGTCGTCGCGGCGTACCTCGTGGCGGGCCGGGTCGAGCTGGATCCCGGCGCGGCGCAACGTCGGCGGTGCGGCCGGGCGGGCGCGACGGGTCAACGCGTGCACCCGCGCCGACAACTCCACCAGGGCGAACGGCTTGGTGAGGTAGTCGTCCGCGCCGATCGCCAGGCCCGCCACGCGCTCGCGTACCGCCGCGGCGGCGGTCAGCATCAACACCCGGGTCTCCCCGCCCGCGTCCACGATCGCCCGGCACACGTCGTCGCCGTGCACCACCGGCAGGTCCCGGTCCAGGACCACCACGGCGTACTCGTTGACGCCGAGCCGTTCCAGCGCGGCGTCCCCGTCGTACGCCACGTCGACCGCGAACGACTCACGGCGCAGCCACTCGGCGATGGCGTCCGCCAGCAGGTTCTCGTCCTCGACCACCAGCACTCTCACCCGTCCATGGTCCCCGTTGGCGGGTAACGGCGGCGTAACCGTGCACGGTTACGCCCCGGATACGTCCGCTGCCGTGAACTGGGCGGCAACGTCCGGCGATCCGCGCCGGAGGAGGAAACGGAGGCGGACACCATGCGGCGACAGATACTCGCGATCCCCGCCCTGCTCGTGCTGGCACTGGCCGGGTGCGGCCCAGCGGACGACGGCGGTGGAGTCGCGACCGCCGGCGGGGCGAAGGACGGCGTGACGGCGAGCGCCACACCGGCGGACGACTCGGAACGGCAGCTCGCGTTCGCCCGGTGCATGCGGGAGAACGGGGTGGAGATGCCCGACCCGGAGGCGGGCGGCCGGCCGGCGTTCCGGTTCGGCGAGAACGTCGACCCGCAGAAGGTGCAGTCCGCCATGGAGAAGTGCCGCGACAAACTGCCCAACGGCGGGCAGGGTCCCCAGCTCAACCCGGAGCAGGCCGAGCAGATGCGCACCATGGCCAAGTGCATGCGGGAGAACGACGTGCCGAACTTCCCGGACCCGGACGCCGACGGACGGATCCAGATCACCAAGGGCGACAGCGGGCTCGACCTCGGTGACCCGGCGCTGCGCGCCGCCATGGAGAAGTGCCGGCAGTACGCGCCGCAGTTCGGCGGTGGCCGGTGACCGGCGCCACCCGACGCGTACCGCTGCGGGCTGCCCTCGTCGGTGGCGTCGTGCTGCTGGTCGCGGCCGTGGGAGTGATCGCCGCGGTCGGCTTCGGCGGCCGGAGCGGCGGCGACGCCGCCCAGGCCGGCGCTTCGGCGGCCACCGCCGCCATCACCCGGCAGACCCTCGCCGACTCCCAGACCGCCGACGGCGAGCTGGGGTACGGCACGACGCGTACCGCCACGGCGAGGCTGAGCGGCACGCTCACCGGACTGCCGGCAACGGGGTCGACGGTACGGCGGGGCAAGGCGCTCTACCTGGTCGACAACGCGGAGGTGGTGCTCCTGTACGGCGGACTGCCCGCGTACCGGACGCTCGCCCCCGGGGTGGAGGGCCCCGACGTCGCGCAGTTCGAGCGGAACCTCGTGGCGCTCGGCTACGACGGATTCACGGTCGATGACGAGTACACCGGGGCGACCGCCGACGCGGTCCGCGAGTGGCAGGACGACCTCGGCCTGGCCGAGACGGGCCGGGTCGAGCCCGCGCGCGTCGTGTACGCCGACGGGGAGGTGCGGGTGGAGAGCCACCAGCTCGACGTCGGCGCGGTCACCCAGCCCGGTCAGGCGGTGCTCACCTACACCGGCACCAGCCGGGTGGTCACCGTCGAGTTGGACGTGGACGACCAGCGGCTGGCCAAGCGCGACGCGAAGGTCGCGGTCAAGCTGCCGGACGGCCGGGCGGTGAACGGCACGATCAGCACGGTCGAGACGGTCATCCAGACCGGTTCCGCCGGCGCCAACGGCCAGGCGGCGGAGGCGGAGACGAAGATCGAGGTGACCGTAACGGTGACCGATCCGAAGGCCCTCGCCGGCTTCGACCAGGCCAGCGTCGACGTCACCTTCACCGCCTCGGAACGCGCGGACGTGCTCACTGTGCCGGTGGCGGCGCTGCTGGCCCTCGCCGAGGGCGGCTACGGCGTCGAGGTCGTCGACGGCGGCGCCCGCCGGATCGTGGCGGTGACCACGGGCCTGTTCGCCGACGGGCGGGTGGAGGTCACCGGCGAGGGAATCGCCGAGGGGACGACGGTGGTGGTGCCGGCGTGACGGGCGACGTGATCGTGCTGGACCGGGTCAGCAAGCGGTATTCCGGCGGCGTCGTCGCGTTGGACGACGTGTCGTTGCGGATCGGCTACGGCGAGCTGGTGGCCATCGTCGGCCCGTCCGGGTCGGGCAAGTCGACGATGCTGCACCTCATCGGCACCCTCGACCGGCCCTCGTCGGGCAGCGTCCTCATCGACGGGTACGACGCGGCGAAGCTCACCGACCGGGAGCTGTCGGCGCTGCGGGCCACCCGCATCGGCTTCGTGTTCCAGCAGTTCCACCTGGCCCCCGGCGTTCCGGTGGTGGACAACGTGGCCGACGGGTTGCTCTACTCCGGCGTACCCCTGCGGAGGCGGCGCGACCGCGCGGAGGCCGCGCTGGTCCGGGTCGGCCTGGGCCACCGGCTGGGGCACCGGCCGCACGAACTCTCCGGCGGGGAGCGGCAGCGGGTGGCCGTGGCCCGGGCGGTGGTGGGTGAGCCGGCCGTGCTGCTCGCCGACGAGCCGACCGGGAACCTCGACTCGACGTCCGGCGCCGGAGTGCTGGAACTGCTGCACGAGCTGCACCGGGCCGGCACCACCGTCGTGGTGATCACCCATGATCGGGAGATCGCCGACAGCCTGCCCCGACAGGTACGGATGCGGGACGGCGCGGTGCGGCACGATTCGGTCCTCGCGACGGGCGGGGTCGGCTGATGGCGGTGCTCACCCCGGCCCGGATGGGCCCCGGGGACGTCCTGCGCGTCGGTGGCGTGGGCCTGCGGACCCGACCGCTGCGGGCGTTCCTGTCCGCGCTGGGCATCGCGATCGGCATCGCCGCGATGATCGCGGTCGTCGGCATCTCCTCGTCGTCCCGGGCCGAGTTGGACCGGGCGCTCGACGCGCTCGGCACCAACCTGCTCACCGTGGAACCGGGCAACACCCTGTTCGGCGCGGACGCCCAGCTCCCCGAGGAGTCGGTGTCCATGATCGGCCGAATCGGTCCGGTGACCGAGGTGTCCGCGACCGGGCAGGTGTCCGACGCCAAGGTCTACCGCTCGGACCGGATTCCGGCCGCTGAGACGGGCGGGATCGCCACCCGGGCGGCCCGCCTGGACCTGCTCGGCACCGTCGGGGCCGAGGTGACCAGCGGAACGTGGCTCAACGAGGCCACCGCCCGCTACCCGGCGGTGGTCCTCGGCGCGACCGCCGCCGATCGGCTGGGGGTCGGCGAGGCGGATCCGCAGGTACAGGTGTGGCTGGGCGGGCGGTGGTTCAGCGTGGTCGGTGTCCTCGCTCCCGTGCCGCTCGCCCCGGAGCTGGACACGTCGGCGTTGGTCGGCTGGTCGGCGGCGACCGACTATCTGGGCTTCGACGGGCATCCGAGCACCGTCTACACCCGGGCCGAGGAGTCACAGGTCGAGGCCGTCCGGTCGGTGCTCGGCGCGACCGCCAACCCGGAGGCGCCCAACGAGGTGGAGGTGTCCCGCCCGTCCGACGCGCTGGCCGCCGCCGAGGCGACCGACGCCGCCTTCACCGGGCTGCTGCTCGGGCTGGGCGCGGTCGCCCTGCTCGTCGGTGGCGTCGGCGTTGCCAACACCATGGTCATCTCGGTGCTGGAACGCCGGGCCGAGATCGGCCTACGCCGGTCGCTCGGGGCCACCCGAGGTCAGGTACGCACCCAGTTCCTCGCCGAATCGCTGCTGCTCTCGGCGCTCGGCGGGGTCGGCGGGGTGCTGCTGGGAATCCTGGTCACCACCGGATACGCGCTGTCCCAGGACTGGCCGACCGTGGTGCCGGCGTGGGCGATGCTCGGCGGGGTGGGCGCGACCCTGGTCATCGGCGGCTTCGCCGGCCTCTACCCGGCGGTCCGCGCCGCCCGGCTCGCCCCGACGGAGGCGCTCACCGCTGTCTGAGCGGCGTGGCGTGGCCTGCCGTGCCGTGGCGTGGCCCGGCGCGGCGTGGCCTGGCCCGGCGTGAGCGAAAGAGCGTGATGACTGTGAGGCATCAAGATGCCTGTGAGTCATCACGCTCTTTGCGGTGCGCCGTCCCGGAAGGTCAGGCGATGATCGTGTCGAGCGCGATCTCGACCATCTGGCTGAAGGTCTGCTCCCGCTCCTCCGACGTGGTCTTCTCGCCGGTCTTGATGTGGTCGCTGACGGTCAGCACGGTCAGCGCCCGAGCCTTGAACCGGGCCGCGATCGTGTAGAGCGCCGCCGACTCCATCTCCACCGCCAGCACGCCGTAGTCGGCGAGCGTGTCGTAGAGGTCCGGCCGGTCGGTGTAGAAGGCGTCCGCCGCCAGGATCGGTCCGACGTGCATCGCGATGCCGCGCCGCTCGGCCACCTCGACCGAGGTACGCAGCAGCCCGAAGTCGGCCACCGGGGCGTAGTCGATCAGACCGTCGAAGCGCATCCGGTTCATGTTCGAGTCGGTGGACGACCCGATCGCCGCCACCACGTCACGCAGTTGCAGGTCGGTGCTGAGAGCGCCGCAGGAGCCGACCCGGATCAGCGTCTTCACGCCGTACTCGTTGATCAGCTCGTGGGCGTAGATGGAGGCGGACGGCATGCCCATGCCGGAGCCCTGGACGGAGACGTCGACGCCGTTCCAGCGGCCGGTGAAGCCCAGCATGCCCCGGACCGTCGAGTAGCAGGTCGCGCCCTCGAGGTAGGTCTCCGCGATCCACTTGGCCCGCAGGGGGTCACCTGGCATCAGGACCCGCTCGGCGATCTCGCCCGGCTTCGCGCCGATGTGCGTACTCATGGCAAAGATCCTGCCAGGCCGGCTCGGGCGATACCGGTTCGGCGTCCGAACCCGCGGTCCTGTACCCTCGTCGGCGGTGGCGTGTCCGAGTGGCCTAAGGAGCACGCCTCGAAAGCGTGTGAGGGTTTACGCCCTCCGCGGGTTCAAATCCCGCCGCCACCGCTCGTGCGTAGCAGCGCGCCGGGGACCGTACGGTCCCCG
>NZ_JBFAOC010000093.1:0-14877 GCF_040675055.1 Micromonospora sp. NPDC049662
GCGTCCTCGGGCCTGGCCGACCGCCGGGGGCGCGTCCGGCCTGGGGCGGGCCGCGGTCGCCGCGGCGGGGCGGGCCCAGCCTTGATCCCGCCCCCCCCCCCCGCCTCGCGTCGCGGCCCGGGCCTGCCGGCCGGGGGGCACCTCGCTCCGGTCGGCGCGAGCGCCGGTCAGCTCCAGTCGTTGTCGACGTGGTTGTCGCGCCAGCGTCCGCCCACCGGCGGGGTGTCCAGGCACATCCCGTCGTCGGCGTTGCCGGCCAGGTCGTTGTCCTCGACCCGGCAGTCCACGCAGCTCCCCCGACCGGTGATCCACAGGCCGTGGGTCTGGGTCCGGTCCTCGTGGTTGTCCCAGATCCGGTTACCGCGGATGGTGGCCGAGTCGAACGCCGCGTCGATGGTGATGCCGGCCCGTCGCTCGGGTGCGGCGGACAGCTCGTACCCGCACCCGGGAGGGGGGATGTCCCCGCTCCACGCGCTGATGCCGTCGGGACGCACCGGGGCGAGGGTGAGTTCGTCGCCGGTGTTCGCGGCGACCATCGCCACGGCCCGCCCCACCCGCAGGACCTTGCCGCGGTGACCGTCGTGCGGCCAGTTCGCGGACCGGTCCACCACGGACCGTTCGGCGTAGCGGACGGTCTCGCCGCTACCGCTGGCGGCCTGCGCGTACTGTCGGCCGTTGTTGCGGATCCGGTTGTTGAGCAGCACCGCGTCGGTCATCTGGTGGCCGATCCGGATGGCGTCCAGCCCGTTGCCCCAGAAGTCGTTGCTCTCGATCACCACGTCCCGCACCGGGCCCTGGTAGCCCCGCCCGAGGTCGTACGCGTGGTAGCCGTGCTGGCCGTTGCCGCTGATCCGGTTGCCCCGGATGGTGTACGGGCCCGGGGTGTTGCCGACGCTGACCCCGTCGCGGATGTTGCCGTCGATGACGCAGTCGGCGACCAACCCACCCCGCCCGGCCACCCCGGCGGTGCCCTGGGCGGAGATGTCGAAGCCGGCCTCCAGGTTGCCGGCCATGGTGCAGGCGGAGACGATGAGACCGTCGGCGCCCCAGTCGGAGATGCCGAACCGGTTGCCCTGGCTGTGGCAGCCGATGATGCGGTAGCCACGCGGCGGCGTCCAGTAGTCCTTCTGCAGTTCGAGGAAGATGCCGTTGGTGCCGTTGGCGAGGGTGGTGCAGTTCGCGATGGTGAGGCGCTCCACCGAGCCCCACCCGCCGATGCCCACGCCGATCCCGGCGCCGCCGATCTGCTCGCCGTTGTCCAGTCGGCCGCAGCCGACCACGACCACGCCGTCGATCAGCGAGTCCTGCAGGAAGTCGCAGCCCAGCCCGGTGGCGGCGGTGTGGTGGATGTAAAGGTTGCGGAACACGCCGCGCACCACGTACTGCAGGCCCAACCCCTTGGCGAGGTAGTTGTACTCGGCCATCGCCACGCCCGAGCCGTCGATCTGGAAGTCGGCGAAGGTGCAGTCGGCGATGTGGCGGTCCCGGTCGGCGCCGTGCTGCACGGTGGTCCAGAACGCCAGTGGGGTCGGGTCGGCGCGGTTGCCCTCGTTGCTGAGCATGAACCGGGTCGCCGCCGGGCCGGCCCCGACCAGCGAGACGCCGCTGCGCCACACCGTGCCGGCGTCGCGGATCGAGTAGATGCCGGGCGGGCAGTAGATGACGCGGGCCCGACCGTCCGAGGCGTACCCCGCACCGAGGCGGTCCACGAGGGCGGCCAACGCCGGCTGGTCGTTGGTCGCGCCGTCACCGGTCAGGCCGTACTCCCGGGCGTCGCAGTAGAGCGGCGCGCCGGCCGCGGCGGGCCGGCGGACGCGGATCGAGTTGAGTAGCAGCTCGTTCGCCACGGCCACGGGTCGGCTCCCTTCGACGCGTCCGGCGCGTACCGGCGGGGCCGACTTCCCGGTGACACGGCCGGGAAACCCCGGGGCACGCGCCGGCCCCGACGCCGCGCGGGCGACGTCGGGGCCCAGGGGGTACGCGTCAGACGGCGGCGATCAGCAGCGCCGGGCGCTCCACGCAGTCTGCGACGTGCCGCAGGAAGCCACCGGCCACCCCGCCGTCGCACACCCGGTGGTCGAACGTGAGGCTCAACTGGGTGACCTTGCGGACGGCCAACTGCCCGTCGACCACCCACGGCTTGTCCACGATCCGCCCCACTCCGAGCAGCGCCGCTTCGGGGTGGTTGATGATCGGCGTGGAGCCGTCCACGCCGAACACCCCGTAGTTGTTGAGGGTGAAGGTGCCGCCGGTGAGCCGGGCCGGCGCGAGCGTCCCGGCCCGCGCCGCGGCGGTGGTCTCCGCCAGCGCGGCGGCCAGTTCGGCGGTGGTGAGCCGCTGGGCGTCCCGCAGCACCGGCACCAGCAGGCCCCGGTCCGTCTGCGCGGCGATACCCAGGTGCACGCCGGCGGACTGGACGATCCGCTGGCCCTCGGTGTCGACGCGGGCGTTGAGCTGCGGGTACCGGCGCAGGCCGCTGAGGCAGATCCGGGCCAGCAGGGCCAGGATGCTCACCGGGGCGTCGGGCGTCGCCGCGTTGATCGCCGCACGGGTCTCCAGCAGCCCGGTGGCGTCCACGTCGACCCAGATGGTCACCTCGGGGATCTCCCGCCGGCTGCGGGAGAGCTTGTCGGCGATGACCTTGCGGATGCCGGTGAGCGGGATGACCACGTCGCCGTCCCCGGTCGGGGCCAGGGCGACGTGGGGCTCCGGCACGGCGGCGAGCCGGGGCGCGGTCGAGGCCGCCTCCACGTCGGCGCGGCGGATCACGCCGCCGGGTCCGGTGCCCCGCACGGTGGCGAGGTCGACGCCGCGCTCGCGGGCCAGCCGGCGCACGATCGGCGAGATGACCAGGGCACTCGACGACTGGGCACCAACCGTCGCGCCACCGTCGGCGGCAGCGGAGTGGGAGGCCGGACTCGCGCCGGGCCGGTCAACCCCGACCGTGCCGGTACCGGCCGGGCCAGTGACGGCCGAGCCAGTGACGGCCGAGCCAGTGACGGCCGAGCCAGTGACGGCCGGACCGACACCGACCGGACCGGCGGCGGCCGAGCCAGCGCCGATCGCGCCAACCTCGCTCGCGCCAACGCCGGTCGGGCCGGTGGCGGTCGGCGCGGCGTCGGTCGGGTCGGGGGCGAGGGTCAGGCGCGGCCGGCGGCGACGGCGCGTCGCGCCGCCGTGCCCGGTGCCGTACCCGATCAGAACGTTGCCGGAGCCGGCCCGCTCCTCCTCACGGTAGGTGGCGTGCCCGGCGGGCTCGTCGCCGCCGCCGTCCAGCGGCGCGATGGTGATCAACGGCTGGCCGACCGGGCGTACCTCGCCGGCCGCGCCGTGCAGGGTCACGACCCGTCCGGCGTACGGGCAGGGCACGTCGACGACCGCCTTGGCGGTCTCCACCTCGACCACGCTCTGGTCCACCTCGACGACGTCACCGACGGCGACCCGCCACTCGACGATCTCGGCCTCGCTCAGCCCCTCGCCCAGGTCGGGCAGGAGGAAGACCTGGGTCCGCTCGACGGTGGTCATGCCGCCGCCCAACGCGCGTCGGGCTGGTCGTCCCACTGCAGGCGGGCGACCGCGTCGAGGACGCGGTCCACGCCGGGCAGGTGGGTGTGCTCCAGCATCGGCGCCGGGTACGGGATGTCCAGCCCGGCCACCCGCAGCACCGGGGCGTGCAGCGCGTGGAAGCAGCGCTCCTGCACCCGGGCGGCGATCTCCGCGCCGACGCCCGCGAAGCCGGGCGCCTCCTGGATGACCACGCACCGGCCGGTACGCCGGACCGAGGCGGTGATGGTGGCGTCGTCGAACGGCACGATGGTGCGCACGTCGACGACCTCCAGGTCCCAGCCGTCCTCGCGGGCGGCCTCGGCGGCCTCCAGGGCGACCGGCACCGCCGGTCCGTACGCCACCAGGGTGGCGTCGCGGCCGGGCCGGCGCACCACGGCCCGGCCGAACGGCTCGGTCCGCGTCGGCAGGGCCGCCTCGGCGCTGGCGAAGTAGAGCTTCTTGGGCTCCATGAAGACCACCGGGTCGGGGTCGTCGATCGCCTCCCGCAGCAGGGAGTACGCGTCGTCGACGGTCGCCGGGGTGACGACCTTCAGGCCGGGGGTGTGCGCGTAGTACGCCTCGGACGAGTCGCAGTGGTGCTCCACCCCGCCGATCCCACCCGCGTACGGCACCCGGATGACGATGGGCACGCTGAGCGCGCCCCGGGTGCGGTTGCGCAGCTTCGCCACGTGCGAGGCGATCTGCTCGAACGCCGGGTACGCAAACGCGTCGAACTGCATCTCGACGACCGGCCGCAGCCCGGACATGGCGAGGCCGACGGCGAAGCCGACGATGCCGGCCTCGGCCAGGGGCGTGTCGAAGCAGCGGTTCTCGCCGAAGCGTGCCTGGAGGCCGTCGGTGATCCGGAAGACGCCGCCGAGCGCGCCGACGTCCTCGCCGAAGACGACGACCTTCTCGTCGGCGGCGAGCGCGTCGGCGAGCGCGGTGTTGAGCGCCTTCGCCATGGTGGTGGCCATCAGGCGTCACCCTCCTCGTCGCGTGCGGCGGCCAGCTCGGCGCGGATGAGTTCGCGCTGCTCGACGAGCTGCGGGGTGGGCTCGGCGTAGACGTGGTCGAACAGGCTCAGCGGGTCGACCGTGGGCTGGCTGTTCATCCGGGCGCGCAGGTCCGCGGCGTACGCCTCGGCCTGCTCGGCGACCTCGGCGACCGCCGCGTCGTCGAGCACCCCACGGGCGCGCAGGTAGGCCTGGAGGCGGGCGACCGGGTCCCGGTCCCGCCAGGCGTCGACCTCGGCGCCGTCGCGGTAGCGGCTGGCGTCGTCGGCGTTGGTGTGCGGCTCCATCCGGTAGGTGTGCGCTTCCACCAGGAACGGCCCCTTGCCGGCGCGGGCGTGCGCGACCGCGCGGGTGAGCACGGCGAGCACGGCCACCGGGTCGTTGCCGTCGACCTGCTCACTGGGCACCCCGTAGCCGATGCCCTTGTACGCCAGCGACGGCGCGGCGGTCTGCCGGGACAGCGGGACGCTGATGGCGTACCTGTTGTTCTGCACGAAGTAGACGACCGGGGCTTTGAACACGGCGGCGAAGTTGATGCCCTCGTGGAAGTCGCCCTCGCTGGTCGCCCCGTCACCGATGAAGGCCAGCGCCACGGTGTCGCGCCCCTGGTACGCCTCACCGTGGGCGAGGCCGGCGGCGTGCACGCACTGGGTGGCGAGCGGGGTGCACTGCGGCGCGGTGTGCACCCGGGTCGGGTCGTAGCCGCAGTGCCAGTCGCCGCGCAGCAGGGTGAGAACCTCGACCGGATCGATGCCTCGGGCAACCAGCGCCATCGATTCGCGGTAGGTGGGGAACACCCAGTCGGTGTCGCGGACGGCGAGCGTGGCGGCCACCTGGCACGCCTCCTGGCCCCGGGACGACGGGTAGACGGCGAGGCGACCCTGCTTGGTCAGCGCGGTCGCCTGGGTGTCGAACCGGCGGCCGAGCACCATCCGGCGGTACAGCTCCCGCAGCGCCTCGACGGGCGGCTCCGGGTAATCGGTACGGGCCGGCAGCGGCGTGCCGGTCTCATCGAGCAGGCGGACCGGTTCGGCGTCCGGCAGCAGCGGACGCGCCGGGTCGGGCGGGGTGACCGTCCGACGGGCGCGCGGGGATGCCCTGCGGACCGCCTGGGGTGTGGTCGTCACGGCGGGACCTCCTGGGACGTGTGGTGAGCCTATGCTTCCGCCTGACGGATGATTGACTCAAGATCCACGAAGAAGGCGGGACGTCTGGCATGCGGAAGGCAGATCGGTGAGCCAGGAGACCGGAGACGGGGTGGGCCAGGCGACCGGAGCGGGACGATCGGTCCGAGCCTTGGACGAGGTCGACCGGCGGATCGTGGACGAGCTGGTCCGCGACGGGCGTACGTCGGTGCGCACGTTGGCCGAACGGATCCACATCTCGCGCACCAACGCGTACGCGCGGGTCGAGCGCCTGATGCGCGACGGCGTGATCACGGGGTTCCGGGCACAGGTCGCGCCCGAGGCGGCCGGGCTGGGCACCTCGGCGTACATGGCGTTGACGATCGAGCAGAACACCTGGCGGGAGGTGTCGGCCGAGCTGGCCCAGGTGCGCTACGTCGAGCACGTCGCGCTGCTCAGCGGCGAGCACGACGTGCTGGCCCTGGTCCGGGCGCCGGACAACGCCGCCCTGCGGGACGTCGTACTCGACCGGGTGCAGCGCATCTCCGGGGTGCTGTCGACAAGGTCGTGGCTGGTCTTCGAAGAGTTCGAGGGCACACAGAGCCCCTGGGCCTGAGGTGTAAGGAAGGGCCCCCTATTACCGCCTGGTGTCTAATAAGGGGCCCTTCCTTACACCTCGGGCGGAGCCTCGAGGCGCTCGCGGTCGGCTAGGGCCAGCAGCGGCTCCAGCGAGTGCCGGTCGCCGTCCAGGCCGGCGTGCGGGTCGCCGCGCTCGGCGAACCGGGCCGGCACGGTGAGCACGTCGAAGTCCTCCGGACGGGCGTCGTCCAGCTCCGCCCAGTCCAACGGCGCCGACACCAACGCTTGCGGCGTCGGCCGGATCGAGTACGCCGACGCCATGGTGTGGTCGCGGGACATCTGGTTGTAGTCGACGAAGACCGGCCGGTCCCGCTGGTCCCGCCACCAGGTGGTGGTGACCAGGTCCGGCAGCCGACGCTGCATCTCCCGCCCCAGCGCGAGCACCGCCCGGCGGCACTCGCCGAAACTCCACCGCGGCTCGATTGACAGGTACACGTGCAGGCCCCGGCCGCCGGTCGTCTTCGGGTAGCCGGTCATGCCCAGCTCGGCGAGGAACGCGCGCACCTCCCGGGCCACCGGCACCACCTGCTCGAAGCCGACGCCCGGCAGCGGGTCGAGGTCGATGCGCAACTGGTCGGGGCGCTCCACGTCGCGGGCGGACACCGGCCACGGATGAAACCGCAGGGTGCCCAGGTTGGCCGCCCAGATCACCACGGCCAGTTCGCTCGGCGCGACCTCGTCGGCAGTCCGGCCGCTGGGGAACGTGATGTGCGCGGTGCGCACCCACTCGGGCGCGCCCGCCGGCAGCCGCTTCTGGTAGAACGCGTCGCCGCGGTTGGTCTGCCGGGTGGCGATCGTCGCGCCCTCGAAGACGCCGCGCGGCCAGCGTTCCAGCATGGTCGGCCGGTCGCGCAGCGCCCGTAGGATCCCGTCGCCGACCGCCAGGAAGTAGCGGACCACGTCCAGCTTGGTCAGCCCACGTTCCGGAAAGTACGGCTTGTCGGGGCTGGAGACGCGGACCAGCCGCTCCCCCACCCGGATCTCCTCCGCCGCCGTGGCCACGCCCCCGAGGGTACGACGTGGGGGCGGACCCGGTGGGCTACCGGCCGGTGACCAGCGTGGCGTGCTGCTGCGGCGACGGGCCGCCGACCGACTGCGTCGCGGACAGCTCGGCGCCGGAGTGTTCCCACAACTGCTCGTCTCGGTGTGCAGATCGTCGCTCGGCGAGCAGCCGAGCACCTCGGCGGCGAGCCCGACGTCCAGCCGCTGCCAGGTCGACTCGACCGGGCCGGTCTGCTCGGCCTCGACCAGGTCGGTCGGCACCCCACTGACGTCGATGAGGAGCTGGGCCATGTCACGGACGCTGGCGGCGACCCCGCGACCGATGTTGATCACGTAGCCGGCCGCCGCGGGCCGGGTCGTGGCCAGCAGAATGGCGGCGGCCACGTCGCTCAGGCCCACGAAGTCCCGCCGCGGGCCCGGCGAGCAACTGCGCGTCGTTGAGCCTTCACCTGCCGCCCGGCGGAGTTGATCACCACGTCCGGTTCGAGGTCACGCAGCAACGCGGTGATCTCGGCGGCGGCGGCCAGATCCAGGGCGCGGACCGTGACGCCCGCCCCGATGTCACGCGGGGTACGGGCGCCCCGCGATGACGGTGTGCCCGGCATTGGCCAGCGCCCGGCAGATGGGGCGGCCGAGGAAACCGGTGCCGCCCAGCACCACCACCCGCCGCGACCCGCCGGCCGCCGGCTGCCGCTGCGCGACGATCATGACCGCCCCCGGTCGTGGTCGCTCATCGGCCTGGCCCGAACGCGTGCCGCGACAGGCTCTTCACACCGGTCATTCGGCCGGCGAGGATCGCCGTCGGCAGCAGCGTGATGGCGTGCAGCCGGGACGACATGTAGCGGCGGGCCGCCCGGGCCGCCCGCGGCCAGCCCTGCTCGTCCATCCGCCGGGCGACGTCGACGAAGAACGCCCGTGCCTCGGTGAACCGGGTGCCGGCGATCGCGTCGGCGGCAGACTTGCTCACCGCGTGCCGCCGGTACTGGAAGCACAGGGTGGTGTCGATCGCCATCTGCTCGCCCCGCTGGATGAGATCGATCACCAGCGCGAGGTCCTGGATGACCTGGAGCTCCTCGCGGAAGTTGACGGCCTTGAGCGCGTCCGTCCGCCAGCAGATCGACGGGAAGTATAACCAGCAGCCGCGCAGCAGGCTGGCCGCCAGATCCTCGCCACCCATCAGCGTCCGGGACTCGACGCGCGGTGCGTAGAGCCGCCGCTTGGCCTCGTCGACGATGGTGTTGACCACCGTGCCGTCGGCGTCGATGATCTCGACTCCCGGCTGCACCATGCCGACGCCCGGGTACTGCTCGATCACCGACCGCACGGTCGCCACGTAGTTGGGGTGCATGATGTCGTCCGTGCCCATCATCACCAGGTACTCGTGTTCGGCGAGGCCGACGCACTTGCGGAAGTTGCCGGTGATGCCGAGGTTGCGCTCGTTGCGCTGGTAGCGCACCCGCTCGTCGGTGATCTGCGCGAACCACTCCGGCACGCCCGGCTCGGTGCCGTCGTCGACCACGGTCAGCCGCCAGCCCGGGTCGGTCTGTGCCAGCACGCTGCGCACCGCCGCCTGCATGAGGGGCACGCTCCCGTAGTACGGCAACATGATGTCGACAATCATCTGCTCCCCGGACCTTACTGTGCGTGGTGGACGTGCGCGACGAGCGCGGGCCACATTATCAGTCATCCCACGCGAATCCCGTACCGGCGAGCCGGCCTGCCGGGCCGTCGCGACATTGCCCCGGGACGCCGGGCCGACGGGTCCGACGACGTCTACGCCGAGGGCTATCATCGTCGCGCCCGAACCGCACGCCCCCGGATTGGACGCAGATGCCAGACCGTGCCGTCATCACGGATGCGCCTCAGGCGCAGAACGACGTGGGCTCGCCCCCGCCGGCCGCCGAGCCGGCCCGCCGGCGACTTCCGTTCGCCCGCCGGCTGGCGCTCAGTGTCTGGTTCTGGCCGACGGCATTCGCGGCCCTCGCGGTCGGCTGGCGACTCGGCAGCCCGGAGATGTGGCAGGACGAGCTGGTCAGCATCGACCTGGCGAACCGCTCCACCAGCCAGATCCTGAGCATGCTGAAGAACGTCGACGCCGTGCACGGCGCGTACTACCTGTTCATGCACGGCTGGGCAACCGTCTTCGGCAGCGGGCCGACCAGCGTGCGGGTGCCGTCGGCGCTGGCCATGATCCTGGCCACCGCGTGCGTGGCGCTGGCCGGGCGACGGATCTTCGGCCAGACAGCCGGGATCGCCGGCGGGTTCACCTTCGCCCTCGTGCCCACGGTCACCCGTTTCGGGCAGGAGACCCGGTCGTACGCCTTCGTCGTCCTCGCCGCCGCCGCGGCCACGCTGTTCCTGCTCCGGGCCTTGGAGCGGCCGGGGTGGCTGCGGTGGGCGCCCTACACGCTCGCCGTGGCCGGTATCGGCCTGGTGAATGTGGTGGGGCTCACCCTGCTGATCGGGCACGGCCTGGCCGTGCTGATCCACTGCTGGCGGGAGCGTCGTTGGTGGTCGGTGGTCTGGTTCGGGCTCGCCGCGTTGGCCGGCGTGGGCATCGCCGCCCCGGTGATCCTGCGCGGCATGAAGCAGGCGGGCCGGCAGATCAGCTGGATCCCGGACAGCGCGCCCTGGACGGTCTGGGAACAGGTCCTCGGCTCGGTGTTGCTGGCCTTCGCCGTCACCGCGCTGGCCGTGGTCGGTGTGCTGACCCACCTGCGCCGCGGCACCGCCGCTCGGACCGTCATGTTCGCGCTCATCGCCGCCGTGCCGCTGCCGGTTGTCCTGCTGGCCTCCACCGGCGACATCAACTACTTCTTCTCCAAGTACCTGCTCTTCGTCCTGCCGGCCTGGGCGGTGCTCGCCGGCGCGGGCGTCGCCGCGTTGCGCCGCGTCCCGCTGGTCGTGGTGGGTCTGGTGGTGCTCGCCGGCCTGAGCGTGCCCGGCCAGCTCGCACTGCGCGCCGAGTACTCGCACAGCTGGTACACCTATCCGCAGAAGCGGGCGTTCGCGCCGTTCGGGTACTCCGAGGCGGCGCGGGTGGTCGAGTCCGGTTACCAACCCGGCGACGGGCTGGTGGCCGGTGGCGCCTGGTGGTGGGCGGCCGAGGACGGGGTTCGGTACTACCTTCCCAAGGACGTGAAGCTGCGCAACGTCTTCGAGCAGCGTTCCGCAGCCCAACGCAATGAACTCTTCAACGCGGCCTGCACCAACCCCGCCCGTTGTCTGCACGACGAGCCGCGACTGTGGGTGCTGCTGCCGGCGGTCACCGACACGCCGCTGGCCAGCCTGCCAAAGAAGCAGTCCGCCGTGCTCACCGAGCGCTACGAGGTGGTCCGGGTCGACCACGTGACCGGGATGACCGTGGCCCTGCTGCAACGGCGCGGCTGAGTCGACGCCCGGCCCGGCGCGGCACGGTTACCCCGTGCCGCGCCCGGGTACCGGGGTCGGCATGGCGGAACTGTCGACGCTCTGGATCATCCGGCACGGGGAGAGCACCGCGAACGTGGCGGCCACCCGGGCCGAGGAGGCCGGCGCGGACGTGATCGCCCTGAGCCACCGCGACGCCGACGTACCGCTCTCGGACACCGGCGAGGAGCAGGCGCGGGCGACCGGCCGCTGGCTCGCGGGGCTGCCCGAGGACCGGCGACCCGAGGTCGCGGTGGTGTCGCCGTACCTGCGGGCGGTCTCCACGGCCAAGCTGGCGCTGCACGGCACCGGGATTCCGGTGAGCCGTGACGAGCGGCTGCGCGACCGGGAGCTGGGCATCCTGGACGGCCTGACCGGGCACGGGGTGCGCCGGCGGTTTCCCGACGAGGCGAAGCGCCGTGAACGGCTGGGCAAGTTCTACTACCGACCGCCCGGCGGTGAGGCCTGGACCGATGTGGCGCTGCGTCTGCGGACGCTCCTCGGTGACCTGCGCCGCGACCACGAGGGCCAGCGGGTGCTGCTGTTCGGCCACGACGCGCTGGTCTTCCTGCTGCGCTACCTCATCGAGGGATTGACCGAGCCGGAGCTGATGGCGTTGACCCGCGAACACGTGATCGCGAACTGCTCGGTCACCGACTGGTCGGCCGACGAGCAGGGCCGCCTGCGGCTGGGCGGTTTCAACGAGGTCGGCCACCTGCACCGGCAGGGCGCCGAGGCGACCAGGGAGGACGAGATCCATGCCGAACCGGTCTGAGGTAAAGGTGATCACGCCGGCGCTGCTGCGGGACTGGGCGCTGCCGGTGCCGGCCGGGGGCAAGGAGAGTCGGGGCACCGTGCTGGTGATCGGCGGCTCCCGCTTCACCCCCGGGGCGGTCCTGCTCGCCGGAGTGGCCGCGCTGCGCGCCGGCGCCGGGGTGCTCCAGCTCGCCCTCGCCGAGTCGACCGCCGCCACGCTGAGCATCCAGGTGCCCGAGGCGCTGGTGGTGGGGCTGCCGGAGACGCCCGACGGCACGGTGGCCGCCGACCGGGCCGGCCAGCTCGGTGAGTTGGCCGGCGCGGCCGACGTGGTGGCCCTGGGTCCGGGGTTGACCGGCATCGACGAGACCTACCGACTGCTGGACCTCGTCCTGGAGGCGGCCGGTCCGGACACCCCGCTGGTCCTGGACGCGTACGCGCTGGGCGCGCTCAGCCACGAGCCGAAGCTGCTGGTCGGCTCCGGCCGCCCGGTGGTGCTCACCCCCAACGTCACCGAGGCCGGCCACCTGCTGGGCCGGGACCCGGGTGACGACCTGAGCGCCGAGGCCGCCGAGTTGGCGCAACGGTACGACGCGGTGGTCTCGCTCTACGGTCACGTGGCCGCCCCGGACGGCCGCGGATGGCGGGAGGAGAGCGGCGACGCCGGCCTCGGCACGTCCGGCAGCGGGGACGTGCTCGCCGGCCTGCTCGCCGGGCTCCTGTCCCGGGGCGCCGACCCGGCGCAGGCCGCCTGCTGGGGTGCGTTCGCGCACGCCGTGAGCGGCCAGCGGCTGATTCCCCGGTACGGCCGGATCGGTTTTCTGGCCCGGGAACTGCTCGACGAGATCCCGCGCACCCTGGCCACCGTCTGACCAGGCGAGGTGAGCCGGGTTCGCCTGTTTCGTCACTCCGGCTCGGGGTACCGGATCGACACCAGCCGAGCTACCGAACAAGGGGGCACACCGGTGTCGACCGATGCCATCGTCCTGCTCAAAGAGGACCACAAGGAGATGCGCCGTCTGTTCAAGGCCTTCCAGGACGCCGAGGAGGGACCGGCGAGCCAGCGGCAGAAGCTGGTGGACCAGATCCTGGAGGCCCTGACGGTGCACACCTACCTGGAGAACGAGGTGATGTACCCGGAGGTCCGCCGGCTCCTGCCCGACCTGGAGGACGACATCCTCGAGTCGTACGAGGAGCACCACGTGGCCGACCTGCTCTGCCTGGAACTGGCCAGCATGGACGCCAAGGACGAGCGCTTCACCGCCAAGACGACGGTGCTGATCGAGAACGTCACGCACCACGTCGAGGAGGAAGAGGAGGAGTGGTTCCCCAAGGTCCGCGAGGCGTTGGGCCGTAAGCAGCTCCAGGAGATCGGCGAGAAGATGATCGCGCTGCGCGCGGACGCGCCGCGTACCCCCACCCAGCCGAAGGCGATCAAGAAGGCGCGCGACGCGGTGACCGCCTGAGGCGAGGCGTTCGCACCGAGGGGCCCGGCACATCGCCGGGCCCCTCGTCGGTTCGTTTGCTCAGTCGCCCGAGCCCGGCTCGGCCATCCGGCGGTGCCGCTCGGACCTGCGCTGGTCCGGGATGATCTTCCCGGCGGCCGGCTGCACCTTGCTGATCAGTGAACCCGCCGTGACGGCCTGGTCACCCCTCATCACCTCGGCGTACTCGCGTCGGGAGGTCGGCCGGGTCGGCCGGCGCCGGCCCGGTAGGATCGGCGCGGGCCGTTACTGGCGCGTTGGGATGGAGAACCATCGGGGAGCGGCCCCGTCACGAGGACGTTTGCCGTGCGCCTGGGCCTTCCGCACATTCGTAGGAGGTCGCATGTCGCGCAACGCCGAGTCCACCGCATTCCGGAGCGCCCTCGAGGTGATCCGGGCTGTCGAGCCGCGGGTGGCCGACGCCATCGGCGCCGAGCTGACCGACCAGCGGGAGTCGCTCAAGCTCATCGCCAGCGAGAACTACGCCTCCCCGGCGACGCTGCTGGCGATGGGCAACTGGTTCAGCGACAAGTACGCCGAGGGCACCGTCGGCCGCCGCTTCTACGCCGGCTGCCAGAACGTCGACACCGTCGAGGCGCTCGCCGCCGAGCACGCCCGGGAGCTGTTCGGGGCCGCGCACGCGTACGTGCAGCCGCACTCGGGCATCGATGCCAACCTGGTCGCCTTCTGGGCGGTGCTCGCCGACCGGGTGGAGTCCCCCGCCCTGAAGAAGGCCCAGGTACGCCAGGTCAACGACCTCACCGAGGCGGACTGGTTCGAGCTGCGCCGCGAGCTGGGCAACCAGCGGATGCTCGGCATGTCCCTGGACGCCGGCGGCCACCTCACCCACGGTTTCCGGCCGAACATCTCCGGCAAGATGTTCGACCAGCGCAGCTACGGCACCGACCCGGCCACCGGGCTGATCGACTACGACCGGGTGGCCGAGGCCGCCCGCGAGTTCAAGCCGCTGATCCTGGTCGGCGGCTACTCGGCGTACCCCCGGAAGGTGAACTTCCGGATCCTGCGGGAGATCGCCGACTCGGTCGGCGCGACCTTCATGGTCGACATGGCGCACTTCGCGGGCCTGGTGGCCGGCAAGGTGTTCACCGGCGACTTCGACCCGGTGCCGCACGCGCACATCGTCACCACCACCACCCACAAGTCGCTGCGCGGCCCGCGCGGCGGCATGGTGCTCTGCCAGCCGGAGCTGGCCGACCAGGTGGACCGGGGCTGCCCGATGGTGCTCGGCGGCCCGCTGCCGCACGTGATGGCCGCCAAGGCCGTCGCCCTGGCCGAGGCCCGCCGCCCCGACTTCGCCGACTACGCCCAGCGGATCGTGGACAACTCGCAGGCCCTCGCCGACGGGCTGCTGCGTCGGGGCGCGAAGCTCGTCACCGGTGGCACCGACAACCACCTGGTGCTGATCGACGTGTCCGGCTACGGGCTCACCGGCCGGCAGGCCGAGCAGGCCCTGCTCGACTCGGGCATCGTCACCAACCGCAACTCGGTCCCGCAGGACCCGAACGGCGCCTGGTACACGTCCGGCATCCGGATCGGCACCCCGGCGCTGACCACGCGCGGGCTGGGCACCGCCGAGATGGACCAGACGGCGGAGCTGATCCACACCGTGCTGACCCAGACCACGGCCGGCGCGAACGCCGACGGCACCCCGTCCAAGGCGAAGTACACGCTCGACGCCGACCTGGCCGACAAGATCTCCCGCCAGGCCGCCGACCTGCTGGCCCCCCACCCCCTCTACCCCGCCGTAGACCTAACCTGACGGCCTCCCCACCCCCCACCCCCCACCCCCGCCGCGGACGACCGCGTCGATCATGGAGTCGTGGTGCCCGAAAAAGGGGGTGGGGCGAACCTCGTGCACCCCCCCACCATGATGATCGGCGC
>NZ_JBFAOC010000094.1:0-14756 GCF_040675055.1 Micromonospora sp. NPDC049662
ACCCGGGGTGCTGTCCACCCGGGTGGCCGGCCGCTCATCGACCGGTCAGTTGACGGTGACGCGGATCGAGTCGAACGCCGGGGTCTGGTTGGCCCGCTCCATCATGGGCAGACGGTGCGAGCCGTCACCGGCCCAGACCGAGCACTGCGCGGTGCCCGACTCCGGCAGACCCGGGATCTGGATGGTCACCTCGTCCGGCTGGGCGCCACCGCGGCCGTCCTCGGTGGCGACGAAGAACGCCGGCACCTCCTGCGGCTCGGGCGGCGCGGTCAGGCTGTCCAGCATCCGGCAGGCGGTGTGGAAGTGACCCCGGACCAGGCCCTGGGCGTTGAGCAGCGAGCTCTCCACGTAGTAGCCACCCTGGCCGGCCGCCAGGAACCGGTCCCGGACCAGGTTCTTGGTGCTGACCCGCAGGGTGAAGGGCTGGTTGCGGCCGACCTGCTGCGGGAACTGGGTGATCAGCAGCGACGGGTTGTTGGCGGCGGCGCCGACCTCACCGAACTCGGTGCTCACGCAACGGTTGCCGAGCTGGAAACCGTTGTGCGGCTCCAACTTGCTCTCGTCGCAGTTGTTGGCCAGCACACCGAGGCCAGCGCCGGGAGCGTTGCCGCCGTTGTTGCCACCGCCGGTGTTCCCACCGCCGTTGTTGCCACCGCCGGTGTTCCCACCGTTGTTGGTACCGCCGCCGGTGTTCCCACCATTGTTGCCGCCACCGTTGTTGTTACCGGTCGGCTGCACCTGACACTGGGCGAGTTGCGCCAGGCCCTGCGGGCGGGGCCCGACCCGGTCGATGGCGGTCGTGATGCGGTCCAGCACCGCCTTACGCTTGTCGGCCAACGGCCGCAGAATCGCGTTGTCGATGAACGCCTTACCCTTGTTGCCCTCGGCGGCGAGCCGGCGGTCGGCCTCGGCGATCTGGGTCTGCAACTGCGCGAGGTTACGGTCGACCTCGGCACGCGCCCGCTCCGGCACCTGCGGCAGCTTGGACAGAACATCCGGACAGGCGATGGCCGAGCCGGTGCCGACCGTGCCGTCCTTACCGTCCTCGCACTCCGCGACCGACTCCTGACCGTCACCCCAGTGGTTGCGCACCCACCGACCGTTCTGCCACGTACGGCTGGTCGAGGTGCCGCTCGGCGCGGTCGAGCCGGGGCTCGGTTCCACGCATTGCCCGGCGACGGGCCGGGGCTTGTTCGTCCGCCGGTCCTGGGCCGACGAAATCTGGGTGACGGCGACTACTCCACCGAAGACCACCAGCGTGCCGACAACGGCCAGCAGACGCTTGCTCCGCGCGATGCCGGGTGACCGGCGCGCCCGAGTGGACCTGCGCATCGAATTGCTCTCCTTCTCGATCCGGTAGTGGATTCCTGCCCTCGGCGGACCGACGGATGTGAGATGGCACGCCACGGTGGCGGCCACCGCGACCTACCCGGTAACGTGTCGACGGCCGACGATGCCCTTTCCGCACCGTCGCCCGCGCCCGATCGACGCGGTTGGGGAGATCCTCTTCATTCGCGCAGGAGTACGGGACGGCGACGGGGAAGGTTCAACCACCCCACAGAAAAATGCTCGGCACCCGAACGGATCGGGAGCCGAGCGGTCTTGGGCAGCGGAGAGTCGCGGTCAGTCCACGCAGAGGTGATCGAAGGCGAAACCGCCCACCAGCTCGTCGCGGCGGCGGCTCAGCGCGGCGATCTCGGCGGTGAGGTCCGCACGCGCGAGCAGGCCCGGGTCCGCCGACCGGGCGACGCGCAGCCGCTCACCGATCGCGACGGCCGCCAGGTCCTCGGCCAGGCGGGCCTCGTCGACACCGCACGAGAATCGCTGCGCGGTGATCGACACTCGCTCGACGAGGCAGCCGTCCAGGCGCGGCTGGACCCAGCTCCATCCCTGCGCCGGACCCTCGATCCAGCGCACGTGCAGCCCGCGCACGATCGGGTCGGCGAGCTGCCCGGCCACGTACGCCTCGACGGCCGCCGCCCGGGTCAACGCGCCGAGGTCGTTCACCGGGCCGGTCCGCCCGTCGGGCAGCCGACCGAGGATGTCGCGGAAACCCACCGGGGCGGGCTCGTCCCCGGTGCCGCCCGCCGCGTAGGCGCGCGCGTCGAGCACGTACTCGATCAGACGCCGGCCGTGCTCGGCGGCCCGCAGCGTCGGCGACCCGATGCGCAGCACGGGCAGGCCGACGGCCGCGCCCACGGCGTCGGCGAGCCGCTCGGCGCGCTGCTCGGCCGACCCGGGCAGCGGGACCGGTCCGATCGTCACGGCGACGACCGGCCGCTGGGTGTCGGGCGCGCAGACCACGAGGTCGAACGCCGTTCGGCTGGCCGAGCCCCACTGGCTGCCGGTCACACCCGGCGGACGCCCCTGCACCAGTTCGCTGAGCCGACGCGTCCCGTACACCCGGTGGCCGGCGCGGCTGAACAGCGCGTCGCGTCCACCATCGGCGGGCAACGCCCGCAGCCAGCCGCGCTCGTCGGTGCTCGTCATCTGCCTGATCCATCCGCCGGTCGGTCGAACCGCGCCGAGTCTAGGCGGTCGATCACCCGTTCCGGTGGCGCGGCCCGCCGGCCGCCGCGCTAGCGGCAGACGGCCGTGACGACGACGGGCGCCTGCGGCAGGGTCGGCGGGTGGCAGCCCCCGGGCGTTGTCGGCCGCCACGCCGCCGCGACGTTGTAGAACCAGTCGTCCGGCACGTACGCGGCCCATTGGGACAGGTCGTTGCCGCCGTTCAGGCCACTGGCCAGCGCCACGCTCCGGGAACCGCTTCGGAGCGCGGCCAGCAACTGCTGCATGCCGACCGTCGGATAGCCGAGCGCGGCGCACGCCTGGTCGCCCGAGCGCCAGCACGTCCAGGCCAGTGCCGGGTCGGCGATGGCCCGATCCGGGTACGGGGCCGTGAACAGGTCGAACACCACCGTCTCATCGAAGATGGCCTGACCGACGCTCTGCCAGAAGTCAATCGCGTACGCGGCGTCCGGCATCGGCTTGGCGCAGACGGCGCGTTCGTCCCGGCAGGTCGCCCCCGGCCCGGTGTAGCGGCCGTGGCTCCAGGCGAGCGCGACGATGGGCGTGATGCCGGCGGTCGTCAACCGTTGCGTGTACGCCACGATCTCCTGCCGGTACGGCTCCCCGCCGTAGCGGGGGTCGACGTACGACAGGCCCAGCCAACAGGCCTCGTTGAGGGGGATGTACACCGCCTGCACGCCGCGTGCGGCGAGCCCGGCCACGGCGGTGGCGTCGACCGGGCCGTCCCAGATGCCGCGCCCCTGCACGCAACGGGCCTCCGCTCCGGTGCGCACGAGCGGCGTCAGGCGTCGGGGCGCCGCCGTGTCGATGACCGGGGAGATGCCCCAGAGCTGGTCGCGGACCACGCTGACGTACGGCGCCTGCCGCTCCTCGCCCGGTGTCAACACCCGCACGGAAATACTCTTCTCGCTGCTCAGCGTCGCGCCCTGGTCGTCGTACACCTGGGCATTCACGCTGTAGAGGCCGGCCGGCAGATCACGCCACCGTGCGGTGTACGGCGCGGTGGTGTCGGTGCCGAGCGAGATCCTGTCCGACCAGCTGCCCCAGCCGAAGAACTCGACGCGGGTGATCCGTCGGCCGGGCGCGGCCGTGGCGGCGGCTTCCACGGTGATGGTGGCCGGGGCGAAGAAGTGGTCGCCCTCCTCGGGCTTGATGATCCGCACGGACGGACGGTTCGGGTCGGGGGTGGGGCTGGGCGACCCGCTCGGCCGCGGACTCGGCGAAGTCGGCGGTGGGCTCGACGGGGGCGGAGGCGCGGGCACGGAGGTCGTGCAGGTGACGCCGTTGAGCGTGAATTCCTGCGGCTGGCTGGTCCAGACCACCCCGTGCGTCATGGCATACGGAAAGGACACCGTCTTGTCGGCCGGCAGCGTGACACCGGGCAGGTTACGGATCGTGACCTGCGCGCCGTGCTGTTCCCAGCGCACGCCCTCGACGTTCTTGATCTGCTCGGTCGGGTAGCGCAGCGGGAACCGCAGCGTCCACTCCGCGAGCGGCCGACCGAAACTGTGCACCCTGAGTTCGCCACGCAGCATCGACGAGTACCGGGCGTAGACCAGGAGCTCCGCCGCGCACCCGCTGGCGGCGGAGGCCGGGAGAACCACGGCGAGAGCACCCGTGACGGCGACGAGCGCCACGACGGCCAGCGAGACAACCCGATTTCTCATCAACGACCCCCGTCATCGATATTCGTCACTGGAATCGTCGCCCCGGCCGGTGTCGGACGTCAAGGCGCGCAGGGCTGCGTCGCCACCCCGGGGAAGGGCGTCGACGCCAATTCCACGCCGCTGGCCGCGCCCGGGTACACGCATGGCGGCCTCCTCAGACGCGTATTACAACCGGGTAGAAGCGCGTGAAGGGGACACGGACCACGCCACGTCGGCAGCCGACTGTGACCTGTATCACACTGCTGTCGCGTTCCAGTCGACCTGCCGGGGTGTATCCAGCGAGGTCGCCCGAAGCGGATCGGCTGGGAGGTCGGAGCATGTCGCGACAGCTGCGGTTCGGCGCCCTCGCCGCGAGCGGGCCGCGTCCCCGCCGACGCGAGGGGGAGCATCCGCGCCGGCCCCGGCACCCGCGACCGGCCGGCGAGCCGACCATCCGCCGTCGACCGACCACGGATCGGGCGGAACGACACCACCGGCTTCCCGGGCGGCCCACCTCCACCCGGGCCACGCCGGCCGGCGACGCGCTGCCTGGCGCCGAACCACCGCGCCGCGACACGGACGCGGCAGCGCAGGTCGGTCGGAGCGCCGTCGCCGCCGCCGGCCGGGTGCCGGGCATCCGCGACGTCCGACCGGTCACCGTCCGCGTGGACGACCGGACCGTGGGCCTCGACCTCGACCTCATCACCGAGTACGGACACCACCTGCCCGCCGTCGCCGACGCGGTCCGGCGCGCGGTCGCCGACCGGGTGTACGCCGACACCGGCCACACCGTCGTCGCGGTGACGATCACGGTGCGGGATCTCGTGGTGCCCGGCTCGGACGAGGCCACTCTCCGCCCCTCGACCACGCGGGGAGAGCTGACCATGGCGACCGTCAACCGGGCTGCCTCATTCCTGCTCGGTGTGGTCCTGCTCGCCGGCGGCGCCCTGCTGGCCGCGCAGGCGCTGCTGGTGACGCTCGGTGTACCGACGCCGCTGCTCGTCCGCCCCGGCTGGTACGAGGCGCTGACCAGCACCCGCTGGGCCGATCCGGGCGTGCGGGTGGCGGCCGGCGCGGCCGTCCTGCTGGGCCTCGTCGTCCTGGCCGCTCAACTGCGTCGGTGGACGCCGGTCCGGCTGCGGGTCGACGAACGCGACGGCTGGCACCTGCGCCGACGGTGTGTGGAACGTCGACTGACCGAGGCGGTGGACACCGTGCCGGGCGTACGCCGGACGAGAGTGCGCGTCCGACGGCACGGCGACCGGTGGTGGCCCCGGCTGCACGCCACCGGCGACCCCGCGGCCCGCGCCGAGGTCGAGTTCGCCGTGCGCCAGGAGCTGCGCCGGCTCGCCCGGCCGCGCGTCGACCGTGTCGAGATCCGACTGCTGCCCTCCCGGGGACCGGCATGACCGACGCCGCACATCGCCTGCTGTGGACGATCGTCGCGCTGCTGCTGGTGGCCGGTGGGGCGACCGCGCTGACGATCGGCGCCGGCGCGCTGTCGGGCGGCGACCCGGTCCTGCTCGGCGGCGGCCTGGTCGACGCGTGGCGGCTGGCGACGCCCTGGAGCACCCTGGCCGCCGCGGTGGCCGGGCTGCTGACCGCCGTCGCCGGCCAGCGCCTGCTGCACCGGACGGTACGCCGACCCGACCGGCCCCTGCGGGGCATGCTGAGCCACGCCGGGAACCGTCCCGGTCGCACCCGGCTCGCCACCGAGGTGCTCGTACGCGCCCTGGAACGGGACCTGGTCCGGGCGGCCGGGGTACGCCGCGCCCGGGTCGTGCTCACCGGCCCGCCACCGCGACCCGACGTGTGGGTCCAGGTGGACCTGAGCAGCGACGCCCCCGCCGCGCGGGTCCGCGAGCACGTCCACGCCGCCGTCCGCCGGTTCGCCACGACGGCCGGCTGCGCACCCGCGCACCTCGACGTGACGGCCCGGATCGAGCCGGACCGGCCGTGAGCCGAGCGTCCGTACGGGTCAGCGCGCGGCCCGACGGCCGACCACCCCGCCGCGGTGCCACCCGGCCCAGCCGTCAGGGGTCCAAGGTCCCGGGCCGGTGCGGTCCGGTCGGCCCTGCCGCCCCGAGGGGCCGAGGGCGTCCACTGGAGGTGCCACCGGGAAGCGCGGTGCGAGGCTGAGAAGGGACGTGGACACCATGACCACGACGATCGACCGGACCACCGCCGGGACCCCCGCTGCGGCGACCGACACCACCCGAGCAAAGGCCGCCCGGTACGTCCTGGCGGGCACCCGGATGGCGCTCGGCTGGATCTTCCTCTGGGCATTCCTCGACAAGCTGTTCGGCCTCGGCCACGAGACCGAGTCGAAGAACGCCTGGATCAACGGGGGCAGCCCCACCAAGGGCTTCCTCACCTTCGGGGTCGCCGGTCCGTTCAAGGACATGTACACGAACATCGCCGGCGCCGCCTGGGCGGACTGGCTGTTCATGGTCGGCCTCGCCGGGATCGGCGTCGCGCTCCTGCTCGGTGTCGGCATGCGGGTCGCGGCCGTAGCCGGCGGACTGCTGCTGGTCCTCATGTGGACCGCCGTCCTGCCCCCGGAGAACAACCTCTTCATGGACGACCACCTGATCTACGCCGCGGTGCTGGCCGCCCTGGCGCTGGTCAACGCCGGCGACACCTGGGGCCTCGGGAAGGTGTGGGCGAAGCTGCCGATCGTCCGGCAGGCGCCCTGGCTCCGGTGAGCCCCTCCGACGCGGGCGTCACCCTCCGGGGTGACGCCCGCGAACGTGCGCGTGCGCCCGTGGGCCCGTGGGGAACCGTGTCGATCATCCGCGGTCGGTTCACGGGTGTGGCGTACATCGGCCGTCGGCGATCCGGCAGGATCGACGGTGACCGGACACATCACCGCAACACGGCAGGAGATCCCGCATGAACCAGGCAGCAGGCGCCCGATCGGGCAAGCCCGAGGTGGGTCCGATCGAGGGTGCGCCGCCGGCCGACCTCGTGATCGAGGACATCACCGTCGGCGACGGCCCGCAGGCCGAGCCCGGCCAGTTGGTGAGCGTCCACTACGTCGGCGTGTCGCACTCCACGGGCGGCGAGTTCGACTCGTCGTGGAACCGGGGCGAGGCGTTCGAGTTCCCGCTCGGCGGCGGTCAGGTCATCGCCGGCTGGGACCAGGGCGTGGCCGGCATGCGCGTCGGCGGCCGGCGGCGTCTCACCATCCCGCCGCACCTGGGGTACGGCGACCGTGGCGCCGCCGGCGTCATCAAGCCGGGCGAGACGCTGATCTTCATCGTCGACCTGCTCGGCGTGCGCTGACCGACACCTCGCGGGGGTCGTCCGGCTCGACGCCGGGCGGCCCCTTCGCACGTCAGACCCGGGCGACAGCAGGTCGGCGTCAGACGGCCCCGCTGCCTAGCACGTCAGCGCCCCCCGGCCTTCGGTCACGGCGTGTCCAGTCAGACGGCCCCGCGCCTCGGCACCTCAACGGCGCTCGGCCGCTCGGCGCTCGGCCGCTCGGCCGCTCGGCGCTCGGCCAGGTCAGGGTCAGGCCGCCAGCACCAGGTCACCGGGCGCGGCCGGCGGACGGCGGACGGGCACGGCCAGATCGGCCGGCGCCGCACGACGGGCGGCCTCGACCACCCGGGCGGGCTCGAGGATCGGCATCACCCGGTGCAGGCCGGTGGCGCGCAACACGCGGGCCACCACCGGCGTCGGATCGACCACGACCAGCTCGCCGCCCCGGCCCCGGACGCGCAGATGCGCGGCCAGCAGGGCCCGCACCCCGGCGGCGGAGAGCAACCGGAGCCCGGACAGCTCGAGCTGGACGACCGGACGCGCCGGCGCGGACCACAGCGCGGACCGGAACACGGCCACGGTGGCGATGTCGACCTCACCGGCCACCCGCACCTGGACCGCCTGGTCACCCACGCTGACCTGCACGTCGATCCGGTCGCTGCGCTCTTCCATGCCCTGAAATCTAGCCCCCACCACCGACAGTTTCGCCCGTCCGGGGAGTGATTCCGGGTACGTCCAGGGTCATCCCCCAGGCTTCCCCTCATCCGCCCGAGGGTGGAGGCCAGGGGCGTCGGGGTCGGCCGAACGACCAGGTGGCGCGCCGTACCGGGCACGCCCCGCATCAGCGTCGGAGAATGGGGCGATGGTGATCCCCCGCCCCCGGCCGCCACGGTTGATCCGGCCCGTCCGCGAACCGGCCACCGTCCCGCCTCCGCTTCGCGGCGTGTGGGCGGCCACCGATCGCCGCCTCGACCAGGTCGACCTCCTGCCCCTTCCCGAAGGCGCCGTCGGGCCCGAGGACGTGCTCGTGGACCCGTCCGGTCGGGTCGTCAGCGGCGACGAGGACGGCAACCTCTGGTGGTGGCCGGTCGACGCGCCGGCCGGCACCCGGGGACGGCTGCTGGCCGAGACCGGCGGCCGGCCGCTCGGCATCGAGCTGGACCCGTCCGGGGAGGCCCTGGTCGTCTGCGACGCGTACCGCGGGTTGCTACGGGTCACGCCGGACGGAACGGTCCGCGAGCTGACCGGGACGGCGCCGCCCGTGCACCTGGCCAACAACGCGACGGTGGCCCGCGACGGCACCGTCTACTTCACCGACTCGTCGGACCGGTTTCCGGTCTCGCACTGGAAACGGGACCTGCTGGAGCACCGCCCCAACGGCCGGGTGCTGGCCCACCACCCGGGCAGTGGGCGCACCGAGGTCGTGGCCGAGGGGCTGTACTTTCCCAACGGCATCGCCCTGACGCCCGACGAGTCGGCGCTGATGCTGGTGGAGACCACCACCCACCGGCTGCTGCGCGTCGAGCTGAGCGGCGGGGTGCGGGTGCTCGCCGACCTGCCCGCGTACCCGGACAATCTCTGCGCCGTGGGCGACGGCACGTACTGGATCGCCCTGCCCAGCCCCCGCGTGCCCCTCGCCGAACGGCTGCTGCCGCACCCACGGCTGCGCCAGCTCGCCGCGCTGCTGCCCGACGCCATGCAGCCGCAGCCACGCCGCTACGGGCTGGTCGCGCTCGTCGACGGCGAGGGCACGGTCCGTCGTACGCTGCACGGCCCGGCCGGGCACTACTCGATGATCACCGGGGTACGACAGCACGGCGACCACCTCTGGTTGGGCAGCCTCACCGGGTCCGGCGTGGCCCGCGTACCCCTGGGGTGACGAGCCTGGCCCGCGCCCGACGCCCCCGGGCGGCGGCCGGCCCCGACGGCGGCGGTCCCCGCCCCCGCGAAGGCGAGCGGGCCGGCCCACCGCGTGGGTGGACCGGCCCGAAGGGTGTCTGTCAGCGGCCGCTCACCGAGGGCGCCGGGGCCGGCGACCCACCGGCGACCGCCCCCGGATGCGCCGGGGCGGCCGGCGCGGGCTTGAGCCCCGGAGGCACCGGCAACGCGCTGCCCCTGACGAACTCGTCCCAGCTCACGTTCCACGCCGTCCAGCCGTTGCCGGGCTGCAACTCGACCTCGGTGCCCTTGACGGTGACCAGGTCGCCGACCTGGGTCACGCCCATCAGCCAGTCGGCGGCGGTGGCGGAGACGTTCGCGCAGCCGTGCGAGGTGTTGGTGTAGCCCTGCTCGCCCTCCGACCAGGGCGCCGAGTGGATGAACTCGCCGCCCCAGGTGAGCCGCTGGGCGTCGTCGACGTCGACCACGTAGCCGCCGTTCGGCTCACCCCGGGTGTCGAAGGTGGTCCGCTCGTGCTTCTCCATGATCACCATCTTGCCGCTGGAACTCGGCGTACTCGGCTTGCCCAGGCTGACCGGGATCCGGCGGACCAGCTTGCCGTCGCGCAGCACCGACATCTGCTTCGTGGCGTTGTCGATCTCCAAGGAGACCTGCTTGCCGATCTTCGAGGTGGCGGTCCGCTCGGCGTCCCCCATCAGTTTCTTACCGATCGGCAGCCCCTGCAGACCGGCCCGGACGCTGATCGTCGTCCCGGGTCGCCAGAAATCGGGTGCCCGGTAATAGACCTGACTCCCGTCGTCCAGCCACGACCAGGTGCCCGGCTGCGGCGGATTCGTCTTCACGAACAACCGGCGCTGCACATCCGCCCTGGCCTCTTTCGGAATTGCCGGGTCGAACGCCACCGTTACCGGCATGGCAGTACCGTACGTCCGGTTGCCGACGAAATAGAGCGTGCTGGTCACCTGCGGCTTCGTCGACGTGGCCATCGTGGTGAACGTGGTGGTCCGCGTCGTCGTCGCACCCGAGTCGCCGGTCGCCGTCACCTCCGCGGTGTACGTGCGCCGGGGCTGCAGCGGCGCGCTCGGCACCCAACCCGAGCCATCCTCACGCGGCTCCGCCTTGACCTGCGCGCCCTTGTCGTCGGTGAGTCGGACAGCCGTGACCCGTCCGCCCTTGACCACCGTGCCGACCTCGGCGCTGACCGGGATCTCGCGGGTCTTGTCGCCCGGCGTGACGGTGAGTTCCGGCGGCGCGGCGTGCCGCTTGGCCGGCCCGGCCACCGGGTCCCGACCGATGGTGCACCCGCCCAACACGAGCGGTGCGGCCGCGACAGTTACCGCCAACAGCGTCAATCGCCGCCTAGACGTCATGTTCAGTCCCCCCGTTTTCGGCTTCCCTCACTCATATTCTGGCCGCCTCGACGGGAGCATTCAGGGCATTCGGAGATAATCGCGAGCGCATTTATCGACGCATTTTCCGCCACTGAGCCGCTTGCCGAGAAAGCGCACCACTGCCGGTTGTGGGTGCTCTCCGGCCGCCCGCATGCCCGCCGACCCGCAACGTCCGGTCCGACCACGCCGCCGCCACTCCCGCCCCTATCGCCCTAGGTGCACGACTGACGCAGCAGGCACACGACCGGCCGGAGCGGGCCGGTCTGGGCTGGGCTGGTCAAGATCCGCACAACTTCCCCGATGTTGCTGCCTCCGGCCGGCGGGAGGCAGCAAGATCCCCGATGTTGCGCGGATCTTGGCAGCCCCACAACCCACGAGCAGCAGCTGAGCCCGCCCGAGGGAGCAAGTCCCGGGTCCCACCCCACCCGTCGCGCCGATCTTGCACTTTCGGTTGCCGTTATCGGCAGGCAAGTCCGGTATGTCGGCGCAGAAAGTGCAAGATCGGCGCGGCGGGTGCGGGGCGTGGAGTCTGGGGTCGCGCACCTGGTGGGCGGACTTTTGTCAGGTGGAGCGAAACTTCTGCTGATCGTGAGGGAGCTTTGCCTTTGTCCATGGTCAAGGGTAGGGTCGCTTTCCAGATAGAGGGTTGCCCATTCGTCGATCAGCCTGCCTGCCGCCCCTGCCGGGGTCGGCCGCGGTCCGCCCAGAGGGTCGCCGACCGCGGAATAACGCGTCGTCCACACCGTCCACGCCGGAGCACATCTCCGGCCGGTTCGGCGCGTCCCGGTACGGGCAGCCGGTTGACCGCTGCCGACGGCACGCCATCCGTCAGGAAGGAACCACCACCATGGATCACCAGGCCAACCGCTCGGAGTCGACCGGGGCGTCCGAGTCGGTCAGTCGGCGAGGGTTGCTCCGCGCCGCGACCGTCTCCGCCGCCGCTGTCGGCGCTGCCGGGCTTTTCGCCGGCCCGGCCAACGCGGCGCCCGCCGGTGACACCGCCGCCGCAGGTCAGTCCCACGGCCGGCGTCGGGTGCCGGTGGACCGCATCAGCATCCAGCTCTACACCCTGCGCGACCAGCTCGCCGCCGACCTGCCGGGCACCCTCGCCGCCCTGCGTCGCATCGGCTACCGACGGGTGGAGCACGCCGGCTTCGTCGGGCGTACGGCCGCGGAGTTCCGCGCCGCGCTCGACGCCGCCGGGTTGCGGGCCACCTCCGGGCACACCGGTATCCCGCAGCCGTTCGACGCCGCCACCTGGGAACGCGCCCTGGCCGACGCCAACACGCTGGGCTCCAAGAAGATCGTGCACCCGTACTTCGGTCGGGACGCCGAGGGCCGCCCGTACCGGGACCCGGCCATCTACCGGGCCCTGGCCCGGGACCTCAACCAGGCCGGCCGGCTCGCCGAGCGTGCGGGCCTCGACTTCGGCTACCACAACCACCAGCTGGAGTTCGTGCCGCTGACCGACGGCTCGACCGGCTTCGAGATCCTCACCGGGCAGACCGATCCCCGGCTGGTCCACTTCGAGCTGGACCTCTACTGGACCTGGCGGGGAGCGCACGACCCGGTCGACGTCATCCGGGAGAACCGCGGGCGAATCCGTCAGGTGCACGTCAAGGACCTGGACGTCGAGGGTGGCTTCGCCGATCTCGGCAACGGCGTCATCGACTTCGGTCGCATCTTCGCCCACGAGCGCGAGGCGGGCATCGAGGAGTACATCGTGGAGCGCGACGACGCGGGCACCTCGCCGCGGGTGCCGGCCGACGCCCTCGAGACCGCCCGGGTCGGCTTCGACTATCTCGCCTCGCTCCGGTACTGAGCACCGTGAAGGGCTATTTGATGAACAGAACCGCATTCGCGTCCGCCCTGCTCCTGGTGACCGCCGGCCTGGTCGCGCCGACGACGGCGGCGACCGCCGCGCCGGCTCCGCCACCGGACAGCAGCTTCCAGAAGGTGACGCTCAACGACTTCCCGGGCGAGCCGATGAGCCTCGCCGTCCTGCCCGACCTGCGGGTGCTGCACACCTCCCGGACCGGCGAGGTACGCATCCACGACCCGCGCACCGGGCTCAACACCCTCGCCGCCGACATCGACGTGTACCAGCACGACGAGGAGGGGTTGCAGGGCATCGCGATCGACCCGAACTTCGCCCAGAACAAGTGGGTGTACCTGTACTACTCACCACCCATGGACACCCCGGTGGACGACCCGGCCACGCCGGACGTCAACGAGGGGGACGCGCCGGAGGTCGGCACCGCGGCGGACTGGCAGCGGTTCAAGGGCGCGCTGCGGCTGTCCCGGTTCAAGCTGGAGGGGATGAAGCTCAACCTCGCCAGCGAGCAGCAGATCATCGACGTGCCGACCGACCGGGGGATCTGCTGCCACGTCGGCGGCCAGATCGACTTCGACAGCAAGGGCAACCTGTACCTGTCGACGGGTGACGACACCAACCCGTTCGCCTCCGACGGCTACGTCCCGATCGACGAGCGGGCCGACCGGAACCCGGCGTACGACGCCCAGCGCACCGCGGCCAACACCAACGACCTGCGCGGCAAGCTGCTGCGCATCAAGGTGAAGTCCGGTGGCGGGTACACGGTGCCGGCGGGCAACCTGTTCAAGCCGGGCACCGCGCAGACCCGACCGGAGATCTACGCGATGGGGCTGCGCAACGCGTTTCGCTTCGCGGTCGACCGGCGCACCGACGACGTGTACGTGGGCGACTACTCCCCCGACGCCTCCACGGCGAACCCGCAGCGCGGGCCGGCCGGGCACGGCCGGTGGATGGTGGTCGACAAGCCGGCGAACTACGGCTGGCCGTACTGCGTGACGCCGACCATCGCCTACCGCGACTACGACTTCGCCACCGGCGAGTCCGGTCCGAAGTTCAACTGCACGCGCCCGGTGAACGACTCACCGCACAACACGGGCAAGCGCGTGCTGCCGCCGGTCGAGGCCCCGCAGGTCTGGTACTCGGCGGCCGCCTCGGCCGAGTTCCCGCAGCTGGGCACCGGCGGCATCGCCCCGATGGGTGGCCCGGCGTACGACTACGACGGGACCAGCACGTCGCGTACCCGGTGGCCGGCCTACTACGACGGGGTGCCGCTGTTCTACGAGTGGACCCGGGACTACATCAAGGAGTTCCGCCTCGACGCCGACGGCGACGTCACGGACATCCGGCCGGTGGCGCCGTCGATCGTGGTGGACAACCCGATGGACATGGAGTTCGGTCCGGACGGCGCGCTCTACGTCCTGGAGTACGGCGACGGCTACTTCGCCGAGAACCCGGACGCGCAGTTGTCGCGGATCGACTTCGTCCGGGGCAACCGGACGCCGATCCCGAAGATCAGCGGCACCCCGACCGTCGGGCAGGCCCCGCTGACCGTCGCGTTCTCCAGCGCCGGCACCACCGACCCGGACGGCGACAAGCTGAGCTACGCGTGGGACTTCGACGCGGACGGTTCGGTGGACAGCACCGACCCCAATCCGTCGTGGACGTTCCAGGAGAACGGCTCGTACACGCCGACGCTGAAGGTGACCGACCGCACCGGACGCTCGGCCTCGGCGACCCTGCCGCTGGTGGTCGGGCCGACCGCGCCGGTCATCGAGTTCGTCGCCCCGGTGGCCGGGCAGCCCTTCCAGTTCGGGCAGACGGTCGCGTACGAAATCAAGGTCACCGACGACCTTCCGGTGGACTGCTCGCGGGTGAAGGTCACCTACGTGCTCGGCCACGATGAGCACGGGCATCCGCTCTCCACGGCGACCGGCTGCTCGGGCACCATCCCCACCTTCCTCGACGGTGGGCACAGCGGCGCGGACAACCTGACCGCGGTGTTCGTCGCGGAGTACACCGACGCGCCGACGGAGCCGGGCGTGCCGCCGCAGAGCGCCACGGCGACCGTGGTGCTCGATCCCACGCCGGTGGCCGGCCTGCCGGGAACCGTCGGTCGGGCGCTCGACGACTACGTGGAGGCCCAGGTCCACGGCGCTCTCGACCTCGCGTCCGACGTCGAGGAGCTGGTTGCGG
>NZ_JBFAOC010000095.1:0-13456 GCF_040675055.1 Micromonospora sp. NPDC049662
AGTTCTGCCTCGACGCCCACGTGCTGCTGCTGCACGCCCTGGGCGAGCACGGGTTGGCCGAGGTCGTCGCCCGGGGCGAGACACCCGCCGACCCGGCGCGCAGGGCGGGCACCGCGTCGGCGGTGGCGACCGGCACCTCCACCACCTCGATGCCGAGGTCCCAGGCGCGCTCGGCGAGCCGGACCGTCTCGGCGACCGGCAGGCCGCGCAGGATCGCCATCACCCGGGCGCCGCCGAAGAGGTGCGCGAAGTCCGTTGTGGTCATGGTCCACTCCATCCGAGGTCGCGGGAGATCTGCTGGGTGGTGGCCAGCAGTCGGGGTAGTAGGGCGCGCAGGTCGGCGAGGGTGGCCACCACCGTCGGCGCGGTCACCGACACCGCGGCCGTGACCGCGCCGTCGGCCTGTCGGACCGGTGCCGCCACACAGTTGATCAGCGGCTCGAACTCGCCGTCGTCGGCGGCCCAGCCCTGCGCGGCGACGGCCGCCAGCTCCGTGCGCAGCTCCGCCGGGTCGCAGATGGTGCCCGGGGTGTACGCCGGCAGCGTGCCGCCGTCGACCAGCTGGGACACCCGGGACGTCGGACCGTACGCGAGCACCACCTTGCCCACCCCGCTGGCGTGCAGCGGCGCGGTGCGGCCGATCCGGGAGTACATGCGGACCTGACCCCGGGCCTCGATCTTGTCGACGTAGACGAGGTCGTCGTCGACCACCTGCGCGAGGTGGATGGTGTGCCCGCAGTCGCGGCCCAGCGCCGCCAGGTGGGGGCGGGCCACCGCGCGGACGTCCAGCGAGTCCAGGGCCTGCTGGGCGAGGTCGATCAGCCGCAGACCCACCGTCCAGCCGCCGTCGGCGCGGCGCGCGAAGCCACCCGCCTCGAGCGACTGCAGCAGGCGCAGCGCGGTGGACTTGTGCACGCCCAGGTGGGTGGCCACGCCGCCGAGCTGCGCCGGCTCGCGGGCCAGGAGTTCGAGCGCGCGCATCGCCCGGTCGACGCCCTCGGACACCCCTCAGCCCTCTGCTCGGGCGGCGGTCAGGTCGGGTGGCGACCAGGGACCGTCGATCAGCCGTTCGAACCACGACCAGGGCGGCAGCGGCGCGTCGTCACCGGTGCTGCCCAGCGCCTGCGCGGCGACGAGGTGACCGAGGCGCAGCCGTCGCGTCGGGTCGAGGTCGCGCAGCAGTCCGGCCAGGTAGCCGGCGGCGAAGGCGTCACCCGCGCCCACCGGTTCCACCACCGACACGCGGGGGGCCGGGACGACGACCGGCTCGGCGTCGCGGAACAGGACGGTGGCACAGACCGCACCGTCCTTGACGACCACCGCCTGGGGGCCGGGCAGCAGTCGGCGTACGGCGGCCGGATCGCTCGTGCCCCAGAGGGCGTACGCCTCGTCCTGCCCGACGAAGACCAGGTCGCTGCGGTCGGCGAGGTCGCGCAGCACGGGCGCGGCCCGTTCGGCGGGCCAGAGCCGGGCCCGGTGGTTGACGTCGAAGCTGACCAGCGCGCCCGGTAGTGGCCGGTCGGTCACCGCGCGCTCGACCAGCGCCCGGCAGGAGGCCGAGAGCGCCGGGGTGATCCCGGACAGGTGCAGCACCCGTGCGCCGGCCAGCCGTGGGTCGGCCAGCGTGTCGCCGTCCATTCGGGACGCGGCCGAGCCGGCCCGGTAGTAGTGCACGGCGGTGGCCGTGGGGCCGGGGTCCTTGGCGTAGAGGCCGGTGGGTGCGGCCGGGTCCACCGCCACCAGGTCGACGTCGACACCGGTGTCGGCGACGTGCCGCACGACGAGCCGGCCGAAGGGGTCGTCGCCGACCCGGCCCACCCAGGTCGCCCGGTGGCCGAGCCGGGCCAGGTAGCCGGCCACGTTGGACTCCGCGCCGCCGACCGAGACGGTGACGCGTTCGGCGTGCTCCAGCGGCTCGCCCGCGGGCGGGCACAGCATCACCATGGTCTCGCCCACCGTGACCACCTCGGCCGGCGGCGGGCCGGTCGAGGTGGCCGTGCGGTCGGGTCGGGGCTCGCTCGGCATCGCGGCGCACGTCCTCGGGGAGGGGTCCGGGGTCCCGCCGAGCCTAGGCGCGTTGTGCCACGTGAGCAACCCGTTGCGCTGAGCGCAACAGCGATCAGGGCAGGGTCAGTCCGTACGCCGCCAGCACCTCCGCGATGGGCTGGTAGTAGGTCGTTCCACCGGACGTGCAGTTGCCGCTGCCCCCGGACAGGATGCCGATGATGGTGCCGGTGGACGCCACGTACAGCGGCCCGCCGCTGTCCCCCGGCTCGGCGCAGATGTTGGTGCGGATCAGGCCGTAGACCACGCCGGTGGCGTAGTTGACGGTCTGGTTGAGCCCGGTGACCGTGCCGCAGCGCACGCCGGTGGTGACGCCGCTGCGGCACACCGCCTGACCCACGTACGCGGTGCCGGGTCCGTTGATGGTCAGCAGCCCGGGATAGGTGTAGACGGCGCTCGGATGCGCGATCCGGCCCGTGTAGCGGATCAGCCCGTAGTCGTTGCCCGGGTAGCTGGTGCCGGTGCGGGTGCCCAGGACGGTGGTCTGCGCGCTGTCGGCGTACCAGGTGCTGACGGTCCCGGTGCAGTGCCCGGCGGTGACCACGTAGTAGGTACTGCCACTGCGCACGTTCGCGCCCAGCGAGCAACGACTACCGCCGCCGTAGATGCCCTGGCCGGCGGCGATCAGGGTGCGCAGCGTGCCGGGCTCCCGGCGCAGCAGCGCGCCGGCGCGATCGGCCACCGCCCGCAGCCTCGCCAGGTCGGCGGGCGTCACCGTGTCGTCGACGGTGACGGTCATCCGGCCGGTGGCCGGGTCGGCGCCCCAGGCGACGCCCGGCGTGCGTACCCCGGACAGGGCACCGGCCGCGTCGGGCGCGGCATGAGCGGGGAGGGCGGCCTGTGCCGCGCCCGGCGCGACGAGCAGCAGGGCGGTCAGGACGAGGGCGGCGAGCGGCGAACGACGCATCCGAACCTCCGACGGAGATCGAGATCGATGGATGCCGACAAGCGTCACCCGGGGGGCCCGCCGTGGCAACCTCCGGTCGCCCTCTTCCCCGCTCAGCGGGAATCGCCGAACCGGGGACGTGCCGCGCCCCCGCCGCCGATAATCCTCGAAGACACGGCGGGAGGCCGGGCATGACCACCGGAGGCACCGCGGCGCTGGTACGCCGGCCGGACGGGTCGACCCGGGCGACGCTGCTCGAACTGCTCTTCGACGTGGTCTTCGTGGCCGCGCTCGCGCAGACCTCGACGCTGCTCGCCGACGAGCATTCCTGGCGCCGCAGCACGGCGGTGGCGCTGATGCTGACCGCGATCTGGTGGACGTGGTCGGTCACCACGACCACCACCGAGTTCTACGATCCGCAGCAGCGCCCGATCCAGCTCATCCTCATGGTGGCCATGGTCGGGTCGGTCGGGATGGCGGCGGCGCTGCCGATGATCACCAGAGGGCAGGCCACGGTCTTCGCGCTCGCCTACGTCGGCACCCACGTGGTGCGCGGCATTGTCCTGGTCAGCACGTTGTACCGGCAGCGGCACCGAGCGGCCATGGCGCGAGCCACCCGGTTCCTGTTCTGGTTCCTGGTCTCCGGTGTCCTCTGGATCATCGGCGTGCTGGTCGACTCGGGGCGGTTGTGGATCTGGACCACCGCGATCGCGATCGACGTGCTCGCCGCGGCGGCGCGCTACCCCACCCCGTGGCTCGGCCGGGTGCCTCTCGACCAGTACGACCGGACCACCGCGCACCTGGGCGAGCGGTACCAGCAGTTCGTCATCCTGGCCCTCGGCGACATCATCCTGATACCCACCCTGGAGCTCAGCCGCAGCGAATTCGACCGCCTCCGGATCGCTGCCCTGCTCTGCGCGTTCGCCATCATGCTGCTGCTCTGGCAGATCTACGTGTTTCGCGCCGGCGAGTTGCTCGAGACCGCGGCGGCCTCCGCGCCCGGCCGGTCCACCCGGATCGCCCCGTACACCCACCTCGTGCTGCTGGGCGGCGTGACCATCACGGCGGCCTCCGTCGACCTGGTCGTCAACCGTCCGAGCGGCACGACCCCGGCCTGGTGGCTGATGCTGATCATCGGCGGGCCGCTGGTGTTCGTGCTCGGCCGGGCGCTGTTCACCTACCTGCTGTCCACCCGCGTGCCGTGGCGGCGGGTGGCGACGCAACTGCTCCCGTTACTGGTGCTGCCCTGGGCCGGCGGTTGGCCACCGGTGCTGGTCACCGCGATCGTGGCGCTCGCACTGGCCGGGCACGTCCTGATCCCCGGCTCCGGCGACCGGGAGACCACGCGCGGACTCCGACCGCGCGGGCCCGCCGGGTGACCCAGCGCGGTCAGCCGAGGTGGCGCCCGACCCACTCGGCGAGATCGCGGGCGCAGGCGTCCACCGACTCCCGCCAGGTCCGGGCCGCGCCCTCCCCCGCCTCGTCACTGACCTGCTTGACCAGCCGACACGGCACCCCGGCCTGCGCGGCGGCCCAGGCCACCGCGTACCCCTCCATGTCCACCAGGTCGGCGCGCTGCGCCAGCCGGTCCCGCGCGTCGTCGTCGGCCACGAAGGTGTCACCGGTGGCCAGCACCGCGCCCTCGGCGGCCAGCGCGAGCGGCGCGCCGTAGGTCTGACCGGTGAGGGTACGCAGCAGAGCCGTGTCCAGGTCGTGCTGGAGCACGGTGGCGACCTCGTGGATACCCGTCCAGCCGGGGCGCAGCGCGCCGGCCGTACCCAGGTTGAGCAGCAGGCTGGGACGCGGGCCGGCCGCCAGCACCGCCGCGACCGCGCTGGCGGCGTTGACCTTGCCCATGCCGGTGAGCAGCACCGGCAGCTCGGCCGGCAGGTAGCGGGCCTCCTCCCCCACGGCGAGCACCACCAGCGGACGATCGGCGCGGACCGTACCCCGAAGATTCACCGGAGCATCCTACGGGCCGCCCGCCACGGATCCGTCGCGCACTCCACCGGCATCTGTCCGGCCGGCGGTCAGTCGTCGGCGAACCGGTACAGCACGAAGTCCTTGTCTGCGCCGCACGCGATCACCCGCGTGTTCCACGAGCAGGACGCGCTGCGCACGTCGACGAGCTGGCCCAACTCGTCGACGTCGCCCGACTCGGCCCACACGCCGGCCACGCTCCGGTTGTCCGCCACCGTGCTGGTCGGCTCGGCGAAGACGAGCAGGTTGCCGGCGTCCAGTCGGGCCGCCACGCCGGGGCGGTCGGCCAGCAACGCCTTGCCGGCCGTGTCGAAGAGGGTGACCGTCGCCTTCGGGTACTCCCGTTGGGTGAGCACCTGCTCGCCGACCGGCACCAGGCCGGTCGCGCCCGGCGCCGACCAGGAGATCGCCGACTTCCCCTCGGTCGCCGCCACCACCTCGGTGTGCTCGGCGTCGCTGTTGCGTACCTGCACCAGACAGGCCCGCCGCTCGCCGCAGGCCACCAGCGCCTTCGGCCGGTACTCCGCGTTCTCGGCCCGGTAGACGACCACCGGCGCCGCGTCGGAACCCAGGTCGTACGCCAGCACCTGGTACCCGCCGTCGGTGGGGGCCACGAAGAGGCGGTCCTCGTGCGCCACCACCAGGTCGTCGAGGTCGGCCACGTTGCCCCACTCGCGCAGCACCGAGCCGGAGGACATGTCGACTAGCCGCGCCGAGCGGTCCGCCCCGATCTGCACGAGTCGTCGCCCCTTGCCCGTCCACGGGTCGCGGGCAGCGCCGCCGAGGAAGGCCGGCCCGCCCGCCGCCGCGTCGGTGCCCACCGGCTCGACGACGGTACGCGCCCCGCCGTACTGGTCACGCGGGTTGGGCCTGCTCCACTTGTCGGTGCCGTCGCCCAGCTTCAGGCCGACCAGCCGCCCGGCGGCCCGGTCCACCAGCACGGCGGTGTCGTCGGAGAAGTAGACGTCGTCGTCGCCGCGGACCGTCCGGTGCCAGCGCTGGGCGCCGGACCGGGCGTCCAGGACGGCCAGTTCGCGCGGAGTGCTGTCGCCCGGCGCGTCCGCGAGGACGGCAACCGCCCCCGGCACGGCGACGAGGCCGGCCCAGTCGTCGGCGGTGACGCCGGTCTGCCTGCGCCACAGCTCGTCGCCGGTGCCGGTGTCGACGGCGACCACCTCCAGCCGGTCGTCCGGCAGCGGGTACCCGAGATAGGCCCGGTCGCCGAGCACCGCGGTCCACATGCCGCTGGGCCGCTCGGCGCCGGCCGATGGCCTCGACAGCTCGCGCAGCGGCCCGAACTCCAGGTCCGGATAGCGGTCCCGCAGCAGGTAGAGCGTCGCCGCGGTGGCCACCCCGGCCAGGGCGAGCACGGCCCCGAGCACCACCCACCGGGCCCGCCGCCAGGTCGTACCGCCGCTCGGGATGGGCGGGGTGGGCGTCGGGGTGGCTCCCGCCCCGCCGACCAGGGTGCCCGCGACGCCCGGCGGCGCCGGCTGCCAACCCGAGCCGTCCGCCCCGGCCGATCCGCTCGGCCTGGCCGACGCCGGCCCGGGTTGCGACGGCACGGTCGGCGCGTTCTCCGCCGCAGCCGGAACGCCCGGCGGACCGGCCGGGGCCGGCACGGTCGACGCCGCAACCGGCGCGGGCGGGCCGGCCGTCGAAGCCTGCGGGACGGCCTGCGGTCCCGCGTACGCCGGCAGCGCTCGGCGCAGCGGAAGGTCCGTCAGCGCGCCCTCGGCCACCGGCAGCTCCGGCTGGTCCAGCACCGTCGGGGCCACGCCCAGCTCGGCGTGCAGCATTCGTGCCACCAGCGGAATCCGCGAGGAGCCGCCCACCAGGAACAGCCCGGCGAGCTGGTCGGGGCGCAGGCCGGCCGCGGCGATCACCTCCCGGGCGCGCTCCACGGCACGACGCAACAGCGGCGCCGCCACCCGCTCGACGTCGTCGCGCGTCAACCGCACCGCCTCGGCCACCCCGGGCACCGCGACCGGCGCCACAGCGGAACGGGACAGCGTCTCCTTCGCGCCGCGTACCTCGTCCCACAGTCGGACCTGGTCGCGGCGCTGCGCCGGGTCTGACGGGCGGACCAGGCGCGCCCACCGTCGGGCGTGCCGCTCGCCCAGCAGCTCGCCGACCCGCTGCACCAGCGCCGCGTCCAGGTCGAGGCCGCCCAGGTCGGGCAGACCGCCGTCGGCGACCACCAGGAACCCGGAGTCACCCCACGGGTCGGCGCCCTCGTTGCGCAACACCGCGACGTCGAGCGTCCCGCCACCGAAGTCGAACACCGCGATCGCGCCACCGACCGGCACCGGCCGGTGCAGGACCTGGGTGTAGTAGCGGGCAGCGGCCACCGGCTCACGCAGCAGACGTGTGCCCGGTGGCGTCGGCCCGGCGAGCGTGTGCTCGGCGGCCTGCGGCCATCCGGCCCGCAACAGCGCGTCGGCGAGCACCTGCCGCCGTGACTCGTCCCAGGCCGCCGGACAGGTGAGCACGGCCGGAGGCAGGAAGCCGACCGCACCCACCGCGGCCCGCGCGACCGCCGCCAGCACCGCGGCGAGCAACTCCGCCGGCGGGTACGACCGGTCACCGAGCAGCACGGTCGGCTCGTCCACCCGACGCTTCGGGTTCGCCTCGAACCGGGCCGGATCGGCCTGCGCCAGCCGCCGGGCGTCCCAGCCGACGTGCAGCGTGCCGTCCGGGTCGGCGTACACGGCCGACGGGCTGACCGGCTGACCGTCCATCAGCACCGGCCGGGTCCGACCGTCCGGCCAGCGCAGCACGGCCACCGTGTTGGACGTACCGAGGTCGACGCCGAGGGCGAAACCCTCGTGCTGGCCTGCCATCTGCCCGATACCTCCGCCGCGACGAGGGAACTCAGCCCCGCATCGTACGCAGCCCACTGCGCACCACAGGCCTCGCCGTCACCAGGCGGACCGGCCAGTCGGTGCGTCGGGACGACTGGGGTACGGAACGTAAGGAGACCACAAGGTCTGCGAAATCGCCGGCCGCATCGGTGCTGGCTAGGCTGGCCGCGGGGAGGTGACCGGTGGCGCAGCGGGTGCTCGTGGTCGACGACGACCGGACGGTCAGCGACGTGGTCTGCCGCTACCTGGAACACGCCGGGTACGAGGTGAGTCACGTCGCGGACGGGCTGGCCGCCCTGGAGGCCGTCCAGGACCGGCCGCCGCACCTGGTCGTGCTGGACCTGATGCTTCCCGGGCTGGACGGGTTGCAGGTGTGCCGGCGACTGCGGGAGCGGCCGGACGGCGTACCCATCATCATGCTGACGGCGCGCGGCGACGAGGCGGACCGGGTGCTCGGGCTGCAACTCGGCGCCGACGACTACCTGAGTAAGCCCTTCTCGCCGCGGGAGCTGGTGCTGCGGGTCGGTTCGGTGCTGCGCCGGGCCGGTGAGCCGGCCGCGCCGGCGGCCGAACTGCTGGCCGACGCGGGGCTGGAGGTGGCCACCGGGCCACGGATCGCCCGCCTGCACGGCCGCGAGCTGGCCCTGACGCTGCGCGAGTTCGATCTGCTGGCGCACCTGATGCGACACCCGACACGGGCGTTCAAGCGCACCGAGCTGCTGGAACGCGTGTGGGGGTGGAACTTCGGCGACCAGTCCACGGTGACGGTGCACGTCCGCCGGTTGCGGGAGAAGATCGAGGACGACCCGGCCGAGCCACGACGCATCGTCACGGTCTGGGGCGTCGGCTACCGGTACGAGCCGGCCGATGCGTGACCTGGCGCTGATCTTCGGGGCGGCGCTCGCGGCCGCGCTCGGCGTGGGTCTGCTGGGCGCGCTGACCCTGCGGCTGCTGCGGCACCGGTCGATCACCGTGCACGTGTGCGTCCTGCTCACCATCGCCGTGGTCGCCGTGGTGGCCGGAGTGGTGGTGGTCGCCCAGGCGATGTTCCTGTCCCCGCACGACCTCCAGGTCGTCCTGCTCACGGTCGCCGCGGCGGCGGTGGTGAGCCTCGGCGTGGGCTGGTACTTCGGGCGTCGACTGGCCGTGGCGGCGGTCTGGGCGGCCCAGGCCCGGGAGCGGGAACGGCGGGTCGAGAAGGGCCGCCGGGACCTGGTCGCCTGGGTGTCGCACGACCTGCGGACGCCGCTGGCCGGCCTGCGGGCGATGGCCGAGGCGCTGGAGGACCGGGTGGTCGACGACCCGGCGACGGTCGCCGAGTATCACCGGCGGATCCGTGTGCAGACCGATCGGATGACCCGACTCGTCGACGACCTGTTCGAGCTGTCCCGGATCAACGCCGGCGCGCTGCGGCTGACCCTGTCGGCGGTGCCGCTGGGTGAGGTCGTCTCCGACGCCCTCGCCGGCACCGCGCCCCTGGCGAAGGCCCGGCGCATCCGACTGGAGGCCGCCGAGTCGGGCTGGCCCACCGTGCTGGCCAGTGAACCCGAGCTGGCCCGGGTGGTGGGCAACCTGCTGCTCAACGCGGTGCACTACACGCCGAGCGACGGCACGGTGCGGGTGGACGCCGGATCTGAACGCGACGCCGCCTGGCTGGCGATCGCCGACACCTGCGGCGGCATCCCCGAGGACGACCTGCCCCGACTGTTCGACGTCGCGTTCCGGGGCGAGCCGGCCCGTACGCCCCGCCCCGGTGGCGAGGGTTCCGGCGGGCTGGGGCTGGCGATCGTACGCGGACTGGTCGAGGCGCACGGCGGTCGGGTGGACGTGCAGAACGTCGGCGGTGGGTGCCGGTTCGTGGTGCGCCTGCCGGCGGCCTGACGCCCGCCCTCTCAGCGGTTCGCCCGCAGCTCACCGAACCAGCGCCGCCCCTGCCGGAACACGTCCTGGACCGCCAGGCCGGCGGCGTCGGCGACCGCGGGCACCGCACGCGCGTCAACCCGGGCCCAGCGGAACACCGGGCCCAGCAGCACCCGTCCGGTCCGCTGCTCGGCGGCCACCCGGGCCTGGCCCTGCCACGACCCCGCGCCGGGCCGCTCCAGCTCGACCAGGACCGTGCCACCCGGCGCGAGCAGGTCCCGGCAACGGCGCAGCAGCGCCACCGGCTCGCCGCCGATGCCGATGTTCCCGTCGATCAGCACCGCGTGCGCCCACCGACCCTCGGCGGGTAGCGGCCCGAACAGGTCGCCGTGCACCGCGACCGCGCCACGGGCGCGGGTGAGCCGCACCGCCGTCGGCGAGACGTCCACGCCGACCGCGGTCCGGCCGGCCCGGGTCAGCGCCACGGTGAGCCGGCCCGGCCCGCACCCGAGGTCGAGCGTCGGGCCACCACAGCGGGCGACGAGGCCGGTGACCGCCGACTCGGCCGTGCCGTGCCAGCGGTCCACCGGGAGCCGGCTACGGACCCCGTCGCCGTGCACCAGCCACCGCCGCAGGGCCACCCGGTCGGCGGCGAGCGCGGCGGCGAAGGGGTCGCCGGATCCGTCGTACCCCCGGCGCGGCGTCGGCCCGGACGGCGACCGTACCGGCGGCGCGGCCTCGACCGGGGCGGTGTCGACGGGGTTCACCGCCGGCCCTCCGGCAGCAGGGTGAGGCGGACCGCCGCGACCTGGCGGGCGAAGCGTCCGCCGGGAACCTCGACGGCCACCGCGAGGGCGTCGGACCACTTGTCGACGTCCCGCAGGACCGGCAGCGGCGCGGTCCGCAGGCCACGCCCGGTCAGGGCCGCCCACGTGTCGCGACCGGTGTCGGGCGTCGACATGGGAACGTCCCGCAACACCCGGGCGTGCCGGGGGTCGCGCAGCCCCAACGACCACCAGCCGCCGTCGTGCGCCCGACCGAGCACCGCGTCGGAGGCGCGCAGCCCCGCCACCGCCGCGGCCAGCCGGCCCGGCGTCACCTGCGGCGTGTCCATCCCGATCTGCACCACCGGCCGCCCGGGGTACGCGGCAGCGACCTCGGCGTACGCGTTGGCGAGCCGCTCGCCGAGCCCGGTGCCGCGCTGCTCCAGCACCGACCAGCCGTCCAGCGCGGCGGTCAACGCGTCGGCGTCCTCCGCCTCGGCCAGCCGACCCGACCAGGCCAGCACGGGCGTGACACCGGGGGTGGCGCGGACGGCGTCGAGGGTGTCGCGCAGCGCGGCGGCGGCGATCCGGGCCGCCTGGGCCGGCGTGACCGGTGGGCAGAGCCGCGTCTTCACCGCCCCGGCGACCGGCGCCTTGGCGACCACCAGCAGGACGGTCACCGAGGGCCGTCCACGGTCCGCAGCACACCGGCGAAGTCGCGGGTGGCACGCAGGGTGCCCCGCACCGAACCGGAAACCTTGGACCGCGTGCCGGCGGCCCGCGGCGCGTAGGTGACGTCCGTCTCGTGGATGCGCCAGCCGGCGGCGGCGGCCCGGATCAGCAGTTCGAGGGGGTAGCCGAAGGCCCGGTCGGTGACACCGAGGTCGAGCAGCGCCTGGCGGCGGGCCACCCGAATCGGGCTGAGGTCCCGCAGCGGTACGCCCCGACGGCGCAGCAACGCGGCGACCAGCGCCGTGCCGGCACGGGCGTGCCACGGCCACACTCCCGCCCCGACCGGCCGACGCCGACCCACGCTGAGGTCGGCCGTACCGGCGGACACGGGTGCCACCAGGGCCGGCAGCTCGGCGGGGTCGAACGACCCGTCGGCGTCGAGGACGCACACCAGCTCGGCGTCGGCGGCCTCCAGGCCGGCGTGCACCGCCGCGCCGTACCCGCGTCGGGGTTCGTGCACCACCCGGGCGCCGTGCCGGACGGCCACCTCGGGCGAGCCGTCCCGGGAACCGTTGTCCACCACGATGGCCCGGTAGCCGGACGGCAGCGCGGTGAGCACACCCGGCAGGGCGGCTGCCTCGTCCAGGCAGGGCAGCACCACGTCGATCTCAGTCGCCATACCGCCGACGCTAGGGCGACGCGCACGCGGCGGAGGCCGAAATGTGCTTACCGAACCCTTACCGCCCGGGCATTTCTTACCGTCCGGTGACGGGCCGCCGATTGGCGAGCGCGAGGGTGGGCTGTCGCCGTACCGTCCGGTGGTCATGGCCTCGACCACCGCTTACGCCACCGCCCCCGGGCGGACCCCGCCTCGCCGCCCCGGCGGAGACCTCCTCGTGCTGGGGGTGGAAGCGGCGCTGCTCGGCGTCGCCGTGCTGGTCGGGGCCCTGCTCAACGCGCGCGGCGGCGGCCTGCACGCGGACGCCGCCCCGCTGTACGCGACGTGGCGGCCACACGTCGGCTGGGGCAGCCCGGCCGCGCTGGTGGTGGCGGTCGCGGTGGTGGGCTGGGGCGCCCGGTGGGCCCGCACCGCCCGGTGGGGCCGCCTGTTGGCTGCCGCGTGGCTGACGGCGGTGGCCTGGACCATGTCGTTGGCCCTGGTCGACGGCGCGTCGGCGGGGCTGACCCGACGGCTCACCCCGCAGGCCGAGTACCTGCACGAGGTTCCCGGCGTGACCGACATCCCGACGATGCTGGCCGGATTCACCAGCCGGATCGTGGACTTCCAACCCGACTCCTGGTCCACCCACACCGCCGGCCATCCGCCGGGCGCGCTGCTCATCTTCGTCTGGCTGGACCGCGTCGGCCTCGGCGGAGGCACCGCAGCCGCGCTGGCCTGCGTCCTGCTCGGCGCCACGATCGCGGTGTCGGTGCCGGTGACGCTGCGCGCGCTCGGCGCGCCCGACGCGGCCCGCGCGGTCGTGCCCTTCCTGGTGCTGCTGCCCGGGGCCGTCTGGGTGGGCGCCTCGGCCGACGGCATCTTCGCCGCCGTGGTCGCGGCCGGTCTGGCGCTGCTGGCGGTCCGGGGCCGCGTGGCCGCCCTGGCCGGTGGGGCGGTGCTCGGCTTCGCGCTGCACCTGTCGTACGGGTTCCTGCTGGTGGGTGTGCTCGCGCTGGCCGTGGTCGCGCTGCGCCGTACCCACCGACTGGGCGCGCTGCTCGCCGCCGCCGTCGGCGTCGCCGCCGTGACGGCGGTGTTCGTCGCGGCGGGGTTTCACTGGTGGGACGGCTACCACCTCGTCGTCCAGCGGTACTACCAGGGCTGGGCCGCCGACCGCCCGTACGCCTACTGGGTGTGGGCCAACCTGGCCGCGCTGCTGCTCAGCGCCGGTCCGGTCCTGGGGCCGGCCCTGCGCCGCGCGCTGGCGGCCGCGCCCGGCTGGCGGGCCGCCGGGCGGTTGGCCCTGCCTACGGCAGCAGGAGTACGCGCAGCCGGCCCCACGGTGCTGCTACCGCTGGCGGCCCTGGTGGCGGTCCTCGGCGCGGACCTGTCCGGGCTGAGCAAGGCCGAGGTGGAGCGGATCTGGCTGCCGTTCGTCGGCTGGCTGCTGGTCGCCACCGCCCATCTCCCGGCGACCTCGCGACGCTGGTGGCTGGCCGCGCAGGCGCTCACCGCGCTGGCCGTCAACCACCTGCTCTGGACGGTCTCCTGACCACCCCCGCCGCACGCCACACCGGGCCCGCGGCTTGCCGGGCGCAGGCGCACGCCAGGCGTAGGCGGGCGGTGGCCCGGCGCGCCGGGCCACGGCCAACGCGGGACCGGCCACTCCTGTGGGCGTGATGACTGTGAGGCATCTTGATGCCTC
>NZ_JBFAOC010000096.1:0-12861 GCF_040675055.1 Micromonospora sp. NPDC049662
ATCATCGCCGCCACCAAGAAGGCCGGCCTGCCCGAACGGGCCGCGGTCATCTCCATCGCGACGAGCCTGCAGGAGTCGAAGCTGGAGAACCTGGGCCACCTCGGCGACATGAACGACCACGACTCGCTGGGTCTGTTCCAGCAGCGCCCGTCGAGCGGTTGGGGCACGCCGGAGCAGATCACCAACCCGGAGTACTCGACGACGGCGTTCCTCAAGGGCCTGCGCCAGGTTGACGGCTGGCAGGACATGCCGCTGACCGACGCCGCGCAGACCGTACAGGTGTCGGCCTACCCCGACGCGTACGCGCAGTGGGAGCAGCAGGCCACCGACCTGGTCGCCCACCACTGGAACAGCTAAGACACACAGATGGCCGGCACCCGACAACGGGTGCCGGCCATCGCCGCATTTCCAGACCTCGGCGGCGTCGGGGTGGGCCTACCGTCGGTGGCGTGATGCCTGTGGGTCATCACGATGGCCCAAGCTGTCCCGGTCGACGCCGTCGGTGGCCAGTGGGCTGCGGATCCCGCGTGGCGACGTAGCGCAGTGGCGTTGTCAGCGCGCGGTGATCCGATCGCCGATCGCGTCCGTACCCTCCGGCGGGGACCGGCGGAGGGACAGGGCATGGCCGTGGTGGGTGACGGCAGCGAGCATCAGGCGGCACGCCGAGCAGGTCGGCAATTCGCGCAGACGATGGCGGCGGCTCGGACGGCTGCGGCGCACCTGCCGGCCGACGACCCGGCGACGAGCCAACCGGGGTCCGAGCCGGCCAGCCGGGCCCGGGAGATCAGCACAGCGGAACCGCCGCCCGAGACAGAGCCTCGCCCAGCGTCCGACGCAGGCTCACCTGCGGGCCGGGACGTTGCGCCGCGTTCGAGGCAGGACACGGAGGTAGGGCCACCGGAGGCGGAGGTCGCGTCGGGACGCTGGTCCGTCGGTGCCCGGCTGCTGCTGACCGCCGCTGCCGTCGTGCTGGTGCTCGGCGTCATGGCCGTCGCGGTGATCGTGAGTGACCCCTACCGCCTCGGTCAGACCTACAGTGACACGGGTCCGCAGGACACGAGGCAGGACACGAGGCAGGACGCCGCGGCGGCATCCGACCAGACGATGACCGCGCCGTTGGCGGGCCGGCAGAAGGCTACCTTCGTGCTCGTCGACGGGTTGACGTCGTTCGACCTGCGGGTGACGGACCTGGGTGACGACCTCTACCGGATCAGCAGCCCGTCCGGCACGGGTGTGGCCGCCCGGCCGGTGCTCGACGGGGAGACGGTCCGGCTCGGCGTGGTGGCCGCCGGCGCGTCCGACGGACGGGCCGTACGGGTGTTGCTCAACGAGCGGGTCGCCTGGCGTCTGCGCCTGGAGGGTGGGGTCAGTGAGCAGGTGCTGGATCTGACGCGGGCGCGTCTGCGGGGAGTGGACCTTGTCGGCGGCTCCGCTCGTACCGATCTCATCCTGCCGCCCGTGGATCGCGGCGTCATGACGGTGCGGTTGACCGGCGGGACCAGCCGGCTCTCCGTCCGGGTGCCGGGCACGCCGCCGGTGCGGGTGCGGGCGGGCGCGGGCGCCGGCTCGGTGGTGGTTCGCGACCAGCGCTGGAACGGGGTCGCCGCCGGGGATCTGGTGAGCACGCCGGGATGGGACCGCTCGCCCAACCGGATCTTCCTGGACCTGGTCGCGGGCGTCAACGCGGTGACGGTGACCGAGGCGCGGTGACCGAGGCGCGGTGACGGCGGCCCGGCGTCGGTGGCGGCCCGGCGTCGGTGGCCGGGGTGACGCCGGGTGGATCGAGCGCGGGTCCGAGCGCCCGCGCGGTTGAGTTGGGGGTCACCCCGAACCGGAAGCGCCGCTGTCGGTGGAGCGCGCGAGCGTACAGTCGGGCGGTGGAGCGTACCGAATCGATGCTGGCGCAGACCCGACCGCCCGGCGTGGCCGACGTCGATCCCGGCAGCGTGCTGCTGCCCGGCCACGACGTGCCGCTCGGTCGGTACACGACGGTGCGGCGTCTGCTGCCGCAGCGGCCCCGACGGATGGTCGGCGCGTGGTGCTTCGTGGACCATTTCGGCCCGGATGATGTGGCGCAGCGACCGGGCATGGAGGTTCCGCCGCACCCGCACACTGGGCTGCAGACGGTGACGTGGCTGCTCGACGGCGAGATCATCCACCGGGACAGCCTGGGCAACGTCCAGGCGATCCGACCCGGCCAGTTGAACGTGATGACCTCCGGGCACGGCATCGCCCACTCGGAGCGGTCGCCGGCCACGCACCCGCCGGTGATGCACGGTGTGCAGCTCTGGGTGGCGCTGCCGGACCCGGCGCGGGCCGGCGCGGCCGACTTCGCCCACCACGCCGACCTGCCGCGCTGGCGCGACGGTGAGGTCGACGCGACGCTGCTGGTGGGCGAGTTCGCCGGGCAGCGGTCGCCGGCGGTGGTGCACACCCCGCTGGTGGGCGTGCAGCTCGAGCTGGGCGGGTCCGCGCCGACGACGCTCCCGTTGCGACCCGACTTCGAGTACGCCGTGTTGGCGATGTCCGGCGCGGCCGAGGCCGCCGGGGTGGGCTTCGAGCCGGGGGCGCTGCTCTATCTGGGTACGGGTCGGCGTGAGCTGACCGTGCGCGGCGGGGCGGGGGCGCGGCTGTTGCTGCTGGGCGGTACGCCGTTCGAGGAGCCGCTGGTCATGTGGTGGAACTTCGTGGGCCGTTCGCACGAGGAGATCGCCGAGGCTCGGGACGACTGGATGGCGGGGCGGCGTTTCGGGGTGGTGGCCGACGACGCGGCGTCGCCGCTGCCCGCGCCCGCGCTGCCCACCACCCGGCTCAAGGCCCGCGACCGTACCGGCGGCCTGCACGGCTGACCCGACCCGCTCTGCGGAACGGCCGACCGAGGGCTGACGTGCGTTGGCCCACAGTTCGGCAAAAACTGACCGTACGGAGGATGTTCTGTCGTATGGTTGTACCCGGCAGTGCTGACCGCTCGGTTCGGGCGGGCATCCACCGCCTGGTGGCCGCGACCGGTTCGGACGTGGTCCACCGCCTGGGCAGGTTTGCGTGGCGCCCCCGGTCGCGGTTCGTGGCCAAGGGGCGCCCGCCTGTCCCGGCGAGGCTCCCGCCCGTGACGCAGCCGGGCCTCAGCTCTCAATGCGCCAGCCCCGCCAGCAGGTTCACCGTGACGGCGATGACGAACGCGCCGAACAGGTACGACACCATCGAGTGCCGCAGCACCGTCCGGCGCATCTCGTTGCTGGTCAGGTTGGTGTCGGAGACCTGGAACGTCGCCCCGACGGTGAACGCCACGTAGGCGAAGTCCGAGTACCGGGGCGGTTCACTCTGGTTGAAGTTCACCCCGCCGTCCGGGCCCGTGTAGTAGATCCGCGCGTAGCGGGCGGCGAAGACGGTGTGCACGACCAGCCAGGACAGCACCACGCTGAGGACCCCGAGCGCGCCGTACAGGTCGCGGCGTACTCCGGGTGGCGCGGCGTGCGCGCTGGCCAGGACCAGCCCGACGGCCAGCAGGCTGGCGAGGCAGGCGATCAGCAGGACCACGTCCCGGGTGGCCCGGTTGGGGTCCTCGTGCACGGCGAGCTGCGCGGTGCGCGGCGCGTCCATCGGCCAGAGCTTGCGCCAGACCAGCGTCAGCCAGCTCAGCGCGGCGGCGTCCCAGCCGGCCAGCGGGGACAGCGCGGGCGACAGCGCCAGGGCGAAGACGCCGCCCACGAGGACGCCGACGGCCGCCACGATGGCGAGCTGCGTCGCCGCGGGGGTGTGCCCGTCCGGCGGGCGCGACAGCGGACCGGTGCCGGTCATCGGCGACGCCGGCTCGCCACGACGGACGACCCCACCGCGTGGTCAGAGGCCGCGCAGGTGCTGCGACACCCGGTTGTGCTTCTTGTCCCGGGCCTGCGTGGCGCGTTGCGCCGGGCCGACCTCGGGGGCCGCCTCGATGCCGGCCGAGCGGGCCACCTCGGTGCCGTTGGCGTAGTCGACCGGCGGCAGGGCGCGCAGCGCCTTGAGCACGTCCGGCGGGGCGCCTTCGCGTTCGGCCTCGCGGACCACGTCGTCCTTCTCGGCCGGGTAGTCCAGGCTCGACAGGTACTGCAGGACGTCCGCGTAGCTCGCCATGTCTGGGGCTCCCTCGGGGCATGGATTGGTCGCGTCCGGCGGCGGTTACCCGTCCGCCGTCGGGTCACGCCCGGGTCGGTCCGGGAAATCCGGCGTCGTTTCCACCGGGGCGCGGCGGGTACCCGCAGGCGCCGCAGACACAGTTCGAGGGAGTACGCGATGAACTACGACACCTTCGTCGACCAGGTTTCCCAACGCACCCGTACGTCGTCGGAGCAGGCCGTCGAGCTGACCCGGGCGGTGCTGGAGACGTTCGCCGAGCGGCTGACCGGTGGCGAGGTGCTGGACCTGGCTGCCCAGTTGCCGCAGCCGCTGCAACTGGTGCTCAAGCCGAGCCCGAGCACCGAGCAGGCGGACCGCTTCGGGGCGGCCGAGTTCGTGGCGCGCGTGGCGTTGCGGGCGCGGGTCGAGGAGCCGGCGGCGCGGGACGCCGTCCGGGCGGTGTTCACCACGCTGCGCGAGGCGATCACGGGCGGCGAGTTCGACGACGTGGCGACGCAGTTGCCGCGCGACTACCGGGACCTCGTCGAGCAGGCGATGGCCCCCGGCGCGACGCTGCGCCGCGCCTGACGGCGGGCGGAGAAGCAGGCGCACACAGCGGTTGGCCAGGGCAACCATCGACGTCCGGCTTGGCGTGTCGATCCGGCCTGGCCTAACCTGGTCGTGGCGAGGGGAGTACTTCCCACGAACCATTCCGGTCAGTACGGCACGCCCGGCGTGCCTCGGGTGGTTGCCCATCTGGTGATGGGTGAAGGAGACCTCGAACATGACACGGTGTTCGAGGAGACCCCATGACCGAATTGTCCCCCTTGGCGGCGGCGAGTGACCTGACATCGATCGGTACGCCCACCCTCTGGGCGGTGACGATCGCCGGCGTACTGCTCCTGCTGGTGCTGGACTTCCTGGTGACGCGCAAGCCGCACGAGGTGTCCATGCGCGAGGCGATCGGCTGGTCGGCCTTCTACATCGCCCTGCCGCTGGCCTTCGGCGGCTGGCTCTGGGCCCGCTACGGCTCCCAGCAGGGCGTCGAATACCTGACCGGTTACCTCGTCGAGAAGTCGCTCTCGGTCGACAACCTCTTCGTCTTCATGCTGCTGCTGGCCGCGTTCGCGGTGCCGGCCGTGCTGGCCCAGCGGGTGCTGCTCTACGGCATCGCGGGCGCCCTGGTGCTGCGGGCGGTCTTCATCGCCCTCGGCGCGGCGGCGTTGCAGACCCTCGACTTCGCGTTCCTGCTCTTCGCGATCATCCTCATCGCCACCGCGGTGAAGCTCCTGCGCGACGCCCTCTCCGGGCACGAGCAGGAGGTCGACATCAACACGATGCGCTCGGTCAAGCTGCTGCGCAAGGTCATGCCGGTGGTCGACGACTACCACGGCACCCGGATGACCGTCCGGGAGGGCGCCCGGCGGGCGCTCACCCCGTTCGCCCTGGTGGTGGTCGCGGTGCTGGCCACCGACATCGTTTTCGCCGTCGACTCGGTGCCGGCGGTCTACGGGATCACCGAGGACCCGTACCTGGTCTTCGCCACCAACGCCTTCGCCCTGCTCGGCCTGCGGGCGCTCTACTTCGTCCTGCACGCGGCGCTGAGCCGGCTGGTGCACCTCAGCTACGGCCTGGCGATCATCCTGGCGTTCATCGGGCTCAAGCTGGGTCTGCACTGGGCGCACGGCATCTGGGAGAGCGTGCCGCAGATCCCCACCCTGGCCTCGCTCGGCGTGATCATCGGCGTGCTGGTGGTGGTCACCCTGACCAGCCTGCGCGCCACCCGGGGCGGCACGCCCGCCGAGCGCGAGGTCGTGACCGAACGGCACTGACCGCGCCGCGCCGGGCCCACGAGGGGGTACGCGGGAAAGCTCCCGCCCCGGCCGGCCCGGGTGGTACGACTGTGCAATGGGAATCGTGTCACCGGGCTTCCAGGGTCGGCCCCGATCACAGGAGCCGGCCCTGCCGCCCGGTCAGTACCTGACCGAGGATTTCCCGGTGCTCTCGGCCGGCCCGACACCCCGGGTCTCCCTGGACACCTGGGAGTTCGTCATCGCCGCCGAGAACGGCACCGAGTACCGGTGGTCGTGGCAGGAGTTGATGGCGCTTCCGCAGGAGACGCCGACCGTCGACATCCACTGCGTCACCCACTGGTCGAAGCTCGGCACCTCCTGGACGGGCGTCTCCCTGGACACCCTGCTCGACGGTGTGGACACTGGCGCGCACTTCGCGCTCGCGCACTCCTACGGCGGCTATACCACCAACCTGCCCCTGGACGACCTGCGCGGCGGCCGGGCGTGGGTGGCGCACACCTTCGACGGCGCACCGCTGCCGGCCGAGCACGGCGGGCCGGCCCGGCTGCTCGTGCCGCACCTGTACTTCTGGAAGTCCGCCAAGTGGGTGCGCGGCATCCGGCTCAAGACGATGGACGAGCCGGGTTTCTGGGAGACCGCCGGGTACCACGACTACGGCGACCCGTGGCGCGAGCAGCGGTACCAGGGTGACTGAGCGGGCCGTGGCGACGGGCACCCCGGCCCGCGCGCCGATCAAGTGGCAGGTGGCCCGGCTGGTGGAGCGCCGGGTGGAGACGGCGTCCGCGCAGACGCTGGTCCTGGAGGTGCCCGACTGGCCGGGGCACCTGCCCGGCCAGCACGTCGACGTGCGCCTGACCGCCCCGGACGGCTACCAGGCCGCCCGGTCGTACTCGATCGCCGGGCCGGTCGTGGACGGGCCCGGCGGCCCGCGCATCGAGGTGACCGTCCAGCGGGTCCACGACGGCGAGGTGTCTCCGTACCTCATCGATGTCTTCGCCGCCGGCGACCCGGTGGAGATCCGCGGACCGCTCGGTGGCTGGTTCATCTGGCGTCCGGAGCAGACCGATCCGGTGCAGCTCGTGGCCGGCGGCTCCGGGGTCGTCCCGCTGATGGCGATGATCCGGGCCCGGCGGGAGGTCGGCAGCAAGGTGCCGTTCCGGCTGATCTACTCGGTCCGCACGCCCCAGGACGTGATCTACGCGGACGAGCTGCGCCGCCGGGGCCGCGACGACTTCGGCCTGGACGTGGCGTACGTCTACACGCGCGAGGCCCCCGACGGGTGGCGCGGCGAGCCGCACCGGGTCGGCCTGGCCGACGTCAACACCCACGGTTGGCCGCCGGATCTGCAACCGCTCACTTACGTCTGCGGTCCGACCGGGTTCGTGGAGGCTGTGGCCGACCTGCTGGTGGGGCTGGGCCATCAGTCGCGGCGGATCAGGACCGAACGCTTCGGCCCCACCGGCTGAGAGCGCGCCCGCCGCTCACCGTCTTGTCGAGGAGATCCGATGACCAACATGTCCTACCTGGACGGCAACATGCTCGACGGTCCGCTGCGCGAGCTGTTCGCCGTCGACCTGAGCACCGCGATGGGCCGCTGCGAGAACTGCGGGATGACCGGCTCGATGGCCAGCCTGCACGTCTACTCGCACGCCCCGGGTCTGGTCGGCCGCTGCCCGTCCTGCGAGTCGGTGATGGTGCGGCTGGTGCGCGGGCCGGACCGGGCCTGGCTGGACATGCGCGGCGTCACCTACCTCCAGGTGCCGATGCCGATGGAGCAGACGCTGCCCGAGCCGCTCTGACGGGGCGGCTCAGCGGGGGTGAGCGCGGGAAAGTGGATAAATACTTGATTTTTCATAGTCTTGAATTTATCGATGCCTTCTTGCCCGGTTTCCCGGTATGCGGTCGGATGTCCGGCAACTGTTAAGACAGTTGTCTATTCATCCACCCGTACTGAGGAGAGCCCCATGCGCTGTCGACGCGTACTCCTGGCGGTGGTCATCGCGCTCGCCGCCGGCGCGGTGACCACCACCGCACCCCCGAGCGCCCAGGCTGCCCCGGCCACCTTCACCCATCCCGGTGTGCTGGTCAGCCGGCCGCAGCTCGACTTCGTCAAGGCGAAGGTGCAGGCCGGCGAGCAGCCGTGGCGCAACGCCTACAACCAGATGATGGGCAGCCGATACGCCTCGCTGTCCCGGGTCCCCGCACCGCGCGCGACCGTCGAGTGCGGTCAGACCTCCAACCCGAACTACGGCTGCACCGACGAGCGTGAGGACGCCATCGCCGCGTACACCGACGCGCTGGCCTGGTACATCACCGGCAACTCGGCGTACGCGCAGAAGTCGATCGCCCTGATGGACGCCTGGTCGGCAACCATCCAGCGGCACACCAACGCCAACGCCCCGTTGCAGACCGGCTGGGCCGGCTCGGTCTGGCCGCGCGCCGCCGAGATCATCCGATACACGTACGGCAACTGGCCCAACCAGGCGCGGTTCGCGACCATGCTGCGCACCGTCTACCTGCCCGTGGTCATCGCCGGTGACTCCCGCACCAGCAACTGGGACCTGACCCTCGCCGAGGCGGCGATCGGCATCTCGATCTTCCTGGAGGACCGCACGTCGTACGACCGCGCGCTCACCCGGTTCCGGGCCGCCGCCGCCGCGTCCATCTACATCGCCGCGGACGGGGTCCGACCCCTGTACCCGCCGGCCACCAGCGTCGACACCCCCGCCGAACTCGTGTCCCGCTGGCACGGCCAGGCCACCTACACCGACGGTCACGCGCAGGAGACCTGCCGCGACTGGGTCCACACCGGTTACAGCATCTCCGCCATCTCGCACGTCGCCGAGACCACCCGCATCCAGGGCGGCGACCTCTACCCGGAGCTCCAGGACCGGCTGCGCCACGCGCTCGGCTTCCACACCAAGTTCGAGAACGGCACCGCCGTGCCGTCGAGCGTGTGCGGCGGCTCGGTCGTCCTCGGCCTCGGCCCGATCACCGAGGTCGGCTTCAACGCGCTGCACAACCGGATGGGTATCGGCATGGCCAACACCCAGAGTTACACCGAGCGTAAGCGTCCCCAGGGCACGAACAACCTCTTCGTGGCCTGGGAGACCCTGACCCACGCCAACAACCCGGCGTAGCCGGCGGTTCAGCCCTTGATCGACTCCGTTTCGCTGAACTGGGGGTGTCGAAGTGCCCCGGACACCCCCATATCAGCGAAACGGAGTCGATCAGGGTGCCTCTCGTGTCGGGGTCACGCGGCAGACTGGCCGGGTGGGCACCGATCGTTGGCGCGGCGTTCCGGCGCGGGTCCGGCTGGTCGTGGCGGGGGCTGTGCTGGTCTTCGCGTACGGCGGCGTCGTGCACGTACTCCAGCTGTTCGTCCCCGGTCTCCGGCCGCAACTCGCGCTGCCCGGCTGGCTCGCGGTCTACTTCGCGTCCCTGACCCTGTGGGATCCGTTGGCGGCGCTGCTGCTGGCGGCCCGCCGTCCGGCGGGGCTCGCGCTGGGCTGCGCCGTGCTGGTCACGGACGCCGCCGCCAACGGGTACGCCAACTACGTGCTCGACCCGGCCGGTGGCGTCACCCCGGGCCGGATCGGGCAGGCCGTCATCACCGTTCTCGCCCTCGCGCTCGTCGCGCTCACCCCGTGGCTGGCCCGCTGGTTCAGTCCGGCGCGATGAGCGGGCGGCGGTACGGGGTCCAGCCGACGAACCGCGCGAACAGGGCCTGCGGCGCGGGCGCGTCGTCGGGATTGAGCCGGTAGAGGTCCCGGATCGCGTCGTGCAGTTGCCCGCACAGGTAGATCGACAGGCCGATCAGGTCGTGTTCGTGTTCGGCCTTGAGCACCAGCCGGGCGGTCGGACAGGGCCACGGGCCACCGCATGCGCGGCAGCACCACATCGGACGCAGCGGCGTGTGCGGCGGTGTGCCGGTCGGCACGGGCGGTGAGGTCACCATGGAACACGCTCCTTCACAGGTGGGGGAGGGGCCGCCGCGGTACGGGGGTTCGCGGCGGCCCCTCGTTCGGTTCCGCCCGTCGGTGGGCCGGGCCGGGCGGTTCCGCTACGTGACAGTCTGCTGACCGGGCCGCTACTGTCGGAAGGCGCGCGAGTCCCACCAGCGCCGATGTACGTGTCAGACGCCCCCGGTGTGCAGAGGTGTGCAGTGGATCGTTTGCCCATGCTGGAGCTGTTCGCCGGCGAGCTGCGTCGGCTGCGGACGGTCGCCGGTCTGTCCCAGGAGGCGCTGAGCGAGCGGATCAACTACTCGGCGTCGCTCGTCGCGGCCGTCGAGCAGTGCCGGCGTCCGCCCAGGCTGGAGTTCACCGAGCGCAGCGACCGCGTGCTGGACGCCGACGGCCTACTGCTGCGCATCCGCGAGACGATGATCCGCGAGTCGGTGATGCCGTGGTTCCGCGAGTGGGTGACGATCGAGCAGGAGGCGACGGCGCTGCGCTCGTTCCAGCCGTTGGTGCTGCCGGGGCTGCTGCAAACCGAGGGCTATGCGCGGGCGCTCTATGCCGGCGCGAGTCAGCTGGCCGATCATCAGCTGGACCAGCCTGTCGCTGCCCGGCTCCAGCGGCAGGAGATCCTGACCCGTGAGCAGCCACCACTCTTCGTCGCGGTGCTCGACTACACGGTGCTGGAACGGCCCGTGGGCGGACCGGCCGTGATGCGCGAGCAGCTACAGCACATTCTTGACATTGGCCGGCGGCCACGGGTGCACCTGCACCTCGTGCCGCGCGAGGTGGGCGCGTATCCCGGGCTGAACGGCGCCTTCGTGATCGCCACACCGGCCGACGGGGACGACGTGGCCTACCTGGACAATCCTCTACAGGGGACGGTGATCGAGCGCACCGCCGACGTACTATCGCTGCGACAGTCGTGGGAATCGGTACGGGCCGAGGCGATGTCGCACCGGCAGACCCTCAGCGTGATTTCGGAGGCGGCAGAGGCATGGACCTGACCGGCGCGATCTGGCGCAAGAGCACCCGCAGCAGCGGCAATCAGGGCGACTGCGTCGAGGTCGCGGCCAACCTGCCGGGCGTGGTGGGCGTACGCGACAGCAAGGACCCGACCGGCCCGGCGCTGGTCGTCACCCCGACGGCCTGGCGGGCCTTCGTCACGTTCGTCACGCGCCACTGAGCGGGTCGGCGAGCGCCTCCCGGATCAGCCTCTCGACCAGCCGTGGCGTGACCGGCTCCAGGGCGAACACCTCGGCCACCCGCTCGGGATCCGTGGTGATGATCGGTCCATAGTTGAGCCACGGGTCGTCGAAGGCAACCCGCTCCTCCAGCCGGACGTCCTGGCCGCCGTCGACGTTCCACACCCGGACCACGACGTGGCGCGGATCGGCCTGGCTGACCGTCCATTGATAGTCGACGTCGTCGACGCGGATTGTCCGCTTCCGGGTCCTGGCCACGGTGCGAGGTTAGGCGGCGGGCGGGCGCGGCGGTAGCGGGATTCGCGCCGGACGAGGGGCTTGGTCGAATACTCGGATGCGGACCGGCGTGCCCATCCGTACGCTTCCGCTCCACGGCGGGCCGCGCCCATTCGGATCGGAGATGAGCAGACCGATGACCTCTCACCTGTTCGCGATCAGCTTCGACGCGCTCGAACCTCTGCCGCTGGCGCGGTTCTGGTCCGGCATCCTCGGCTGGGAGATCGTCGACGATCCGCGCGAGGGTGTGGGGCTCGTGCCCACCGACGACACCGGGTTCCGACTCCGCTTCGCACCGACCGAGCAGCCGAAGGTCGTCCAGAACCTCATGCACTTCGACCTGACGAGCACCTCGCAGCACGATCAGGATCTGACGGTCTCCAGAGCGATCGAGCTGGGTGGACGGTACCTCGACATCGGCCAGGGCCCGGACGCCGACCACGTGGTGCTGGCCGACCCGGAGGGCAACGAGTTCGACGTCATCCCGCCGGGCAACAACTTCCTCGCCGGCTGCGGGTTCGTCGGCGCGCTGGCCTGCGACGGCACGCCGGAGGTCGGGTATTTCTGGGCCGAGGCGCTCGGTTGGCCGCTGGTCTGGGACCAGGACCAGGAGACCGCCATCCAGTCCCCGCGCGGCGGCACGAAGATCACCTGGGGTGGGCCGCCCTACATGTCGCGTGCGGGCGAGGGTCGGGTGCGCCTCGACCTCGCGCCACCCGTCGACGGTGACCAGCAGGCGGAGGTGGACCGTCTGCTCGCCCTCGGCGCGAGCCGGATCGGCACCGATCAGGCCGGTCGGGTCGTGTTGGCTGATCCCGACGGCAACGAGTTCTCCGTGCTGACCCCCCGCTAGCCGGTTGGACAACTGTCCCGCCGGTGGGTCAGAGTGGTCCGTCGTGAGATACCTGCGCAGCGGTGGTCCCGCCGCGATCCGGAGACCCCGGCCGACCGACGTCGACGAGTTCGTGGCGGCCGTGCGGCGGAGTCGGGACCTGCACCATCCGTGGCTGGCCGCGCCGGAAACGCCCGAGGAGTACGACCGTTACCTCGCCCGGATCCGCCGCCGGGACAGCGCCGGATACCTGATCTGCGACCGGGCCAGCGGAGCGATCGCCGGCTACGTGAACATCAGCGGCATCGTGCTCGGCGCGCTGCGCGGCGGGTACCTGGGGTACGCGGCGTTCGAGCCGTACAGCGGGACCGGGCACGCCTCGGCGGGCATCGCCCTGGTCATCGACCACGCGTTCACCAGCGTCGGGCTGCACCGCCTGGAGGCGAACATCCAGCCCGGCAACGAGCCGTCCCGGCGGGTCGCCCGCAAGCTCGGCTTCCGCCTGGAGGGCTTCTCCCCGGACTACCTCTTCATCGACGGCGCGTGGCGCGACCACGAACGCTGGGCCATAACCGCCCCACCCCCCCGACGCCGCCGCGCCGGCGGGCGCCCCGCCGGGGCCGCCGGGCGCGGGGGCGGGGCCGGCCGGCCGCCCGGGTGGGGGGGCTGGGGGGCGGCTG
>NZ_JBFAOC010000097.1:0-12064 GCF_040675055.1 Micromonospora sp. NPDC049662
AGCAGGCTGCCAGTCCGGGGTATAAATCATAATTGGCACTGGCTTTACAAGCACCCTGTTGAGTTCTCAAAGAACAACCACACACCGATCAGCAGGCCCAACCCGTGGGCCCCATCCCGGGGCTTTTCGTTCCGAGTCCCCGTCGCTCTCGCGCCGGGCACTTTTACTACGTTACCTCACCGTCTCGGCCGTGTCAAACCGGTGTGTGCCGGTCTGTCGTGCTTCGTGCGGGTTGGTCCCGGCGCACTCACGCAGCAGCGAACCGCTGCGTCAGGTCGTCGGATTTGGCAGACCGGCCGCTGTGGTCTCCCACAGTCGCGCCCGGTGCCCTGCCGGTCGTGAACCTTACCCGGTCGGTTCCGCCGCACCAAATCCGCCTCCCGGCAGATCAGGTGGGCACCGCCCGAACCGCGCCTCCAGGAGCGAACCCCTAGCTGGCCCGGTTGCCGGCCCGGTTCGTGGCTTCAGGACTTTCGCCCTGTTTGCCCCGTTCCGCGCTGGCAGAGAGAAAGTTACGCGTCCGTGGGTTTGATCGTCAAATCGGGGGGTAGCGTCCCGCGTCACACTCGCGCCGGATACGCGTTTACGCAGCTCAGGACGTTCCGCCTCGGCGAGCGACCAGCCAACCGCGGATGCCGAGCGCCCCGACCGTCGTGCCGATGGCCAGCGACGCGGCGATCAGAAGCGCGTGCACCCACAGGAAACTGGTCGGCGCGCCGTCGCCCACCGTGGCGGACGCCCACGACCGTGGGTCCTGCCAGATCGCGACCGCGAACCTCGGCCAGATCACCCAGGTCCAGACCCCGACCCCGACCAGGAAGGCGGACCACCCGCGCGACAGCACCATGGCTGCCGAGTATGTCAGCGGAGGTGGCACCGCCGATTCCGACACTGACCGCCGTCCGGCGGGAGAGCCGGCCCTCGTTTCCCGCATCCGCGGGCCGGGCATTGAGTGGGAGGACAGGGAGGTGACCCGTGCAACCCTCGATCTTCAACCCCTGGGCCTGGCGCGATCCGTCCGCGCTGGCCGGCGGATACACACAGGCCACGCCCTCGACCGGCCCGTCGAAGGACCCGGACGGCGGGCACGACGGTCCGGACGCCCCCGGTCCGGGTACCCCGGTCGACCTCGTCGGCTACCACGTGCAGGCCCGCGACGGACGTATCGGCACCATCGACGAGGCGAGCGACGAGACGGATGCCGGACACCTGGTGGTGGACACCGGGCCGTGGATCCTCGGTCAGAAGGTGCTGGTGCCGGCGGGCACCGTGGAGCGCGTCGACCACCTGGACCGGGTCGTGCACGTCGACCGGACCCGGCAGGAGATCAGGGACGCGCCGCCGTTCGACCCGGCGTCGTTCGATCCGGAGTACCGGGACCGCGTCGGCAGGTACTACGCGGACCGTCAGGTGCCACCCCCAGAGCAGCGCCACGGGTAATCTGAGCTGGTGGTCCGGGCGGGCAGTTGCGTACCGAAGGCGGTCGATGTGGTCGACGGTCTCCCGCACCGCGTCGTGTCCGCGTCCCTGACCAGCTCCGGCGACGGCCGGGAGCAACTTCTGGACCTACTTCGTGCCGGTGGTCTGCGGTACCGCGCCGGCGCGCGATGGCGGACGGCTCGCTGAGCCCTGTCCTCCGCCGACCGAAGGGTGAGTTCGCCCCGCTCGGCGCGCGCCCAACGCGTAACCCACCTACCTGCCCGAAAGGCACATCCTCATGTCCATCGCACGCATGCTCACCGGCGACCGGCCCACCGGCCGCCTGCACCTCGGCCACTACGTCGGCAGCATCGCCAACCGGGTGCGGCTGCACCAGCGGTACGAGAGCTTCTTCATCATCGCGGACCTGCACATGCTCACCACCCGCAACCGCCGGGAGGACATCGACCAGGTCTCCGGCAACGCCCGCGAGATGGTGACCGACATCCTCGCCGCCGGCGTCGATCCGGCGCGTGCCACGTTCTACCTCCAGTCGGCGATTCCCGAGGTCGGCGACCTGAACACCCTCCTGCAGAACCTGGTGACCGTGCCCCGACTGGAACGGGTGCCGTCACTCAAGGACATGGCCCGCGACGCCGGCAAGGAGGAGATGCCGTACGGGTTGCTGGGTTACCCGGTGCTCCAGGCCGCGGACATCCTCTGCGTCAAGGGCGAGGTCGTGCCGGTCGGCCGGGACAACGCCGCGCATGTGGAGGTGACCCGGGAGATCGCCAGGCGGTTCAACCACCTCTACGGGCCGGTCTTTCCGGTGCCCGAGCTGATCCCGGCCGACAACCCCAGCCTGGTGGGCACCGACGGCGTCGCCAAGATGAGCAAGAGCCGGGGTAACAGCATCGCGCTGTCCGATGACACGGCCACGGTGCGCCGCAAGGTGCGCGGGATGTACACCGACCCGAACCGGGTACGGGCCGACGTGCCGGGAACGGTGGAGGGCAACCCGGTCTTCGCGTACCACGAGGTGTTCAACCCGGACCGTACGGAGGTGGACGACCTGGCCCGGCGTTACCGGGCCGGGCAGGTCGGTGACGTGGCGGTCAAGGAGCGCCTGGTCGAGGTACTGGAGGCTTTCCTGAGCCCGATCCGGGAACGCCGGGCGGCGATCGAGGCCGACCGAGGGCTGGTCGACCGACTGATCGTCGAGGGCACCGAGCGCACCCGGCAGGAGGTACGCCAGACCCTGACGGAGGTACGCCGGGCGATGGGCCTGACCGGGACGTACCAACAGGTGCGCCGGCGGGCCGAGCGGAGCCGGCGCCGGACGGACGCGCCGGCCTGACGCGGACGTCTCGGGTCTTCCCGTTGTGACGGGGAGACCCGAGACGGTCCACCGAGGGCGCAGAATGCCAGGATGAGGGGAATTCGTCCGGTCGTGGTGGGTGCCACGCACCGGACGACGATGTTCGAGATCTTCTTCGACCTGGTCTTCGTCTTCGCGCTCACCCGGGTCATCGCCTTCATGGCGCAGCCGCCGACCGCGCTGCTCACCCTGGCCCAGGGACTGCTCCTGCTCCTGCTGCTGCTCTACTCGTGGGGGCCGTACACCTGGGTGGGCAACCTCGTCCGCGCGGACGTCGGCCTGGTCCGCGGAGCGACCCTGGTCGCGATGGCGGCGATCTTCGTGGCCGCCCTGGTGTTGCCGGACGCGTGGCGACAGGGTCCGGGGCTCGTCGACGCGCCGCTGACCCTCGCGCTCGCGTACGTGGTCGTCCGGGCGGTCCAGCTCGTGATCCTCGCCTGGGTGAGCGTGCCGATCCCGTCGCTGCGCCCGACGCTGCGCTACTTCCGCGTGCCCGTGGTGCTGGCGTGGTTTCCGCTGGTGGGCGGGGCGCTGCTCGGCGGGACAGCCCAGACGGTGCTCTGGACGGCCGCGCTGCTGGTGGACATCGGTGGCTCGCGGCTCGCGTCCACCTTCCACCCGTGGCAGCTGCGCAGCGTGGACCACTTCACCGAGCGGTTCGGGTTGGTGCTCATCATCGCCCTCGGCGAGTCGCTGATCTCCGCCGGCGCGGGGCCACGGACGATGACGCCGGTCGGTACGGCGGTGGCGGCCGCGCTGCTCGGCCTCGTCAGCACGGTCTGCCTGTGGTGGCTCTACTTCGATCGGCTGGCTCCCGCCGCACGGGCGGCCGTCAGCGACGTGCCACCCGACCGACGGGCCGACGTGGCCGGCGACGCCTACGGCATCGGGCACACCCCGCTGATCGTCGGCGCCATCTACTTCGCGCTCGGCATCGAGGAGGTGATCGACCGGCTCGCCGCGGACCCCTCCGACTCGGGCCCGCTGGGCTGGGCAGCCACGGGCGCCCTCTACGGGGGTGTCACCGTCTACCTGCTCAGCAGGCTGGTGCTCCGTCGACTGACCGTACGTGCCGTCCATCCGGCGCAGGTCGTCGCGGCGCTGCTGCCGCTGGCCATGCTGCCGGTCGGTCGTACCCTCGCGCCGTTGGCGGCGCTCGCCGTGCTGACCGTCCTCCTGATCGCGGTCACCTGGTACGAACGGCAGTTCGACCGGCGAGACGAACGGGCCGACCCGGCGCGGGCAACCCGTCCCTGACGGTTACCCTTCCCCGGTGACTCTGCCTCTGCCGCCCGGTGAGTTCGCCGCGTACCTGTTCGACTGCGACGGCACCATCGTCGACTCGATGCCGCTGCACTACGTGGCCTGGCAGCGAGCCCTCGACGAGTGGGGCTGCGAGTTTCCGGAGGACCTCTTCTACGCCTGGGGTGGCCGGCCGACCGCCGACATCATCATCGCGTTGAACGAGCGGCACGGCCTGGCGATGCCGGTGGCGACCGTCGTGGAGAACCGCGAGCGCATCTACCAGGAGCTGTTGCCGCAGGTCGCCGCCGTGCCCGAGGTGGTGGCGCACATCCACGAGGCGCACCGGCGGGTGCCGTTCGCCGTCGTCTCCGGCAGCACCCGGGCCGCGGTCACCGCGTCCCTGGAGGCGCTCGACCTGCTGGACCGGTTCGACGTGCTGGTCTGCGCCGAGGACTACACGCGGGCCAAGCCCGACCCGGAGGCGTTCCTGCTCGCGGCCCGGCAGCTCGGCGTACCCCCGGAGGCCTGTCTGGTCTTCGAGGACACCGACCTGGGCATCCAGGCCGCGACGGCGGCCGGCATGGCGTCGGTACGCGTGCCGCAGCAGCGCGCCGCCTGACCCTCAGGCGATCGTCAGCAGGAGCTTGCCGGAGTACGACGTCGTCAGGCGCTGGTGCGCCTCCCGCACCTTGCCCAACGGGAACTTCTCGGCCACGTGCACCACGAACGGGCCGGCCTCGACGAGTTCGTTGAGACGCCGCAACTGCCCGGGGTTGGACACGCCGTCGTACGCGCGAACCGTCATCCCGGGGCGCTCGCTCGGCTCCGGCCGCACCCCGTGGGCGTACGCCACGACTCCGCCGTCGGACAGCGTCTCGGTCAACCGGTCCAGCGTCTCGCCGCCGGCCATCGCCAGGATGCCGGCCACTCCCTCCGGGGCCGCGTCCCGGATCGTCGTGAGCACCTCGGCGAGGTCGCCGTGGCCGTCCAGGGACACGTCGGCGCCGAGCCGGGTCACCAGCGCCACGCCGTCCGCGCCGGAGGCCACCGCGATCACGTTGAGGCCCTGCCGCTTGGCCAACTGCACGGCCAGGTGTCCCTGACCGCCGCTCGCGCCGAAGATCAGGAGCCAGGCGCCGGCCGGCAGGGTGAGGGTGTCCAACCCGGCCAGCGCGGTCAGCGCGTCGGTGGGCATGGCACCGGCGTGTTCGGCGGGTACGCCGTCGGGCAGCTTCGCGACGTACTCGGCTTTGACGACCGCGTACTCGGCGTAGAAGCCGCCCTTGGGCCGGGTGGTGGCGGAGGCGTAGACCTGGTCGCCGACCGCGAGGCCGGTCACCCGGTCGCCGGCCGCGATGATGGTCCCCGCGCCGTCCGAGCCCGGGACGATCGGGAGGGACGAGCCCTCCGGCACCAACAGGCCCTGCCGTTCGTACGCGTCCCACACCCCGACGCCGGCGCTCAGGACCCTGATCAGCACCTCGTCGGCGGCGACCTCGGGCACCGGGAGCTTGCGCAGGGTGATCACCTCCGGCCCGCCGAACTCGTCGAGGGCCGCGGCCTGCATCCGCTCTGGCACGTCCGCGTCAACCATGGGGGCTTCCTCTCCGGGCCGGCGTCACCGTCGCAGCATGCCGCCTCACGGGCGGGTCCGACCGGATGCCAGCCGCCGTTCACCCACAAGGACGACGCCCGCTCGTCGAGTGCTCAGGAGGTCTGTGGCTGCGGGCCACGGAGTGCCTGCTCGACGGCGTCGCGCACCCGGGCGTCCTCGCGGGCCTTGCGCCGCGCCCGGCCGCGGCGGCGGTACAGGTACGCGCCGACGGCGGCGGCGATCAGCACGAGGAGCGCCAACACCAGCGTCCACGGCAGGGCCCAGCCGTGTGCCGTCGCCTCGATGGGCGTGAGCGGGGTGGTGGAGCCCGACGCGTCGGTGAGCAGTGGGGTGACGGTGGCGGTCGCCGCGAGCCGGACGGCGGGCGCGACGCCGTGCACCGGCACCGTCACGTCCCAGCTCTCGCCCGGGAGCAACTGCGGCGGCGCGGCGATGTCACCGGCCCGCGCGCGCAGGACGCCGAACGGCCCCGACACCGACACCGACTGCTTGGCGGAGAGGGCGGCGTTACCGGTGTTGTGGATCGTGTAGGAGACGGTCGCGTCGCCCTTGCCGATCGGGTTGGCCGGTCCGTCGTACCTGACGTGGAGGTTCTCGACCGCGAGGGTCGGCTTCAGCTCGCCGCCCACCCGCAGGGTGATCCGGATGCCGAGGCGACGGTCCACGTTGATGCCCTCGGCCTGGTCGGCCTGGGTCAGCGCGGTCAGGATGCCGCCGACGTGGTCGCCGGGCGTGGCGTTGGTCGGAACGGCGATGGTGAAGGGCACCTGGACGGTCTTCCCAGGTTGGATCACGACGCTGCCGGCGCTCGGCTTGACCCAGGCGCCGACCGCCACGGACTTCTTGTCCCTGGTCAGCAGGTCGAGCTGCCCCGCGTCGGTGGTGAAGCCGTCGGCGGCGTAAACGGCGAGGGTCAGGGGCGCCGGGCCGCGGTTGGCCACCACCATGGCGTCCTCGACGTTTCCGCCGGGATTGACGTTGTAGCTGTAGCTGGACCGGGCTTCGCCGTAGCTGTTGGAGGCCGTCCGGACCGTCCAGGCGACGTTGCCGTCGGCCGCCAGGGCGGGGCCGCCGCCGACGCCGGCCGCCGCGACGGCGGCGAGCAGGGACAGCACGGTCGTACGAAGGAGTGTCTTCCAGCGCGTTACGGACGGTCGCATCTCAGGTCCTCGAAGTGATCTTGGTGGTGGGTGAACCGGCGGCGGGGTAGGCCCCGAAAGGTGCCTACCCCGCCCGGTGGAACAGGCTCGATCAGCTGCTCAGGGCAGTGATCGTGAGGGTGGTGCGGTAGCTGCCCTTCGCGATGCTGTCCGGGATCTTCAGGTCCAGGTCGGCACCGAGCTTGGCCCCGCCGCGCGGGTGACCCTGCACGGCCGCGCCCAGACCGCTGGAGACCGAGAGGCCCTTGCCCTGGTCGTCGAGGGACGACAGGACCGGAGCGCCGGCCGCCGCGCCCGCGCCGGCGTCGAGGACGTACGGGGTCCAGCCCAGGTACGAGCCGGAGAACGTCTTGTCGGCGTCGGAGAAGTCGCCGACGCTGGCCGAGATCGACCACGGGGCGAGCGACCGACGGCTGTCCGACACGAGGATCGGGTTGATCTTGCCGGTCGCCTCGAAGTAGCTGCCGTTGCGCTCCTGCGCGGTGCCCAGGTCGACCAGGCCGTTGTAGCCGTCGATGGTCCAGCCGAACTCACCCGGCGCCGGGTTGGGCACGTTGACCTGGATGGCCTGACCGTCACCGTGGTACGGGTGGATCGTGGTGCTGTCGACGATCGAGCCGACCGGCTGCCCCTCGGCGGTGTTGCCGCAGGACAGACCCTTCTCGACGGCCGCGTTCGGGGCCGCGCAGGTGCCGCTGCGGATGTTCTGGAGCACCAGCTTGTCGGCCTTGACCCCGACCTTGACGTAGCTGCGGACGTGCTCCTGGTTCTCCACCGAGTTGAACCAGTAGTTGCTCGGGTTCAGCGGGTCCGGGCCGAGTCCCTCGACGCCGGTGCCGGAGCCGTCCGGCTTCTTGATGTCGTAGTACTTCGAGCCGGAGGCCGAGTTCGCCGTCACGTAGAGGACGCCACCCGGGCCGGGGAACACGTCGGCGGCCCCCGGCTTCTCAGCCGGGTTCTCCTTCTGGCCGTTCTTGATCGAGTAGCTGCGGGTGTACACGTGGTCGTGACCCTGCAGCACCATGTCGATGCCGAGATCGGAGAACGCGGTCGTGAAGTCCTTGCGGCGGTTCTTGTTGTCCGCGTCGGTGGAGTGGCTCGCCGCCGAGTAGATGGAGTGGTGGTAGACGAGAACCTTCCACTTCGCCTCGGAGCCGTGCTTCTTCACGATGTCCGAGACGTACGCGACGTGCGCCGCGTCGCCGCCGAGCGAGCCGTCGGCCGGGTTGACGTAGCTGTTGCTGTTCAGGTCGATGAACAGCACGTCCTTGTAGACGTACCAGAAGTCACCGCCGGAGCGGGTCGACTGGTCCCCGTTGTAGTACTGGGCCGAGCGGTCCGTGTTCGGGGTGAAGTGGTGCTGCTCCCAGGACTTGCCGCCGACATCGTGGTTTCCGATGGTGGCGGCCGTCGGGTACTGCCGGAGCTGGTCCGGGGAGAGGTACGCGTTCCACTGGGACTCGTCGTTGGCGGACTCGACGTGGTCACCGCCGGAGACCAGCAGCTCGGTGTTCGGGTTCGCCGCGGTGGCGACCTTCAGGGTCTCGGCCCAACCGGCCTGGTCCCGCGCGACGTCGCCGGAGGCGCCGATCTGCGGGTCGCCGAAGAACAGGAAGTCGAAGTCGCCCTCGAAGTCCCGCGTCTTGAAGGCGTAGGTGGGCGACCAGCTTCCCTCGGCGCCGACCCGGTACGAGTACGCCGTGTTCTCACGCAGGTTGCTGATCGTGGCGTGCCGGTTGTAGCCGGTCGTGGAGGTGTTCGCGGCGCCGACGGCGTCGAAGCTGATCGCGCTGGCCGGGAACTCCCCGTTGACGATCTCGGCGGTCGGGGCGAGCTGGATCTTCTGGGCGGTGTCGGCCGAGGAGTACCAGGACACGATGCGCTGGGTCTCGTTGGCGCCGACGCCGAGGACGATGCCGGACACCGTGGTGGGGTCGGCGGCGCTGGCGGCGGTCAGCACACCGCTGCCGAGGGCCACGCCCACTCCCAGGAATCCGGCCACGACCCCGGCGACAACGCGCCGCCGCACGAGCCCGGCGGCCCGTGTCGAGGTGCTCAATGTCATCGACATTGTTCCCTTTTCGAATAGAGAAATGGATTGTTCCTCCCCGAGCACGGGGAAGCGAATCCAAAGCTTTCGTCGGCCGGTGAACCGATCATTAACGTGATCTTGCGAGCGGCTGCACTTCACGAACTGGTTAGCCGTACTCACGAGCCGGTGACGCGCTGAACAAACCAGATCAGGCCCATGATGGACACCCCTGCGGAAACCACACCGGTCGCCCAGAGACCCGCTTTCGGCGCACGGCGGCGCAGCACGAACAACAGCGGGAAGACGGCGGCGATAATCGCCAACTGGACGACTTCGATACCCACGTTGAACACCAGCAGCGACCACAGCAGCGTCCAGGACCACGCCTCGTCGATGCCGAGTGCGCCCGCGAAGCCCAGCCCGTGCACGAGGCCGAAGCAGAAGACGACACCGAGGCGGATCCACCCCCGGCGGTCCAGGCTGAGGTGACCGCGTCCGGTCGTCTCCAGATCCGTCGCGTGGTCACCACGCCGCCAGATCCCCCACAGGTGCCAGCCGGCCACGACGGCGATCGACAGCGCGATGACCGGCTCCACGACCCTCGCCGGCACGTCGACCAGGCCGAGGGCGGCGAGCAGGAACGTCACCGAGTGCGCCAGGGTGAAGCTGGTGGCCGCGAGCACGATCTCCCGCAGACGCCGCGATCCGGCGATCAGCGCCAGTAGGAACAGGATGTGATCAATCCCGGACAGCAGATGCTCGGCCCCCAACAGGAAGAACTCGCCGAACCGCTGGTAGGCGGTCTGGGCTGTCGAGAAGGACGGGTTGGCGGCGTCGAGCGCGGCACTGCCCGACCGGCCGTCGATCTGGTAGGTGACGATCGTCTTGGTGCCCTTGACGTACGCCTCGTCGTCCGGGAAGAGACCACTGCGCACCTCGTGCTCGGCGACCCGCTCGGAACAGGTCCAGTCGAGCAGCAGGTTCGCGTACGGCACGCCGTCCCGAACGCTCACCGTGGCGTCGCCCACCTGGGTGGGCCGACAGGCCGCGCCACGGGCGGTCACCGAGAGCCGGTCGGCGACGTAGCGCAGGACCGTCGGAGCGTGGGCCTTCAGCGCGGCGGCCTGAGCGTCCGGGTCCCCCGCCTCGAAGGCGGCGGTTCCGACCCGAAAGAGTGGGTCATCGTCGCCGGAGTCGGCGGCCGACACCACGAGGAGGTCGTATTCGAGGCCCAATTCGGCGCGGATGTGACCCTCGTCTCCGGCGGAGATTTTCGCGTACACGGTCGACGAAAAGCCGTGCGCGAACGCCGCTCCACCGCTGAAGAACGGAAGCACCGTCGCCGCGAATGCGACAACGGCGACGACGACGGTACGACGGATATGCCCCAGCATGCGGTTCCCCTCGGTTGGCCAGTGCACGCTGCACGTCGCGGGTGAACAAGAACCCGCCCGCCGACGAACCGATGGCGAACAAATATCCGCAGCGGCCGCTCGCGGATCGCGGGCCGCCGGATCTGGGATAGGAATACGAGTCGTACCCGCACCTGCCTCAGTCATCGGAGAAGGACGATCACCTTGCGCCCCCCGTTTCGGGCCGTCGCCCTGCTGGCCACGACCGCCGTACTCCTCGCCGGCTGCGGCTCCGGCGACGACTGGTCCCAACCCCGTCCCACGCCGAGCGCGCTCGGCACGCTCGGCCCGGGATTCGTCGACACCGCCGCGACGCCCGCGCCGGAGGCGACCATCACGCCGAAGCCCGGTTCGTGGGCCGACGTGCACCCGTCGAAGGACTACCGGGTGGTGCTGCTGACCGCCGGTGCGGACGCGCCCACCAAGGCCCTCGTGGCGGCGGTACGGAGTTGGGCCGACGACGAGCACCTCGACCTGCGCACGGTCGTCGTCGGCGATCCGCACGAGGCCGTCGCGGGCATCAGCAAGGCGATCGGCATGAACGCCGACCTCATCGTCACCGCGGGCAACGACCTGATCGACCCGCTGGCGTTGGTCACACCGAACCACCTGGACGAGAGGTTCCTGGTCGTGGGCGCCGAGCTGGCCGAGCCCACCCACAACGTCACCGCCGTCGACTGGGAGGGCGCGTCGTTCCGCGGTGAAGGGCTCGGCATGTCCTCGACGTACGACGCGGGCTCGTTCACCGCCGAGCGCTGCGCGGCCGCCATCCGGGCCGGCGTGGCCGCCGTGCTCAACGGCCTGACCGGCATCGTCGTCTGGCTCTGACCTCCCGCTGTGCTCGCCGCGGCAGGTTGTTTTCGCTGCGACCGGTTGTTGAGGTGGCGTGACGAGCGGATGTTATCGATAACAGCGACGGCACCCCGTCATCCGCTCTGCCGACCACCCGGTCCGCAGTGGACGGTGCCCGCACCCTGCCCGGCCGGCAACCGTAGCCACCTGCTGAAGCCCTGGTCAGCGAGGTGATGAGGTCGTTTACGTGTCGGCGAGACATCGAGGTTGATGGTTTGGGAGCGCTCCCGTAACATACTCGAAGCGGCTGTTAACGCTCACCTAACAATCACTCCCACGAATGTGGAGGCCGCCGTCCCGTCAGGAGGGTGCTCGATGACCATATTCAGACCGACCAATCTCGGGGTCGTCTCGGCCGGTGTCGCGTTACTGGCGTCGGCGACGGTTGCCGTGGCGCTGCCGGCCGGCGCGGCCGCGGCGGGCTGCTCGGTGAACTACGCCGTGTCGTCCGACTGGCCGGGTGGCTTCGGCGCCAACGTCACGATCACGAACCTCGGCGATCCCGTGAGCAGTTGGACGCTGACGTGGTCGTACAGCGCCGGGCAGACGATCACGCAATCGTGGAACACCACCCTGACGCAGAGCGGGGCGGCGGTGACCGCGCGGAACGTGAGCTACAACGGTTCGATCGCGACCAACGGCACGGCGTCGTTCGGGTTCAACGGCTCCACGACGGGCAGCAACCCGGCACCGACGAGCTTCGCGCTCAACGGCGTGACCTGCAACGGCGGCACCACACCCACCACGCCGCCGCCCACCACGCCGCCACCGACCACTCCGCCGCCGACGACCCCGCCGCCCACCACGCCGCCACCCACCACGCCGCCACCGACGACGCCGCCGCCGAACACGTGCAACCTGCCGTCGTCGTACCGGTGGTCGTCGACCGGGGCGTTGGCGCAGCCGAAGTCGGGCTGGGTGTCACTCAAGGACTTCACCGTCGCCCCCTAC
>NZ_JBFAOC010000098.1:0-10736 GCF_040675055.1 Micromonospora sp. NPDC049662
GAGCTGCTCCGGGCGGTCAGGCTTGATCCCTGCGCAGCTCGGGCTCCGGCGAAAACCTGACCTGGTCCAGCCATTCGGCGGACCGTTCCGGCTTCCTGGTTCTTCGGACAGCCGGGTCTGCCCTGGGTGACAATCCTCCTGAAACGGTCGAACTCAGGTGGATGGGGTCTCGGGTATGCCGCACTTTCCGGTCAACCATCCGGCACGGCCGCTCTACCGGGTGCTCTCCGGGCTGATCGGCGTGTACATCCTGGTCTTCGGCGTCTGGGGGGTGGCCGAGACGATCGGTGACCCGCTCTTCGCCCGCAGCAGCACCTGGGCCCTCGGGCTACGGACCAACCTGGCCTTCTCGCTCGCCTCGGTGGTCTTCGGAGTCGTCTTGATCATCGGTGCGTCCCGGCGCACCAACCTCGGCCACTACATGAACCTCACCGCCGGGGTGGTGTTCCTGGTGACCAGCATCCTGATGATGTCCGTGCTGCAGACCGACGCGAACTTCCTCAACTTCTCGATGTCGACCGTGATCGTGTCGATGCTGTTCGGTCTGATCCTGCTCGGCACCGGCCTCTACGACAAGGTCGGCCCGTCGGAGCACGCCGAGGCGGAGTTGGAACGCCGCAAACACCCGGTGGCAGACGCGCACCGGAGCTGAGACCGGGGTCAGTGCCGGCGGGCGGTGATCAGCGTGGGTTTCGCCTCCAGGTGCGACAACCCGTTCCACGCCATGTTGACCAGGTGCGCCGCCACCGTCTCCTTGCGCGGCTTGCGCACCTCCAGCCACCAGCGGCCGGTCAACGCGACCATGCCCACCAGCGCCTGCGAGTAGAGCTCGGCCAGCTTCGGGTCGTACCCCCGGCTCTTGAACTCGGCGCCGAGGATGTGCTCGACCTGGTGGGCGACGTCGTTCATCACGCTGCTGAAGGTGGCCGTGCCGGACATCAGCGGCGACTCGCGGACCAGCACCCGGAACCCGCTCGTCTCCTCCTCGATGTAGCCCAGCAGGGCCATCGCGGCCTGCTCCAACAACTCCCGCGGATGCCCCGCCGTCAGCGCTGTGGTGATCCGGTCCAGCAGGGCCCGGACCTCCCGGTCGACCACGACCGCGTAGAGCCCTTCCTTGCCGCCGAAGTGCTCGTAGACCACCGGCTTGGAGACCTTGGCGCGGGCCGCCACCTCCTCGATCGAGGTGGCGTCGAAACCGCGCTCGGCGAACAGCTGCCTGCCGATCGCGATCAACTGCTCCCTACGCTGCGCCGCCGACATCCGTACCCGGGAGGTGGACTTGGGTTTCGCCGCCGCGGCCGGCGCCGGCCGCCGGCCGGCCGGCTCGTCAGTCACCTCGGGCATGTCGCCGCCTCGCTGGCGCTCCGTCACGCCCTGCCGTGGAATGGTGTCTCCGCTGTGCCCGTTCACGTCGTCGCCTCACTGGCGGGCGGCCCCGACCGCCCTGCCGTGCCGTGCGACCGTACCCGGATCGGGCGCGGCCCTCGTCCGCCGAGCCGTCCGGTCCCCCCGCGTCGCTCGGTCATCCGGCCATCCTGCCAGGCGACCCGCCGTGGCACCGCCCGGTTTACTGGGGTGCGACCGGCTTCACGAGCTTGGCCGCGAGGCGTTCGGGCTTCGGCCAGCGCACCTGCGACGCCGCGCCGACCTTCTCGAAGAACCAGATCACCCGCGCCGAGATGTCCACCTGACCCCGCAGCACACCGTGCCGCGCGCTGGTCGGGTCGGCGTGGTGCAGGTTGTGCCAGCTCTCACCGAACGACAGGATCGCCAGCGGCCAGAAGTTCGACGCGCGGTCGCCCTGACGCATCGCGAACGGACGCTCGCCGTACACGTGGCAGACCGAGTTGATCGCCCAGGTGACGTGGTGCAGAAGGCCTACCCGGACCAGCCCGGCCCAGAAGAACGCGGTGAGCGCGCCCTGCCACGACCAGGTCACCAGGCCCCCGATCAGCGCCGGGCCGAGCAGCGAGATGACCACCAGCGCGGGGAAGAGCCGGTCCACCCGGCTGATGTCCCGGTCGGCGATCAGGTCCGGAGCGAAACGCTCCCGGTTGGACAGCTCGCGGCGGAACAGCCAGCCCACGTGGGCGTGGAACAGGCCCCGGGTCAGCGCCCAGACGCTCGTGCCGAAACGCCACGGCGAGTGCGGGTCACCCTCCAGATCGGAGAACGCGTGGTGCCGCCGGTGGTCGGCCACCCACTGGATGATCTCGCCCTGCACCGCCAGCGAACCCGCGACCGCCAGGGTCACCCGCAGCCACCGCTTGGCCTTGAACGAGCCGTGCGTGAAGTAGCGGTGGAAACCCACCGTGATGCCGAGCCCGGAGACCACGTACCAGACCAGGCCGATGATCACGTCCGTCCAGCCCAGCCAGCCGCCCCAGGCGACGGGCACGGCGACCAGCAGCGCGACGAAGGGGATCACGACGAACGCCCACAGGGCAGCCAGGATCCCGGAGGACTGGGTGCCGTCGGTGAGCGGTTTCGGGCCGGGGCCGGTGGTGTTGGGTTCGAGCACGGTGGTGGACATGACACCTCGCAGGGGGGACGGGGAAAAGATCACTAACCTACGCCTACGTCACCGTAACTTACGGCCCGGTAGATCGCACGAGGAACTTTCGAAGAACCGTCGCACGCCCGTACCAAACTGCTGGTCATGACCGATCTGCTCGCCGTCGAGGTGCCTCGCGTACGCCCCGTTGAACAGCTTTCCGTCGCGCGGATTTTCAACCGCCGCGGCATCGGGCGCAACCGTCTCCAACGTCTTCTGAGCGGGGGCCGCCATCGCCGCGGACGGGGGCGCGGTGCCCGAACGTCGTGGATGATCGAGGGGATCATGAGGGATATGAGTGCTGGCGTCGACGAGGTCGGGCGTTAAGGTGTAGCGGCGGGATGCGCATCCTGCCGCGTCGTCCTTCTTGACGATGCGATCGGCCGTGGTGTAATTGGCAACACCCGGGTCTTTGGTACCCGTATTTCAGGTTCGAACCCTGGCGGCCGAGCTATCCCTGAAAGTCCGCTTTGGGTTCTCCTGGGGGTAAGAGGGAACCGTGCCGGGCCTCGTGGTTAGCATGGCCGCGAGAGTGTCCGCCGTCCCGACGGGAGCCACGTCGTGCCCCAGCCCCACCTTCGTACCGTCGTCGTACTTGCCGCCGGTGAGGGCAAGCGGATGAAGTCGACGCTGCCCAAGGTGCTGCACCCCCTGCTCGGTCGTACCCTGCTGGGCCACGTGTTGAGCGCGGCAGCGCCGCTGGCCGCCGACCGGACCGTCGTCGTGGTGGGTCACGGCGCCGACCAGGTTCGTGCGCATCTCACCGAGATCGCCCCCGACGCCACGCCCGTGCTGCAGGCCGAGCAGCTCGGCACCGGGCACGCCGTGCGGATCGCGTTGGACGCCGTGCCGGAGGGCGCCGGCACGGTCGTGGTGATCAACGGAGATGTGCCGTTGCTGCGCCCGGAGACGGTGGGCGCGTTGGTGACCGCGCACGAGGAGGCCGCCGCGGCGGCCACCGTGCTGGCCGCCGAGGTGCCCGACCCGACCGGGCTGGGGCGGATCGTCCGGGACGCCGACGGCCGGCTGGAGCAGATCGTCGAGGAGCGCGACGCCGACGCGGCGCAGCGTGCGATCCGCGAGATCAACGCCGGCATCTACGCCTTCGACGCGGTCCGGCTGCGTGACGCCCTGGGCAAGCTCTCCACGGACAACGACCAGGGCGAGGAGTACCTGACCGACGTGTTCGGCCTGCTCCGCTCGGCCGGCGAGCCGGTCGCGGTGCACGTGGCCGTCGACCATGTCGAGACGCTGGGCTGCAACGACCGGGTGGAGTTGGCGTCGCTGCGCCGGCTGCTGCGCGATCGGGTCAACGAGGCGTGGATGCGTACCGGAGTGAGTCTGCTCGACCCGGTGACCACCTGGATCGACGTGACGGTGGCTCTGGACCGCGACGCGGTGGTCGACCAGAACACCCAGCTGCGCGGTGCCACGGTGGTCGGCGCGGGCGCGCTGGTCGGGCCGGACGTCACGCTGGTCGACACCATCGTCGGCGAGGGCGCGTCGGTGGTGCGCAGCCACGCGGTCGGCGCCGAGGTGGGCGCGGGCGCGAGCGTCGGGCCCTACGCGTACCTGCGGCCTGCCGCGCGCCTCGCCGACAAGGCGAAGGTCGGCACGTTCGTCGAGGTGAAGAACTCCGAGATCGGGGCGGGCTCGAAGGTGCCGCACCTGACCTACGTGGGTGACGCGACGATCGGCGAGCAGAGCAACATCGGCGCCGCGTCGGTCTTCGTGAACTACGACGGGGTCAACAAGCACCGTACGGTGATCGGCAGCCACGCCCGGACCGGCGCGGACAACATGTTCGTGGCGCCGGTCGAGGTGGGCGACGGCGCGTACACGGCGGCCGGTTCGGTGATCGTGGACGACGTGCCGCCGGGCGCGATGGGTGTCGCCCGAGCGCGGCAGCGCAACATCGAGGGCTGGGTGGTGATGCGGCGGGCCGGTACGGCGGCGGCCGAGGCCGCGCAGCGTGCCCGCGACGCGAAGGGTGCGCAGCGATCCGGCGACGCGAAGGGTGCGTCGGAGGCGACCGGGACCGCAAGTGACAGTGAGGCAATGCACGGGCGGGCCGAGACGGTGGGCGGTGCGTCCGGCGCGGGAGATACTGCAACCGAATAGTCCCCGACCCACCACCACCGGGCCGGGAACCGCCGACAAACGGGAGCAGACGGGCCCATGGGCAGCATCGTCGCCGAAAACCGCAAGAGCCTGATGCTCTTCTCCGGACGGGGTTTCCCGGAGTTGGCCAAGGAGATCGGCGAGGTGCTCGGCGTGGCACCGACGCCGGCTGACGCGTACGAGTTCGCCAACGGCGAGATCTTCGTACGGTTCAAGGATTCGGTGCGTGGTTCGGACGCCTTCGTGGTGCAGTCCGTGACGCACGGAGTGAACACCTGGGTCATGGAGACCCTGATTATGGTCGACGCGTTGAAGCGCGGTTCGGCGAAGCGGATCACCGTGGTGCTGCCGTTCTACCCGTACGCGCGGCAGGACAAGAAGCACCGTGGTCGGGAGCCGATCTCGGCCCGCCTGGTGGCGGACCTGCTGAAGACCGCCGGTGCGAACCGGATCCTCACGGTCGACCTGCACACCGCGCAGATCCAGGGCTTCTTCGACGGGCCGGTGGATCACCTCTTCGCGATGGACGTGCTCGCCGAGTACGTGGAGCACAGGTACGCGGGTCGGCCGATGACCGTGGTGGCGCCGGATTCGGGCCGGGTGCGGGTGGCCGAGCGGTGGACCGACCGGCTGGGCGGCTGCCCGTTGGCGTTCATCCACAAGACCCGTGACCCGATGAAGCCGAACCAGGTGGTGGCTAACCGGGTGGTCGGTGAGGTGGAGGGTCGGGTCTGCCTGATCGTCGACGACATGATCGACACGGGTGGGACGATCACGAAGGCGGCGGACATCCTCAAGGAGTCGGGGGCGGCGGAGATCGTGGTGGCGTCCACCCACGCGCTCCTGTCCGACCCCGCCACGGAGCGGTTGAAGAACAGCCCGATCAGCGAGGTCGTGGTGACCAACACGCTGCCGTTGCCGCCCGAGAAGCAGCTCGACAAGTTGACCGTCCTGTCGATCGCGCCGCTGCTGGCGCGGGCGATCCGCGAGGTGTTCGACGACGGCTCGGTGACCACCCTGTTCGGTGGTCTGAGCTGAACCGGGCCAGGTCCGGCGGGCAAAGCTGACAAACTGGTCGAAACGGGCTGATCCGCCAGCGGGCAACACCGCCGGCGGATCAGTCCGGCGCCGTGACCGGGGACTGCCGGAAACCTGGGAATTGGCTCGGGTAGACTGGTGCGGTTGCCACGGCGAGGGTGCCCGGCGGGCCGCTGAAGAGCGCCGCACGGAGGCACCGTCATCGACGCGGTGCTCCGGGCAGTCGTTCATGACGCATGAGCCCCAGCGAGCCCCTCGCCCCAGCACCGCCAGACGACAAGCCGCCGCAGCGAAGCATCAGGAGTTTCCCCGTGTCCGAGGTAAAGATCAGCGCCGAGCCCCGCACCGAGTTCGGCAAGGGTGGTGCCCGTCGTACCCGCCGGGCCGGCAAGGTGCCCGCCGTGCTGTACGGCCACGGCGAGAAGCCCAAGCACATCGCGCTGCCGTCGCGGGAGTTCGCCGCCGCGATCCGCAAGGGTGGTGCCAACCAGCTCTTCGCGATCGACATCACCGACGGCACCCAGGTGCTGGCGCTGCCGAAGGCGATCCAGCGTGACCCGATCAAGGACACCTTCGAGCACGTGGACCTGCTGCTGGTCCGCCGCGGCGAGAAGGTCACCGTCGAGGTCCCGGTCCAGCTGACCGGTGAGGCCGCGAAGGACACCCTGATCGTGCACGACCACGACACCCTCTCGGTGACCGCCGACGCCACCAAGGTGCCGGACCACCTGGAGGCGTCGATCGAGGGCGCCGAGGCGGGCACCACGATCACCGCCGCCGACGTCGAGCTGCCCTCCGGCGTGGAGCTGGCCGCCGACTCGGAGCTGCCGGTCGCCTCGGTGACCGCCGCGCCGACGGCGGAGCAGCTCGAGGCGACGCTGCCCGAGGTCGAGACGGCCACCGACGAGGCCGAGGCCGAGGTCGGCGAGACCACCGAGGGCTCCGAGGGCGCGGACTCCGCCCCGGCCGCCGAGGGCGACGAGAACACCGAGGCGCGTACCGAGGCCTGATCGGTTCGTACTCTGCTGGCAGGCGTCCCCGAGCTTCGGGGGCGCCTGTCGGTGTATCGGGAGTCGGCGCAGACGTTTTGAGGGGCGGATCGTGACGGACGAGGCGGGACCGTGGCTGGTGGTCGGCCTGGGCAACCCGGGGCGGGAGTACGCCGGGAACCGGCACAATGTCGGGTTCATGGTGGCCGAGCTGCTGGCGGGGCGTGTCGGCGCGCGGTTCGGTCGGCACAAGCGGGCGGTGGCCGAGGTCGCCGAGGGGCGGCTGGGGTTCGGTGGTCCGAAGCTGGTGCTGGTGAAGCCACTGACGTACATGAACCTCTCCGGTGGGCCGGTGGCGGCGCTGTCGCAGTTCTACAAGGTGCCCCCGGCGCAGGTGGTCGCGGTGCACGACGAGCTGGACATCGAGTTCGGCCAGGTGCGGATCAAGTTCGGTGGCGGCGAGGGCGGGCACAACGGCCTGCGGTCGATGTCCAAGTCGTTGGGCACCAAGGACTACGTCCGGGTGCGGTTCGGGGTGGGTCGCCCGCCGGGGCGGCAGGATCCGGCGGACTACGTGCTGTCGGATTTCGGCGCGGCGGAGCGCAAGGAGCTCGATTTCCTGGTGGACCGGGCTGCCGACGTGGTGGAGTCGGTGATCGTCAAGGGCGTGGAGCCGACCCAGAACCTGTATCACGGGGGTTGAGTCGGGCGGTGCGTACCGGATTGGAAACGCCGGGCCGGTAGTCTGCGCCTTTCGGCGTGCCGTGACCGGCGACGCGGGTCGCGGCCGATCGGTGCGTGCGGGCACGGCCGCGGCGAGGCGACGGGAGCGGGCAGATGGGCAGTCCTCCGATGATCGACGGGGCGTTCGCCCGGTGGTTGGCCTCCCGGGCCGGTCAGGCGCTGCTGGACCTGCGTACGGAGTTGGGCTTCTCGGACACCGGGGCGCTGAAGTCGGCCGGGGACAAGGTGTCGCACGACCTGATCCGCACGGAGTTGGCGCGGTGGCGGCCGGGGGACGCGGTGCTCTCCGAGGAGGACGAGGGCTCGCGGTTGGCCTGGGCGGCAGAGGTGAACGCGGGAGCGGTGTCCCGGCTGACCGCGGACCGGGTCTGGATCATCGATCCGCTGGACGGCACCCGGGAGTTCGCCGAGGAGGGCCGCTCGGACTGGGCGGTGCACGTGGCGCTCTGGGCGCGGAGCGCGCCGAGCCCGCACGGGCTGGTCGCCGGTGCGGTGGGGTTGCCGGCGCAGCACCGGGTGCTGGGCACCGACTATCCGCCGGCGTACCCGCCGATGACGGTCGAGGCGGCGACCGCCGGCGAGCGCAAGATCCGGCTGGCGGCGAGTCGGAGTCGACCGCCGGTGTTCCTCACCGACCTGGCCGAGGATGTGGGCGCGCACCTGGTGCCGATGGGTTCCGCCGGGGCGAAGATCGCCGCGGTGGTGACCGGCGAGGTGGACGCGTACATCCATGCCGGCGGGCAGTACGAGTGGGACTCGGCGGCGCCGGTCGCTGTGGCGACGGCCACCGGACTGCACGCTTCCCGGATCGACGGTTCTGCGCTTCGATACAACGAGGCGGATCCGCGCCTGCCGGACCTGCTGGTCTGTCGCAAGGATCTCGCCAGCCGGTTGCTTGCAGCGCTGCAGAGGCATTCCGGGTAGCCTGAGCGCACTTCTTGACATGTCCGACCGGAAAGGTCTGGAAATCGGATGAGCGAGCGAGTGTCATGACCTCCCCCGCGGCCTACCGCGTCTCCCACCTGGACGCTCTTGAGGCGGAGAGCATCTTCGTGATGCGTGAGGTTGTCGCCGAGATGGAACGTCCGGTGCTGCTCTTCTCCGGCGGCAAGGACTCGATCGTCATGCTGCGGTTGGCGCAGAAGGCGTTCGCTCCGGCCAACATCCCCTTCCCCGTCATGCACGTCGACACCGGGCACAACTTCCCCGAGGTGCTGGAGTACCGCGATCAGCGGGTCACCGAGCTGGGGTTGCAGCTCGTGGTGGCGAGCGTGCCGGAGGCCCTCGCCAGCGGCATGGTCCGGGAGTCCGGCGACGGCATGCGCAACCGGATCCAGACGCCCGTGCTGCTCGACGCGGTGGAGAAGCACCGCTTCGACGCGCTGTTCGGCGGCGCCCGCCGGGACGAGGAGAAGGCGCGGGCCAAGGAGCGGGTGTTCAGCTTCCGCGACGAGTTCGGCCAGTGGGACCCGAAGAACCAGCGCCCGGAGCTGTGGTCGCTCTACAACGGCCGGCACCACCCGGGCGAGTCGATCCGGGTCTTTCCGCTGTCCAACTGGACCGAGCTGGACGTCTGGCACTACATCGCCAGCGAGCGCATCCCGCTGCCGTCGATCTACTACGCCCACGAGCGTGAGGTGATCGAGCGCGACGGCATGCTCTACGCGGTCAACGAGTTCTTCCGGCCGCGCGCCGGCGAGGAGCGGTTCAAGGCCCAGGTGCGGTACCGCACCGTCGGCGACGCCTCCTGCACCGCGGCGGTCCGCTCGGACGCGGACACCGTGGAGAAGGTCATCGAGGAGGTGGCGGCCACCCGGATCACCGAGCGGGGCGCGACCCGTGGTGACGACCGGGTCAGCGAGGCCGCCATGGAGGACCGTAAGCGGGAGGGCTACTTCTGATGAGCACCGAGATCGTGGCCCCGGCCGCCGGCACCGAGACCGCGCCCGAGGCACGGGCGATGGACCTGCTGCGGTTCGCGACCGCCGGCAGCGTGGACGACGGCAAGTCGACCCTGATCGGCCGGCTGCTGTACGACACCAAGTCGCTCTTCACCGACCAGTTGGAGGCCGTGGAGGCGGTCAGCGCGGCCCGGGGCGACGAGTACACCAACCTCGCGCTGCTCACCGACGGCCTGCGCGCCGAGCGGGAGCAGGGCATCACCATCGACGTGGCGTACCGCTACTTCGCCACGCCCCGGCGCAAGTTCATCATCGCGGACACTCCCGGGCACATCCAGTACACCCGGAACATGGTCACCGGCGCCTCCACGGCCGACCTGGCGTTGATCCTGGTCGACGCCCGCAAGGGCCTGGTCGAGCAGTCCCGCCGGCACGCGTTCCTCTGCTCGCTGCTGCGGGTGCCGCACCTGGTGTTGTGCGTCAACAAGATGGACCTGGTCGACTGGTCGCAGGAGGTCTACGAGCGGATCGCCGACGAGTTCACCGCGTTCGCCGCGAAGCTCGACGTACCGGACCTGACGGTGGTGCCGATCTCCGCGCTGCGGGGCGACAACATCGTGGCCCGGTCGGAGAACATGCCGTGGTACGAGGGCCCGTCGCTGCTGCACCACCTGGAGCGGGTGCACATCGCCAGTGACCGTAACCTGGTCGACGTCCGGTTCCCGGTGCAGTACGTGATCCGCCCGCAGTCGACCACGGTCACCGACTACCGCGGCTACGCCGGTCAGGTCGCGTCGGGTGTGCTCAAACCGGGCGACGAGGTGATGGTGCTGCCGTCCGGCTTCACCAGCCGGATCGCCGCCGTCGAGACCGCCGACGGGCCGGTCGCGGAGGCGTTCCCGCCCATGTCGGTGACGGTACGGCTGGCCGACGAGATCGACATCTCCCGGGGCGACATGATCTGCCGGCCGAACAACGCGCCCGCCGTCGCCCAGGACATCGAGGCGATGGTCTGCTGGATGGACGAGACGGCCCCGCTGCGGGTCGGTGGCCGGTACGCCATCAAGCACACCACCCGTTCGGCACGGGCGATCGTGCGCGGGCTGCACTACCGGTTGGACATCAACTCGCTGCACCGGGACGAGTCGGCGGACGAGCTGCGGCTCAACGAGATCGGTCGGGTCCGGCTGCGCACGACGGTGCCGCTGCTGGCCGACGAGTACCGCCGCAACCGTACGACGGGCGGCTTCGTCATCATCGACGAGACCACCAACCGCACGGTAGGCGCCGCCATGATCGTCGAAGCCGCCTAACCCTCAAACCTCCACCCCACGTCGTGTTGATCAAGAGGTTCGCGTCAGAAATCGCGCAGATTCTGACGCGAAC
>NZ_JBFAOC010000099.1:0-5077 GCF_040675055.1 Micromonospora sp. NPDC049662
GTTTCATAAGAACTGGCCGGCCTGCGGCGGGGCCAGACCACGGCCGGCGGCGTGGGGGTTTGGGGGGGGGTAAAAAAAACGGAACGAGCCCCAGAACCCCCGGAGCGGCCCCCGCCCCGGGGGCCCCCCCGCGCCGCCCGGGGGGGGGGCCCGCACGGGCCCCGCCGGGCGCCCCCGGGGGCACGCGCCGGCGCTGTACGGCGGTCAGCCCGGGTAGTAGCAGACGTTGGGAATGACCGGGCCGCCGTTGACCCCGAAGATCGCGAAGCCCATGTAGGCACGTGTCTGCGGGCCGTACTCGCCGTCCTCGGCGATGTTCGCGTACACGATGTCCTCATTGATCTTGTGCTGGGCGTACCGGACGGCGTCCCGGGTCTTCGGACCGTAGTTCCCGTCCAGGCTGAGCGACCGCGCGTAGCAGTTGTTCAGCGCCTCCTGGAGCACCAGCACCGCGGAGCCCGAGTGGCCGTAGGTGAGGTAGCAGCTTTTGTTTCCGGTCTGCCAGCCGACGGTGGGCACGTGCATGTCCGCGCCGCCCGGGTAGCCGCCGACCCGGTAGAAGGTCAGGCTGGTGCACGGGCTGGACGCCTGTGCGGCGGTCGGCGCGGACAGCGTCAGGCCAGCGCCGGCCAGTAGGGCTACGAGGACGGCTGCGGCGCGGCGACGGCCGTTGCGACTCTGCTGGAGCGGCATGATCTCCTCCTGGGGTGTCGTTTCCGGGATGGACCCGGTGTGCTCCAGAGCATCGCTACCGCCCGTCTACGGTTTCCTGTCCGAACGTCAATTCACCGGGACGGCAGGCCCTGATGGGAAACGGTCCATGATGGCCGCTGCACAGGTGGACGTCGTCCGCAACCGCTGGCCGCAGCGCCCCGCGTGAGCCGGTGAACAACTTCACAAGCGGTGGGCGACCGTCACCCACCGTGCCTACCGTCGGTCGGGTCCACCACCGTGGACGCCGCGACCGGCAACGCCAAATCCTGCCCCCGGTCGTCGGAAACAGAACCCGGGCAGGAGCGGGGGACCCAACGTTCCTCGGTGCATGTCACCTCGGGGTGAAGCCGCCAGCGCGCGGCCGGGCTCCTCGGCCCGAACCCGACAGCTCACCTCGCCGGCGTGGAGGAATGATCCATGACGTCTGCGTACACCCCCCGTCATCGACGGGTCACCACCCGCCGCGTCGCCGTCGGTACCCTGGCGGTCGGCGCGGTCACCGGCGCCGTCGCCCTCTTCGGCCCGGCGGCCCCGGCCCAGGCCGGTGTCAACTGGGACGCGATCGCCCAGTGCGAGTCCGGCGGCAACTGGAAGATCAATACCGGGAACGGCTACTACGGCGGGCTGCAGTTCTCCCAGGGCACCTGGGCCGGCTACGGCGGCACGAAGTACGCCGCCCGCGCCGATCTGGCCAGCCGTGGCGAGCAGATCGCGATCGCCGAGAAGGTGCTCGACGGGCAGGGCATCGGCGCGTGGCCGACCTGCGGCCGCAAGGGCGGCTCGTCGGGCGGTACCTCGACGAAGTCCACCGCGAAGTCCCCGACGAAGTCCACCGCGAAGTCCCCGACGAAGTCGACCTCCAAGTCGTCGACGTCCACCTCCGGCAAGGAGCGGCCGGCACGCGGCGACCAGCCGGCTACCCGTGGTCACGAGCGGACCGCCCCGGCGGCCGGCGGCGACACGTACGTGGTCGCGCCGGGGGACACCCTGTCGGAGATCGCCGAGCGGCACCCCCGCAGCGGCGGCTGGCAGGCCCTGTACGAGCGCAACCGTCAGCTGATCGGCGCGGACCCGGGCCTGATCTTCCCGGGGCAGCGGCTCGCTCTCTGACGTACGTACCGACGAACGCTCGGCCGGGTCACCGGCCGAGCGTTCGTTCGTCTGGCGCTGTCCTCGCGGGACGGGTCACGCCGCCGAGGCGGCCGACCTCGCCTCGCGGCGGGCCATCACGTCGCCGTTCCAGCCCCAGCGCTGCGCCGGCGCGGCGGCCTCGGCCGTCCAGCCGGTGCCGCCCCCGCCACCGTCGATGGCCGTCTCGACCGAGTCGGGGGTGCTGCGGGCCAGTCGCAACGACTGCTCGGCGGTCGTACGCGCCGCACACGGCCAGGACTGGCCGGCGCACTGGAGGTTGCGGCAGCGACCCTCGTCGTCGGCCTCGTGGGCCTCGAGCACGTCGACCGCGAGCTGCCAGAGCAGCGGGTCGGTCACGTCGCCCGGGCGTTCGGCACGACGGCTCGGTCGGTTGCTGGTCTCGTCGGACATGGGCCCCCCTCGTCAGGCTTTCCCCTCAAGACTTCACCTGTGTGCGGCCGGCTAAACCGCCGACCTGCTGTGATGTGTCTCCGGTCGCAGCAACCGGGGCGCTCTAGTCCGGCAATAGCGGCATCTCGACACCGGGAGCGCGGCCGAGCAGCGCCGCCCGGGTGAGCGCCGTCGAGCCGAAGCGGTCGCGGACCGCGTCCACGGCGGCGTCCAGGTCGGCCCCGGTGTTGGCTTGGAACGGCAGCTCCGGCTGCACCGGGTTGTCGTCCAGGTTGCCGACCGAGACGCCGAGCAGGGTGACCCCGCGCCGGTCGATCTCCGGTAGGGCGGCCCGCAGCAGTGTCCGGGCGGCGGCGAGCAGTGCGGTGGTGTCGGCGGTCGCCTTGGCCACGGTGTGCGAGCGGGTGGCGCGGGTGTAGTCGCCGAAGCGGAGTCGCAACACCATGGTGCGTCCGGACCGTCCGGCCGCCCGCATCCGTCGGGTGACCCGGTCGACCAGACCGGCGAGGATGGCGTCCAGTTCCTCCGGCGCAGGTGGGGTACGCCCCAACGCGTGCTGCGCGCCCATCGAGCCCCGCCGGCGGCCCACCTGCACCGCCCGGGGGTCGCGGTTGTGGGCGAGAGCGTGCAGGTGCCGGCCGGCGCCGGCCCCGAGCAGGGACACCAGCGCGGCCTCGCCGAGCCGGGCCACGTCCGCGACGGTACGGATCCGGCGTTCCCGCAGCTTCGCGGCGGTGACCGGACCGACGCCCCAGAGCCGTTCCACCGGCAGTGGATGCAGGAACGCCGTCTCGGCGTCGGGGGCGACAACCAGCAGCCCGTCCGGCTTCGCCACCGCGCTGGCCACCTTCGCCAGGAACTTCGTCCGGGCCACACCCACCGTGATCGGCAGGCCGACCCGGTCGCGGACCTCCCGGCGCAGCCGCTGGGCGATGTCGGCCGGCGTGCCGACCAGCCGGCGCAGCCCGCCCACGTCGAGGAACGCCTCGTCGATGGAGAGCCCTTCGACCAGCGGCGTGGTCTGGCGGAAGATCTCGAACACCGCCCGGCTGGCCTGCGTGTACGCCGACATCCGGGGCGGCACCACGATCGCGTCCGGGCAGAGCCGTCGTGCCTGCTGACCCCCCATCGCGCTGCGCACACCCCGCGCCTTCGCCTCGTAGCTGGCGGCCAGCACCACGCCGCCGCCGACGATCACCGGCCGTCCGCGCAGGCGCGGGTCGTCACGCTGCTCGACCGACGCGTAGAAGGCGTCCAGGTCGGCGTGCAGGATGTGGGCGTCGTGCGACACGTACACATGTTCGCATGACGGCCGGTCGTCGCGGCAGTGAGCTGGGAGAACGCCCGCTCAGTCGAGGCAGAACTCGTTGCCCTCCGGGTCTGCCATGACGATGTGACCGGCGCCGAGCGGGGGAGCGGGCTCGTGTCGGGCGAGCCGTCTGGCACCCCGAGCGGTGAGCCGGTCGGCCTCCGCCTCCAGGGCCGCCATCCGGTCGTCACCCGTCAGCCCCGGCGCGGCCCGCACATCGAGGTGGACGCGATTCTTGGCCTGCTTGCCCTCCGGCACCCGCTGGAAGAACAGCCGTGGCCCCGCCCCCGTGGGGTCGACCACCGCCGACGCGTCGTTGCGTCGCTCCGGCGGCACGCCCATCGCGTCCAACGCGGCCTCCCACGAGTCGAAGCCCCCGGGCGGGCCCTGCAACTCGTAGCCGAGGGTGTCGGCCCAGAACGCCGACAGGGCGGCAGGATCGGCAGCGTCGAACGTTATCTGCACTTCACGGGCCATGGCAGCATCCTCGTTTCCGGTCCGGTCGGTCATGTCGCCATCCTCTCGCGACGGACCGACAGGATCGGTGCGACAGCGGGTGCGGTCCGGTCACAGGTCGTCGAAGGGGCGGGCGTAGCGGAATTCGCCCCGGATCGATCCGTGCCAGGCGGTCAGCGGTCGGGCCATGAAGTACTGCGGGCCCCACGGCTGCGGCGGGGTGACGCCCAGCTCGACGGCCGGCCGGAACCCGAAACGCGGGTAGTACTCGGGGTGCCCGAGGAGCACCACGAGCGCCTCGTCTCGGGCGTCGGCCGCGCCCAGGACCGCGTGCATCAGGGCGCTGCCGACCCCGCGTCGCTGCCAGCCGGGCAGCACGCCGAGCGGCCCGAGGCCCAACGCCACCGGCGCACCGGCCACGCGGGCCCGCGTGGCCACCACGTGACCCACCACCAGGCCGTCCGTATCGACCGCCACCAGGGAGTACGCGGGCAGCCACCCGTCGTCGACGCGCAACGCGTCCACGAGCGTCGCCTCAACCGGCAGGCGACACTCGCCACCGCCGTCGGTGCTCCTGGTGGCGGTGTCCGTGCTCGGCCCGTGCTCCGGATCGTGGCCCGGATCGTGGTCCGGCCCGTGGCCCGGATCGTGGTCCGGATCGTGGTCCGGCCCGTGGCCCGGATCGTGGTCCGGCCGGTGGCCCGGATCGTGGTCCGGCCGGTGGCCCGGATCGTGCTGCGGCCCGTGCTCCGGATTGTCGGCAGGGCCGTGGTCGGCGGCGGCGAAGGCCGCGGCGTGCACGGCCCGGATGGCGTCGATATCGGCGGGGGTCTCACGTCGGATCAGCACCGCGCCACCATAGGTCGGCCGGGAACACGACTCCACGAGTTATTCGCGGGGCGCCGGATGACGCCGAAGGAGACTCTGGCGGACCCGCTTCTTGGGTGGTGTCGGATGGCACCGCAGAGGCCTCGGGGCGGAAGCACCACAAGAAGCGGGGTGGGGGTTTGTAGAAAAAAAATAAAAAAAACAAAAACCACAAAAGGGGGCGCGGCC
>NZ_JBFAOC010000099.1:5087-9954 GCF_040675055.1 Micromonospora sp. NPDC049662
CTGCCTGTGCTTAAACATGTTGACTCACAGGCATCACGCTCTTCGGGCGGCGGGCCGGTGGGGCGCGGGCCGGTGGGGCGGTAGGCCCGGCGGCGGTTGGCGGTTGGCGGCGGGCGGCGGCCCGGTGGCCCGGCGGGCCGGTTGGGGCGGTAGGCAGGTTGGCGGCGGGCCGGCGGGCCGGTATGCGGCGGGCCGGTGGGGCGGTAGGCCCGTTGGTGGTTGGTGGTTGGTGGTTGGTGGTTGGCGGCGGGCGGCGGCGCGGTGGCGCGGTGGGCGGCGGGCCGGCGGCGCGGTAAGCGGCGGGCCGGTGGGCCGTAGGCAGATTGGCGGTGGGCCCCGTGGGCGGCGGGCGGCGGGCGGTGGGCCCCGTGGGCGGCGGGTCGGTGGGTCGGTGGGCGGGATCAGCCGACGGCGGTGGGTGACGGCGGGGCGCTGCCGCCCTGGGGCGCCTCCGGGATCATCAGCCGGATGATCTCTTTCTGGTCGGCAGCGGAGGGCAGGCCCCAGTGCGGGCGGTACCCGTACACCTCGTGCAGTGGGGTGGAGCCGGTGCGGCCGTCCAGGATCTCCACGGCGTCCGTGCCGATCAGGCCGGGGTGTTCCACGCCGCAGGCCTCGGCGACCTTGGTCAGGTCCCGGCGCAACGTCGCCAGGTAGTTGGCCGCCCGGACGGATTTGAGCGTCGGGTCGAGGCCCCGGGCCAGCCACGCGTTCTGTGTCGCCACCCCGGTGGGGCAGGTGTCGGTGTGGCACTTCTGCGCCTGGATGCAGCCGATCGACAGCATCGCCTCGCGGCCCACGTTGACCATGTCGCAGCCGAGTGCGAACGCCACCACGGCGTTGTCCGGCAGGCCGAGCTTGCCGCTGCCGATGAACACCACCCGCTCGTGTAGGTCGTGTTCCGCGAAGACCTTGTAGACCCGGGAGAAGCCCTGTTGGAACGGGAGCGACACCGAATCGGTGAAGATCAGCGGCGCGGCGCCGGTGCCGCCCTCGCCGCCGTCGACCGTCACGAAGTCGACGCCCCGGCCCGTGTCGCGCATCAGGCCGGCCAGCTCCTGCCAGAAGCTCAGGTCGCCGACCGCAGACTTGATGCCCACCGGCAGGCCCGTCTCGGCGGCCAGCAGCTCCACCCAGTCCAGCAGGCTGTCGCAGTCGGAGAACTCGGCGTGCCGCGACGGGCTCACGCAGTCCCGCCCGGCCGGGATGCCCCGGGTCGCGGCGATCTCGGCGGACACCTTCGCTCCGGGGAGCAGGCCGCCGAGGCTCGGCTTCGCCCCCTGGCTCAGCTTGATCTCCAAGGCGCGCACGGGAGCACCGGCGACGAGGTCCTTGAGCCGGTCCAGACTGAACCGGCCGTGTTCATCGCGGCAGCCGAAGTACGCCGTACCGAGCTGGAAGACCAGCTCACCGCCGTTGCGGTGGTACGGCGACAGGCCACCCTCGCCGGTGTTCTGCAGACATCCGGCGAGGGCGGCGCCCTTGTTCAACGCGGTGATGGCGTTGCCGGAGAGCGAGCCGAAGCTCATTCCGGAGATGTTGACCACCGACCCTGGCCGGAAGGCGCGCGCTCGACCCCGGGCCGCGCCGAGCACCTTCGCGCACGGCAGTCGGACGTCGTGCCCGGCCGTCGGCGACGACGGTGGCACGGCCCGGCCGAACGTGCGGTGCTTGATGATCGGGTACCCGGGCGTGAACTCGATGTTGTTGTCCGTACCGAAGCCGAAGTAGTTGTTCTCCTGCTTGGCGGACGCGTACACCCACCGGCGCTGGTCCCGGGTGAACGGCCGTTCCTCGTCGTTGCCCGCCACGATGTACTGCCGAAGCTCCGGCCCGATCGCCTCCAGCAGGTACCGGGCGCGGCCCAGCACCGGGAAGTTGCGCAGCAGCGCGTGGTCGCGCTGGATCAGGTCCCTCGCGGCGAGCGCCGCGACGGCGGCGGCGACCGCGGGTACGGCTCGACGGGCCCAAGTCATGCCCAGCACTCTTTCCGCCCGCACCGTCGGCCAAACCGATCGGTCGCGCCGACGCGCTGGTCAGGACCCGGGTTGGGAGATGTTGACCAGCCAGCCAGCCAGCCAGCCAGCCAGCCGATGCGGCATCGTCGCAGGCCGACGGAGGGCCGACAACGAGGCGCGCGGCTTCGCGCTGGTGGCGGGCCCGGTGCGGTGCGGGTTCGACCCGCAGCGCACCCGGTGGCTCAGCGGTGCCGGAACGACTCGCGGACGGACCCGCCGACGATCGTGCACCACGTGCTGGTGCTGAGCTTGCCGTTGCGGGGCAGGCCGTGCAGCGCCTGAAGGTCCTGCACCGCCTTGCGGGTGGCATGGTCGTAGGCCCCGGTGACGGTGACCGCGTACCCCTTCTTGGCCAGGATCTCCTGCACCGCGGTGACCGGCGCTCCGCTCGCGTGCTGGTCCAACTCGGGCGCCAGCGTCTCCCAGGTCGCCGTGGTCAGCGTGGCGTCCACGTCCACCGGGATGCCGTTGCGGGCCTGCCAGTCCTGCACGGCGGCCACGGTCGCGGCGTCGAACGTGCCGCTGACCGTCACGGCGTAGCCCCGGAAGGCCAGCAGGTGCTGCACCACCCGGACCGACGGCGAGTTGACGAACCGCCACAGGTCGGGCCAGCGACGGGCCGGCACGTCACCGAGCGAGGTGCCGAGGGCGGCGTGCACGCGCCGCCGCAGCTCGGGGAACTGCCGGTAGAAGGCCGCGCCCGGGCAATCGGTCGTGCGGAAGTCCCAGTGGCCGAAGATGTCGTACGCGTGCAGCCCGTACTGCCGGCTGATCGCGACGCAGAGCTTGACCAGCGAGTCGGTGAGCGCCTCCGGTGGCGTCTCGGTGACGTAGGTGCCCTCGTTCTCGATGCCGATGGCCCGGCCGTTCTCACCCGGGCAGTGCGCCGCGATCATCTGGCGGTCGCCGGCTTCGAGGCGTTCCAGGCTGCCCCGGCGGCCCTCCAGTACGTAGCCGCCCCGGCTCACCGTGAAGTGTTGACCGGTGTCCGACCAGCCGTTGCCGTCCATGTGCAGGTCCTGGCAGTCGTGGGCCAGCTTGACCGCCTGCTCGCGGGAGTAGTCGGTGACGTTCGGGAATGCCATGTGATGCACGATGATCTTGTTGGTGGCGATGGCGCTGACCGACAGCGGGTCCGCCGGTGGGCGGGCGCCCCACTCGTCGCAGCTGATGATCCAGTCCAGGTCCGTGCCGGGGGCGGCCTGCGCCGCGCCCGAGAAGGCGAGTTCACTTCCGACGACGGCGACCGCGGCCGCGCCGAGACCGGCGCGCAGCAGTGTCCGGCGGTCCACTTCGGAATGCTCGACGTGCATGACAGCTCCTCCTGCGGCCGACGGCGGGGGGATGAAAAGTAGCTCCAGTGGCCGCACGCAACACGGAGAATATTGCCAGACCCGCCGGCGCGCCAGGGGTCGGCGGCGTTTCCCTGCGGGCTGGTGGGGGTAGGTGGGGCGGACTATCCCCGCTGCCCCTAAGGAATGACCAGATGAGTGACAACGTCAGCGACGCGGTGGGCGACGCCCTCCGCTCGGTGATGCTCTTCCTGCCCAAGGCCGTCGCCTTCGTGGCGATCCTGGTGGCCGGATGGCTGATCGCCAAGGCCGTGTTGAAGATCGTGGAGAAGATCCTCGAGCGGGTCGGCTTCGACCGCGCCGTCGAGCGCGGCGGCATCCGTCGGGCGCTCAACCGATCCCGGTACGACGCCAGCGACATCGTCGCGAAGCTCGTGTACTACGCGGTGCTGCTGCTCACCCTCCAGCTGGCCTTCGGCATCTGGGGCCCCAACCCGATCTCCGACCTCATCACCGCCGTGGTCGCGTGGTTGCCCCGCGCCTTCGTCGCGATCGTCATCGTCGTGGTCGCCGCCGCCATCGCCAACGCCGTCAAGGACATCATCGGCGGCGCGCTCGGCGGGCTGTCGTACGGCCGGGCCCTGGCGGGCATCGCCTCGGTGTTCATCCTCGGCCTGGGCGTCATCGCCGCGTTGAACCAGATCGGCGTGGCCACCGCGGTCACCACCCCGGTGCTGATCGCCGTGCTGGCCACCGTCGGCGGCATCCTCGTGGTCGGAGTCGGTGGTGGCCTCATCCGTCCGATGCAGAGCCGCTGGGAGTCGTGGCTGACCCGCGCCGAGCAGGAGTCGCAGCTGATTGCCACGCACACCCGCGCCTACCGTGCCTCCCGCGCCGAGGCCGAAGCCGAAGCCGCCCGCGCCGAAGCCGCTCGTGTCGAGGAGGCTCGCGCGGCAGAGGCCCGTGCCGAGGCCGCTCGTGTCGAGGCCGAAGCGGACCGCTCGACCGCCGCCCGCGCCGACGCGGACCGTACGTCGGCCGTCGGCCGCCCCTTCGAGGCGGACCGCACGTCGGGGACCACCCGCCCGTCGGATGCCGACGTCACGCAGGTGACGACCCGATCCGCCGACCCCGACACTACGCAGATCGTGAGCCGCCCGTCCGACGCGGACGCCACGCAGATCGTGACCCGCCCGTCGGACGCGGACGCCACGCAGATCGTGACCCGGCCGTCGGACGCGGACGCCACGCAGGTGACCCCTCGTCAGTCCGATCCCGAGGTCACGCAGGTGGTCACCCGGCCGTCGGACGCGGACGCCACGCAGGTGCGGCCGTCGACCGATGACACGACGCAGGTGGTGGGCCCCGGCCGGGACGCCGACACGACCCAGGTGATCAGCGGCGGTGCGGTCCCCGGGCAGCGCACCGGCGACGACAGCGAGACCACGACGGTCATCCCGCCCGTGGATCCCGACCGGCGCTGAGCCGGGGACCGCACCGCCGCTGATCACCTGGGTCGTGTCGGCGTCCCGGCCGGGGCCCACCACCTGCGTCGTG
>NZ_JBFAOC010000100.1:0-9953 GCF_040675055.1 Micromonospora sp. NPDC049662
GCGTCGTACACGAGGTTTGCGTCAGAATCCGGCCCGCCGGTGACGCAAACCTCTTGATCACCGCGTCAGGTGGGGGGGTAGATCGCTCGGTGGGCTGTGGTTACGGCCGCCTTGTAGGCGGTGCCGGTTAGGGCGCGGTCGCGGGCCAGGGCCGCGCGGGCCGCGTTCGCGCCCGGCGCGCCGTGCACCCCACCGCCCGGGTGCGCCGACGAACTGGCCAGGAAGAGCCGGTCCACCGGGGTGTCCGCGCGGCCCAGGCCGGGGATCGGGCGCAGGAACAACTGTTGGTACGCGGCGGCGGTGCCCCCGCCCAGCGCGCCACCGACCAGGCTCGGATCGCCCTTCTCCAGGTCGGCCGGTCCGGCCACGTGCCGGCCCACGATGAGCTGCCGGAAACCCGGGGCCGCCGCTTCGAGCACGTCCTCCATACGCTGCACGTGTTCGGCGATGTCCTCGGCCCGCCAGTTCCGCCGGAACGGCAGGTGGGTGTACGACCAGAGCGACTCGGTGCCCGGCGGCGAGTGGCTGGGGTCGGCCACGGACATCTGCCCGACCAGCAGGAACGGGTCGCGGGGCAGTTCACCCCGGGCCAGCTCGCCGGCGTAGCGGGTCAGCCCGTCGAGGTCCGCGCCGAGGTGCACCGTGCCGGCCCCGGCGATCGCCCGGTTGGTCCACGGGACGGGGGCGGAGAGCGCCCAGTCCACCTTCAGCGTCGAGCCGTCCCACCGGAAGTGCGCCAGGTCCTCCACGAGCCGCGACGGCAGGACCGCCGCACCGACGAGGTCGAGGTAGAGGGCGGGCGCCGGCACGTCGGCGAGGACCGCCCGCCGGGCCCGCCACAGCGTGCCGCCCTCGGTGCGTACGCCCATCGCCCGGCCGCGCGCGGTGAGCACCCGGTCGACGCGCGCGCCGTACAGGATGCGGCCGCCGCGTTCGGCGAGGCGGTCCACCAACGCGTCGGTGATCCGCCGCGCGCCGCCGTCGGGCACCGGCCAGCCGACCTGCTGGCCGAGCATGGCCAGCAGCCAGCCGTACACGCCGGAGCCGGCCTCCTCGGGGGACAGGTCGGTGTGCAGGGCGCATCCGGCGAGCAGCGCCGGGCCCCCCTCGCCGTCGAACAGCTCGTCGCCGAGTTTGCGCACCGGCACCACGAGTCGGCGGGCCAGCCGCAGCGCTCCCGCGACCCGCAGCCGGCGCAGCAGACCCAGTCCGCCGCGTACCGGCGGGAACGGCGTGGTGATCGCGGTCAACATCGGCTCGGCCACCTCGAGCCAGTCCGTGTACGCGTTCAGCCAGCGCTTCCCGTCCCCGGGGGCGAACTGTTCCAACGAGGCGGCCGTGGCGTCCGGGTCCCGGTTGATCACCGCGGCCCGCCCGTCGGGCAGCAGGTGCGCCAGCACGTCCGGGGCGTGCCGCCAGGACAACCCGTGGCGGCCCAGGTCGAGGCCGTTGAGCACGGGCGAGGCGTACCCGAGGGGGTAGAACGAGCTGTAGAGGTCGCTCAGATAGCCCGGCGCGGTCACCTCGGCCGACTGGACGGCGCCGCCGGGTACGGCGGTCGCTTCCAGCACGACCACGTCCCACCCGGCGTCGGCCAGCAGGTTCGCCGCGACCAGGCCGTTGTGCCCGGCGCCGATGACGACGGCGTCCGCGCCCTGCGCGCCGGTGGTAGTCATCCGACCCGCCTACCCGGGGCGCAACCGGGCGAAACGCGTTTGTCTCGCCGGGACCCGGGCATCCAGCGCCGCATGTACACGGTTGCGCAGCTGGTGGGCGGGGTGTGGGGCGCGGGCGGGTCCGGCGGCGAGCTGGTCGTGTGTGATCCGGCGGACGGCGAACCGGTCACCTCGGCGCCGGTCGCCACGGCCGACGAGGTCGGCAAGGCGGCCCAGGCGGCACGCGAGGCGGCCGACGAGTGGGCGGCGACCGCGCCGGCCGAGCGGGCGGCGACCCTGCACCGGGCCGCGGACGCGGTCGCGGCGCTCACCGACGAGCTGGCGGCGGCGGTCACCGCGGAGATGGGCAAGCCACTCGCGGACGCCCGCGGCGGCGTCGAGGCGGGCATCGGCACCCTGCGACAGTACGCGGAACTCGCGCCGCTGCGCGGCGGACGGACGTTGCACGGCGCGACCGACGCGGTGGACTTCATGACTCCACAGCCGCGCGGCGTGGTCGCCGCGATCACCCCCTGGAACGACCCGGTGGCGGTCTCGTGCGGGCTGCTCGGCGCGGCCCTGGTCACCGGCAACGTGGTGCTCTACAAGCCGAGCGAGCGGACGCCCGCGACGGGTTGGCTGCTGGCCCGGGCCCTGGACGGGGCGTTGCCGGCGGGCGTGCTGTCCCTGCTCACCGGCGGCCCGGAGGTCGGCGCGGCGCTGGCCGCGCAGGACGTGGACGTGATCGCGCACGTCGGGTCCACCGCCACCGGGCGCAAGATCGCCGCCGCCGCTGCCGGCACCGGCGCGAAGGTGCTGCTGGAGAACGGCGGCAGCGACCCGCTCATCGTCGACGCGGGTGTCGACCCCGAGTGGGCGGCGGAACAGGCCGCGCTCGGCGCGTTCGCCAACGCCGGGCAGATCTGCGTCGCGGTGGAGCGGATCTACGTACATCGCGACCTGGCCGACGACTTCGTGGCGGCGCTGGTGCGTCGGGCCGACGCGTTGCGGGTCGGGCCGGGGCGCGACCCGGGCACCGAGTTGGGCCCGCTCGTCGACCGGCGGCACCGCGACCACGTGCACGGACAGGTGACGGCGGCGGTGGCGGCCGGCGCGCGGGTACGCACCGGCGGGGAGCTGCCGGACGGACCGGGCGCGTACTACCCGGCCACCGTGGTCGCCGACTGCCGGCACGACATGGCGTTGGTACGCGAGGAGACGTTCGGGCCGGTCGCCCCGGTGGTGGTGGTCGATTCGTTCGACGAGGCGCTGACCTGTGCGGCGGACTCCCCGTACGGGCTGGCGGCCACGGTGCTGACCGCGTCGATGAGCCACGCGCAGCGGGCCTGGCGGGAGCTGCCGGTGGGCACCGTGAAGGTCAACGCGGTGTTCGGTGGGGCGCCGGGCGGAGCCGCGCATCCGCGCCGGTCCAGCGGGCAGGGCTTCGGCTACGGCCCGGAGCTGCTGGACGAGTTCACGGCCACGAAGGCGGTGCACATCGAGGCGCCCGGCGGCGGGCGGTGGTGAGCGGTCAAAGCGGCACGGGGCGGACGCAGGGGTGGCGCGTCCGCCCCGTGCCACGCTGCGCGTGGGTCAGTCGCCGCGAGCCTTGCGGGTCGCCCGGTCGTTGGCCTTCTCGATGGCCGTGACCAGCTCCGACTTGGTCATGCTGGACCGGCCCGGCACGTCCAGCTTGCGGGCCACCGACATCAGGTGGTCCTTGCTGGCGTTGGCGTCCACCCCACCGGCGGTGGGGGCACGCCGCTCGGGGCCTCCACCGGCGGCCTGGCGGTCGCTCGGGCCCTTACGACCCTTGGGCTCCCAGTGGTCGCCCACCTTCTCGAACTGGTGCTTCACCGCCGCGAAGGCGGTACGGTGCGACCGCTCGCCCTCGCCGTAGGTCTCCACCGCCGAGTCGTGGGTCTTCTCCCAGGTGCGCTGCGCCTTGTCCGAGGAGCGTCGCAGCGTGCTGGGCATGTCCTCGCGCGCGGGCATCTCGTCCTCCTGATGCATCGACAGAGTCACTGTGTCCGTTCCCCGCGAGCGCGGCGGCAAACCCTAGCGGCGTCGGCGGGCCGCCGAGCGGGTTTGTCGATTTCCCGCCCTGGGTACCGGCCGGTCCAGGCCAGACCGGACGACCGGTCATCCGGTGGCCGGGGCACAGGGAGCGGGCATGACGACCACGGATCCCGGCACGACACTCACCGGTTCGGGGATTCCCCGGCGGATCCGGCAACTGAGCTGGCGGACGTGGCGCGGGGTGCTGGTCCGCAGCGTGCAGAACTTCGTGAACGACAACTGCTCGGACTGGGCCGCCGCGCTCACCTACTACGGGGTGCTGGCGCTCTTTCCGTCCGCCATCGTGGTGGTGGCCCTGGTCGGCCTGGTCTCCTCGGGCGAGCGGACCCTCGACACGGTTGTCGACCTGGCCAAGCAGGTGGGTGCCGGTTCGGTGGTGGCCGACGACGACGGCGGCGTGGTCGGGGTGATCCGCTCGGTGGTCGTCCAGCAGAGCAACGCCAAGGTGCTGCTGAGCTTCGGTCTGCTCGGCGCGCTGTGGTCCGCGTCGGGCTTCATCGGTGCGTTCACCCGCGCCTCCAACGCCATCTACGGGGTGACCGAGGGCAGGCCGGTCTGGCGGCTGCGGCCGTTGCAGATCGGCCTGGCCGCCGTGACGCTGGTGCTGCTCGCGGTGGTCGCCCTCGCTCTGATCGTCAGCGGCCCGGTCACCGACGCGGTCGGCGACCTGATCAACGCCGGTGGTCTGGCGCGAACGGTGTGGAGCGTCGCGAAGTGGCCGGTGCTCGCCCTGGTGATGATGGTGCTGCTGTCCCTGCTGTTCTGGATCGCCCCGAACGTGCGCCAACCCCGTTTCCGCTGGCTCACCCCCGGCGGCGCGGTGGCCCTGCTCTCCTGGGCGGTGGTGTCCTTCGGTTTCGGCTTCTACGTCGCGAACTTCGCCACCTATCAGACGACCTACGGCAGCCTGGGCGCGGCCATCGCGTTCCTGGTCTGGCTCTACCTGTCCAACTGCGCCCTGATGCTCGGCGTGCAGATCAACGCCGAGGTGCAGCGCGGCCGGCAGTTGCAGGCGGGCGAGCGGGACGCGGACGATCCGGTGCTGCCGCCACGCAGGCCGGCCGAGGACTGAAAGGGACCGGATGTCCGGCCCGAGGGCCGGTTCGTGACCGGGTGCCGGTTTACCGGGCGGGGTGCCGGGTAGCGCAGAAGGCATGGAGCGTGGCAACAGCAAGCACGGACCGAGGATCGACGAGCAGATGAGCCAGGAGGTCAGCGGCCTCGTGCAGGGGCCGGGCACCGGCGGCTCACGGGTCGACGAGTCCCGGGTGCCCGAGCCGGCCGGTGAGGACCAGCCGGAGACCACCACGGCCCCGGCGGGCGACCTGCGCACCGGCACCCCGCAGGGGATGAGTTCCACGGACGTGGAGCAGCGCAGCCGGCTCGGCCGGTTCATCTCGATGAGCGCGCTGCCCGGCGACCGGTTGGTGCTCATCGCCAGCGCGCGGGAGAACGAGGCGCCCGACGACATCGTGGCGGCGCTGGAACGGCTGCCCGAGGGCACCGAGTACCAGACGGTCTCCGAGGTGTGGGCCGCGCTCGGCCACAAGAACGAGACAACCCGCTGGTAGTGATCGCCCCCCGATCCGACAGACAGCGGCCGAAGGAGGATTGACCGATGAGTGGCGTTACCGAACACGTCGAGGTTTCCGTACCCGTGCGGACCGCGTACGACCAGTGGACGCAGTTCGAGGAGTTCCCCCAGTTCATGGAGGGCGTGCAGGAGGTCCGGCAGCTCTCCGAGACGATGACCCACTGGACGGTGGACATCGCCGGTGTCAAGCGCGAGTTCGACGCCGAGATCACCGAGCAGCTTCCCGACGAGCGGGTCGCGTGGCGTTCGACCGGCGGCACCCAGCAGGCGGGTGTGGTGACCTTCCACCGCCTGGACGAGAGCAAGACCCGGGTCACCCTCCAGCTCGAGTTCGAGCCGCACGGTGTGGTCGAGCAGGCTGGCGACAAGCTCGGCATCGTCGACCGGCGCGCCAAGGGCGACCTGGAGCGGTTCAAGACGTTCATCGAGCGGCGCGGTCAGGAGACCGGCGCCTGGCGTGGCTCGGTGGACCGCCCGCAGCCGTGATCGGGCGTACGCGATCAACGATGGCCGCCGGTTTCCCGGCGGCCATCGTCGTGTTCCGGGCCGCGGCGCACCTGTTTGCGATCATCGCGCCCGGGTACCGCTGATGGCATGACGGACGACAGGGTGTGGCGGGACGAGGAGCGGCTGCCGCTGGAGGAGTTGGAGCGCGCCGTGGCGGGTTCCAGCATCGACGGGCAGGCTGACGACGTGACCGGCAACGACGCCGGCGAGGAGGCCGCCTTCGGGCACGGGCCGGCTGCGGCCGACCGGGGCGGCGAGGCGCCGGGGCGGGAGCCGACCGACCCGGAGCGCGCCTACCGTCCCTCCACGACCGGCCGTACCGGACCGGACAACGGATAGTCCACGCCGGGCGGCCCGGTCCGCCCGGCGTCCCCGGACGACCGGCGGGCGCCCAGCTCGTAGAGCACGATCAGCGCCAGCGCGAGCACCACCAGGGACGGGCCGAGCGCCTGTACCGACACGTTGCTGATCAGCACGCCGAGGCCCGCCGGAACGAGCGCCGCGCCCAGACCGGCGGCACCGATCTGCAACCCGATGGCGCGGTCCGCGTGCGCCGCGCCGACCCGCTCGGCGGTGGTGAGGGTGAGCAGCGGGAACACCGGCGCGGCGGCGAAACCGAGCACGACCAGGCCGAGCACGGCCAACACGGCCGAGCCGGGGACGGCGATCAGCGCCGCGCCGACGGCCATGCCCGCCAGGCTCACCCGCAACACCAGCCGGGGCCCGAGCCGTTCGGCCACCACCCCCTGCACCACCCGGCCGACGAAGAGACTCCCCCAGTACGCGGAGACGCAGCCGCCCGCCACCGCGCCGGTCAGGCCGCGCCCCTGGGTGAGCAGCAGGAACGCCCACAGCCCGGCGGACACCTCGATGGCGACGTACAGCGCGAAGGCCAGTGTCCCCGACCAGACGACCGGCAGCCGCAGGGTGGCCAGGACCGGCACCCGGACCGGCGCGGCGGTGTCGGACGTTTCCGCGTCCGCCCCGGGAGCGGGATCGCGGCGTCGCCACGCGCGTACGGTCAGCGCGAACGCCGTGGCGAGGGCGAGCTGGGCGGCGGCCACGATGCCGTACCCCCACCGCCAGGCCAGTCCGGCGCTCAGCGCCGCTGTCATGATCAGTGGACCGATCGCCACGCCCAGGCCGAAGAAGGCGTGCAGCCAGTTCATGTGGCGCGGACCGAACGCGCCGGCGGCGTACGCGTTGAGCCCGGAGTCGACAGCGCCGGAGCCCAGCCCGAGCAGCAGCGCGCAGCCCACGATCACCGCCAGCCCGGGGCTCAGGGCGTATCCGGTCAGCGCCAGGCTGGCGAGCAGGGTGCTTCCGGCGAGCAGCGCGCCCACGCCGATGCGGGCCAGCGTGAACCCGGCCAGCACGCTGGAGGTGAGGTAGCCGACGGTGCCCGCGGTGAGCAGCAACCCGACGGCCTCGGTCGGGATGCCGAAGTCCGCCCGGATCGACGGCCAGCCGACGCCGAGCAGGCCGTCCGGCAGGCCGAGGCTGACGAACGCGAGGTAGGCCAGCAGGAGCAGCGCGGCGCGGGGTGGCGGGGGCGAGGTGGACATGGGACAGCATCCTGCCGCAGCGCACCGTACCGTCGTCGGAAGGCGCCCGCCCGCTGCGACAAGAAGTGGTGTCCGGACGGTCGAGAAAGCGGACAGCTCAGTCAGAATCGGCCGATCGGGGGACGGCAAACGCGCGTGTTCGCGTAAGAATTTCGGGATGCATCAAGGCTCCGGAATCCTCTCCACGCGTCAGCGCCGCATCGCCTGGCTCGGCTTCCTGCTCGCCGCGCTCCAGGCGCCGGTGTCGGCCCGGCTCGTCTCCGACGACTCGTGGCTGTTCAGCGTCTGCGTCGCGCTGATGGTGGCCACCGTGATCATCGCCGACGACGCCGCCCGTCGTCGGCCCGCCAACGCCCCCAGCGAGTAGAGCGGCCAACCGCACTTCCGGCCAGGGGCGCTCTGCTGGTGCCGCTGGCTGCCCGTTCCTGGTCACCGGCCGGAGCCGCCCTGTGGCAGTTCCGGCCGGCGACGAATCAGACGGGCTCGATCGCAAGGCCGCTGATCTGGTCGTCCTTGATGTCGAACACGAGGGCGAAGGACAGGGGCCCGCCAGGGAAATCACCGTCCCCGGAGGCCACCAGCCGGTCGTGGGCGAACGAGGTCGGCGTGAGCACGACCCTGGGGTCGATCAGGTGCCCCTGGATCCACTCGCGGATCTCGGCCTCGCCGGTCCAGGTCTGCCCGTCATCGCGCACGGTGGCCCCGTCGCCGAAGACCGCGGCCATCTCGTTCGCATCGTGCGCGTTGGTCGCCGTGATGAAGTGATCGACGGCCTTGGGCAGAGTGATGTCGTTCATTTCTTCTCTCCAGTCTTCTCGGGTGCCAGGACGCGGGCGCGTCCTGGTGTGTGACAGGCTCAGAAGTCCGCTCCACGGGAGAGCTTCTCGTTCGCGCGCAGCTCCGCGAGCGCGTTCTCGTGCATCGCGACAACGGCGTCGTAGCCGGAGTTGCCGAGCACGATCCGCTTCGGCGGGACGGGTGCGTTCAAGGCGCTGATCACGGCCTGCACCCCACGAACGGGGTCTCCCGCCTGCTTTCCGTTGTGGTCCACGAACGCCGCCCGGACGCCCTCGACCATCGGCAGGTAGGCGTCGACGGTCTCGTTGACGTCCTCGTTCTGGAAGTAGGCGAAGGCCTTGGTGCGGAACGCTCCCGGCTCCACGACGAGCACGCGCACGCCGAACGGCTCGACTTCCTGGCGCAGTGTCTCCGACAGTCCTTCGATCGCGAACTTCGCCGCCGCGTAGTAGCCGAACCCCAGCGCGCCGACGAGGCCTGCCACCGACGACATGTTCACGATCCAACCGTCGCCGCGTGCCCGCATACCGGGCAGGACGGCGCGTACCACCTCGACCACGGCGAACAGGTTGAGGTCGAACGTGCGGCGGATCGTCTCGTCGGGGGCACCCTCGATCGAGCCGTACCAGCCACGGCCCGCGCTGTTGACGAGCACGTCGATCCCGCCGAACCGCTCCTCGGCCGCCCTGACCGCCGCACGCACCTGGTCGGCATCGGTGACGTCGAGCTGCAGGACCAGCACCCGGTCGCCGTAGGACTCAGCCCACTCCCGCAGCTCAGCAGGCCGACGCGCGGTCACCACCACCTGATCGCCCTGCTCCAGGGCAGCCTCGGCATAGACGAGGCCGAACCCGCCGGGCGTCCCACCCGTGATGAACCAAGTCCTCATGGACTTCTCCTTTCGCTATAGCGAGCAATGTAGCGCTACATGAGCTAATGTAGCAACTATGCAGAACGCACGAGATCGACTCCTGCTCGCCGCGGCGGAACTGCTGGAGAGCGGCGGCACGGTGTCCACCAGGGCGGTGTGCGACCGCGCCGGCGTGCAGGCCCCGACGCTGTACCACCACTTCGGCAGCAAGCAGGGCCTGATCGACGCCGTGGCGAGCCACGGCTTCACCCAGTACACGGCGATCGAGAACTCTGGCGACCCGCTGAACGACCTGCGCGAGGGCTGGGACAGACACGTACAGTTCGGGCTGGAGCACCCGTCGTTCTACGGGCTGCTCTACGGCCGCGCAGAGCCGGGAAGGCCCTGCGCCGTCACCGCTCCCGCGCACGCCGCGTTGCGCGACCGGTTGACCGCCGCCCGGGGCCGACTCAAGGTGCCGGCGGCCGATGCCGCCGAACAGGTGTTGGCCGCCAACGTCGGCATCACGCTCACCTTGATCAGCCAGCCAGAGCCGGATCTCGAGCTGTCCGGACGTGTCCGCGAGGCCGCGCTGGCCGGAGTCCTGCGCATGGCCCCCACCGACGCCCCCGCGACTCGTGCGAGCGCCGCGCTGACGCTACGTGCGCTGGTCGGCGACGACCCGGGCGACCTCACCCCCGGCGAACACGCGCTGCTCGGCGAGCTCCTGGACCGCCTGGCCCGTTAGGCCGTGTCTTTGAAGGATCTTGGTGGAGAATGATGTAGCGCGGCCTTCGACGGCCTGGGACGAACTCTGGCGTTCCGACCGCCACGCCATGCGACCGACGGTGACAACACCCCGGTGAGCGTGTTTGCGGGGTGGGAACAATATGACAAACCCGCCA
>NZ_JBFAOC010000101.1:0-9929 GCF_040675055.1 Micromonospora sp. NPDC049662
CCCACCAAAAGCAGGCTGCCAGTCCGGGGTATAAATCATAATTGGCACTGGCTTTACAAGCACCCTGTTGAGTTCTCAAAGAACAACCACACACCAACTCGAAGCCCCATCGCTGAGGCCCCAACCTGGGGCTTTTCGCTCCGCGTCCCCGGCGCTTTCAGCGCCAGGCACTTTTACTACGTTACCCGCTGGTTTCTGCCGTGTCAAACCGGTGTTTCCCGGTTCGTCGTGCTTACTGCCGTGTTGCGGGCACCATGGTTCGACCGGCTCGCGCCGTTCTCGTCATGGGTTGGCAGGCCGGCCGCAGCGGTTACCCGCTTGCTCGCCCGTTTCCCTGCCGACTGACTACCTTACCCGGTCGGTTCCGCCGCACCAAATCCGCCTCGCGGCGTTTCCGTGAGCACCACCCGGTCGGCGATCTGACGGTAAAGCCGTCCGACCCCGAGGCCGTCACCACGCTCCGGCCGCTTCAGGCTTTCGCCTGTTTCGTCCGTTCCGCGCTGGCAGAGAGAAAGTTACGCGTCCGGCCCGATGATCGTCAAATCCGTCGGACGCGTCCCCCGTCACATCGTCGACGATCGACTATTCCCCCAGCTCAACGCCCGCGAACGACCGCTTTCCCCGGCGCAGCACCAGGTATCGGCCGTGCAGGAGGTCGCCGGTCGACACCGTGGCGTCCACCTCGGTCACCCTCGTGTTGTTCACGTAGGCGCCGCCCTCGGCGATGACCCGACGGGCCTCCTTGAGGCCGCTCACGAGCCCGGAGTCCCGCAGCAGACCCGCCACGTCCGGCAGTTCGCCGGTGAGCCGCACGAGCCCGGCCTCGGTGAGCGCCGCGCGCAGCGTCTCCGCTGCCAGGTCGTCGAGCGAGCCCCGCCCGAACAGCGCCTGGCTGGCGGCGACCGCCTGCCGGGTCTCCTCGGGGCCGTGCACCAGCGTGGTCAGCTCCTCGGCCAACGCCCGCTGGGCGAGCCGGGCCGCCGGCCGTTCGGCCGTCGCCTTCGCCAGCTCCTCCAGCTCGTCGCGCGTACGGAAGCTGAAGTACCGCAGGTAGCGGTCGACCTCGCGGTCGTCGACGTTGAGCCAGAACTGGTAGAACGCGTACGGACTCGTCAGCGTGGGGTCGAGCCAGACCGCCCCGCCCTCGGTCTTGCCGAACTTCGTACCGTCGGCCTTGGTGACCAACGGCGTGGTGAAGGCCTGCACCGGCCCCGCGCCGCGCCTCCGCACGTAGTCGACGCCCGCCGTGATGTTGCCCCACTGGTCGGAGCCGCCGAACTGGAGCTGGCAACCGTGCCGGCGGTGCAGTTCGAAGAAGTCGTTCGCCTGCAGCAGCTGGTAGCTGAACTCGGTGAAGCTGATACCGGTTTCCAGCCGCGCCCGCACCACCTCCCGCGCCAGCATCTTGTTCACGGGGAAGTGCTTGCCGACGTCCCGGAGGAAGTCGACCACCGACATCTCACCGGTCCAGTCCAGGTTGTTGACCAGCTGCGCCGCGTTGTCCCCGGTGTACGACACAAAGGGCGCGAGCTGCTCGCGGATCCGCTCGACCCAGCCGGCGATCACCTCGGGCGGGTTGAGCGTCCGCTCGGCGCTCTCCTTCGGGTCACCGATCTGCCCGGTCGCCCCGCCCACCAGCAGCAGGGGGCGGTGACCCGCGAGTTGCAGCCGCCGGGCCGTGGTGACCTGCATGAGCGAGCCGACGTGCAGGCTCTGCGCGGTGGGGTCGAAGCCCACGTAATAGGTGGTGGCCGTCGCGCCGTCGAGCAGCTCACGCAGCTCGTCGAGGCCGGTCGAGTCCTGGATGAGGCCACGCCAGAGCAGGTCGTCGGTCAGGGAGTCCCGCCCGGACGGCGGGAGGTTGCTGTCGGTCACGGTCACCGATTCTCCCCCATCGGCGGCATCGACCCGTACCGGGTTTGGAGCGACGCGCCCGGTTACGCTTGCGCCCCGCTCTTGGAGGAGGGTTCTGCCGTGGAGATGCCGGATCTGACGGGTGGTTTCGTCAACCTGCTCGGCCTGAATTTTGAGGAGGCGACCGGCGACCGCGTCGTCATCAGCTGGCAGGTCCGTCCGGAGCTGCACCAGCCGTTCGGCATCCAGCACGGCGGGGTGTACTGCTCGGTCGTGGAGACGGCGGGCAGCGTCGGCGGTTCGCTCTGGCTGGGCGACCGGGGCACGGTGGTCGGGGTGTCGAACCAGACCGACTTCCTGCGGGCCGTGCCCGAGGGCGAGCTGCGGGCGGTCGGCACCCCCGTGCACCGGGGGCGCAGCCAGCAGCTCTGGCAGGTGGAGATCAGCGACGCCAAGGAGCGCCTGGTCGCCCGCGGTCAGGTCCGGTTGCAGAACCTCTCGCGCGACTGACCGGCGGGCCCGGTCAGCTCCGGGCCTCGTCCAGCACCGGCTCGACGGCCTCGTCGGCGTCGGCGGCGGCGGCGTCGTCGGCGGCGGGGACCTGCCGCAGGCGTACCCCGGTGATGGCCCGGTGGTCGATGTCGGCCACCGTCAGTACCCAGCCGTCCAGGGTGACGTCCTCCCCCGCGACGGTCGGGATGTGCCCGAGTCGGGCCAGCACCAGCCCGGCGACGGTGGTGTAGTCGCCGGCCGGGCGCGAGGGCAGCTCGACGCCGATGTCCGGCAGGTCGTGCACCGGGAAGGTGCCGGGCAGCACCATCGCGCCGTCCGGTTCGCGGCGCACCGAGTAGCCGTCCCGGTCGGTCTCGTCGTAGATCTCCCCGACGATCTCCTCCAGGATGTCCTCCAGGGTCACGATGCCGTCGACGGCGCCACGCTCGTCCACGACGAGCGCGATGTGCTGGCGCTCGGCCTTGAACTGGCGCAGCGCGTCCACCACCGGCAGCGAGTCGGGCAGCAGCATCGGCGGGCGGGCGATCTCGTCGATCGGCCGGTCGTCGGGCACGCCGACCAGGTCGCGCAGGTGGATCACGCCGGCCGTGTCGTCCAGGCCGCCGTGGCGCACCACCGGCGCGCGGGAGTGCCCGGTGGCGGCCAGCACGAGCCGCGCGGCCTCCGCCGTGGTCCCGCTGTCGAGCGTGAAGACCTGCAACCGGGGTACGAGCACCGCCCGCAACCGCCGGTCGGCGATCTCCACCGCGCCGGCGATGATGGTGCGCTGTTCCTTGGTGAAGCCGTGGTTGCCGGCGACGATGTCGCGCAGCTCGTCCGGGCCGATCTCCTCGGGCTCGTGCTTCGGGTTGAGCCCGAACAGGCGGACGACCAGGTCGCTGGTCGCGCCGAGGGCCCAGACGGCCGGGCGGGTGAGGCTGGCGAGCACGTCGAGCGGGCGGGCCACCAGCAGGGCCCACCGCTCGGCGGACTGCATGGCGATCCGCTTGGGCGCCAGCTCGCCGAAGACCAGGGTGACGAAGGTCAGCGCGAGGGTGACCACCACGATCGCCACCGTCTCGGCGGCGTTGCCGAACATCCCGAGCAGCGGCACGAGGGGCTTGGCGAGGGAGACCGCCGCCGCGGCGGAGGCCAGGAAGCCGGCGAGGGTGATGCCGATCTGGATGGTGGCGAGGAAGCGGTTCGGGTCCTTGGCGAGCCGGGCGAGCACCCCTCCGGCCCGGCTGGTGCGTTCGAGGCGCTGGATCTGGCTGTCCCGCAGTGACACCAACGCCATCTCGCTGCCGGCGAAGAGCGCGTTGATCACGATCAGGATCCCGACCAGGGCCAGTTGGCTCCCGTAGCTCTGCACGCCCGGTTCGCTCCCTCTGCGATGGTGACGCCGGCCGTACGCACGGCGCCCGCCGGTCGACGAGGCCGCCCGGCGTACGCGCTTCTGTGCCCCGTGCGGGGTCGGCCGAACCCTGCCGGGGTGACGCTACGCCGATTCGGCTGCGGGTGACGCGGGCAGGTCGAGGACGTACGAGTCGCCCTCGGGCCGGAAACCGAGCCGGTGGTAGTAGGGGGCGACCATGCCGGGCGGGCTGACGACCCGGTGGAAGCCGCGTTCGGTGAAGAGGCGGCTGCGCCGGTAGACGAACTCGCCGGGCGTGAAGTCCCGGAACTTCGGGGTCACGTAGTCCAGGTCGATCTGGGCGACCCCGCGTGCCTCGGCGTGCGACAGCACCACCCCCACCACCTCGTCGGCGGTGACCACGAGGAAGGCCGAGCGGTCGGCGGCGGCCGGATCCCAGTGGAAGTCGGGGTTGAAGCGGGCGATGTCCGACCCGTGCACCCGCAGCGTGTGGGCGAGGAACTGGTCGTCGACCCCGACCTGGACCACCTGGTAGGTCTGCTCGTCGTGGCGGGTGGCGAGCATTCCCCGCAGGTACCAGATGTTGATCACCGCGAGGACGATGTTGAGCCCGACCATGGGCCACACCTCGATGGCGGCGTTGTAGCCGATCAGCACGGCGCAACCGACGAGGTTCAAAGCGCGCAGGCGCAGGATGCGCGACTGCAGCAGCGACCAGACCAGCACCGCGGAGCCGGCCCAGCCGACCAGATCCAACCAATTCACCCCGCGAGACTAGTGCTAGCCCAGGTCAGGGGCGTCGGCGGGCAGCTCCAGCAGCCACTCCTCGACCTCGGTGCCGCGCCCGTTGGCGTACCCCGAGTCCTCGCCGACCACGACGAACCCGCACTTGCACAGCACCGCGAGAGAGGCGGCGTTGTCCTTCGCGGCCCGGGCGTGCACCGGCCGGGGCAGCTCGCGCAGCAGCGCGGCCAGGGCCTCGGTGGCGTAGCCCCGACCCCAGCGGGTCGGGTCGATCCAGTAGCTGACCTCGGTCTGGTCGTCGACCGGGAAGGCGCTCACGTAGCCGACCACCTCGCCATCGGCCTCGACGGTGCGGACCCGGTTCGCCGGGTTGGTGAGCACCCGCGCCCAGTGGCGGGCGAACTCGCGGTGGTCGGACGGGTCGGCGGGACCGAACGCGGCCATCCGATTCGCTTCGGGATCCTGCTGGTGCAGGAAGAACTCCACGAGATCGTCCTCGCGCACCGGCCGCAGCAGCACCTCAAAAGTCACCCGGCGAGAGTAAGCCCCACCCCCGACACCCCCGCTTTCGCCGATCTTGCACTTCCTGTCGCGACACAAGCTCACCAAGACGACATTCCGCCAACAGAATCTGCAAGATCGGCGTCGGAGTGGGGGCGGCGCGGCGCGGGGGCAGTTCGAAGGGCTGCTGCTCGGCTCGGTCGGTCAGGCCGCCGTCCACCACGCGCACTGCCCGGTGCTGGTGGCCCACCCGGTCAGCTGACCGGGGCGTCGCCACCTCGGCCGAGCATCTGCAGGAAGTCGGTGGTGAGGGCGAACGGGTCCGCCGGGCCGCTGGTGGGCGGCCGGCGTTCGACCTGGTCGGCCAGCTCCCCGGCGGCGCGCCGGATCCGGCCCCGCAACGCGCCGTCGGCGGTCCCGTCGGACCAGTCCTCCGGTGCGGCGAAGACCGCCGTGGGGACCACCACCGCCCGCAGGTAGCTGAACATCGGACGGACCGCGTGCTCCAGCGCGAGGGAGTGCCGGGCGGTGCCACCGGTGGCGGCGATGAGCACCGGCCGGTCGACCAGCGAGCCCGCGTCGAGGACGTCGAAGAACGACTTGAACAGCCCGTTGTACGAGGCGCTGAAGATCGGGGTGACGGCGATGATGCCGTCCGCCCCGGTCACCGTGTCGATGGCCTCGCGCAGCGCGGCCGGCGGGAACCCGGTGAGCATGTTGTTGACGACGTCGTGGGCGTACTCGCGCAGGTCGATCGCGCGCAGCTCGGCGTCGTGGCCCCGCCGGACCAGCTCGTCGCGGGTCGCCCCGGCGAGCTGGTCGGCGAGCAGCCGGGTGGACGAGGGCTGGCTCAGCCCCGCCGACACCACGGCCAGCGTGCGGCGGGTCATCGGGTCGCCCCCTCCGGCGCCTTGCCCGTCACGTCGTCGACGGCGTGCACGGTGCTGTCCTTCGCGCCGCCGGCCGCGGCGACGAGCGAGGCGTGCGTGGGCGCGTCCGGCACGTGCGCCGGGCGCAGGGCGGCGAACTCCTTGCGCAGCACCGGCACGACCTCCTCGCCGAGCAGGTCGAGCTGCTCCAGCACCGTCTTGAGCGGCAGGCCCGCGTGGTCCATCAGGAACAGCTGCCGCTGGTAGTCGCCGACGTACTCGCGGAAGCCGAGCGTCCGGTCGATGACCTGCTGCGGGCTGCCCACGGTCAGCGGGGTCTCCCGGGTGAACTCCTCCAGCGACGGCCCGTGCCCGTAGACCGGGGCGTTGTCGAAGTACGGCCGGAACTCCCGGACGGCGTCCTGCGAGTTGCGGCGCATGAACACCTGGCCGCCGAGGCCGACGATGGCCTGGTCGGCGGAGCCGTGGCCGTAGTGGGCGTACCGCTGGCGGTAGAGGCCGACCATCCGCTGGGTGTGCTCCTTGGGCCAGAAGATGTGGTTGGCGAAGAAACCGTCGCCGTAGTACGCGGCCTGCTCGGCGATCTCGGGGCTGCGGATCGAGCCGTGCCAGACGAACGGCGGCACCCCGTCGAGCGGGCGCGGCGTCGAGGTGAAGGACTGCAACGGCGTGCGGTACTTGCCCTTCCAGTCGACCACGTCCTCGCGCCACAGTCGGTGCAGCAGGTCGTAGTTTTCGATGGCCAGGGGGATGCCGGCGCGGATGTCCTTGCCGAACCACGGGTACACCGGGCCGGTGTTGCCACGGCCCATCATCAGGTCCACCCGGCCGTCGCTCAGGTGCTGGAGCATCGCGTAGTCCTCGGCGATCTTCACCGGGTCGTTGGTGGTGATCAGCGTGGTCGCGGTGGACAGCAACAGCCGCTCGGTGCGGGCCGCGATGTGACCGAGCATGGTGGTCGGGGACGACGGGACGAACGGCGGGTTGTGGTGCTCCCCGGCGGCGAAGACGTCGAGCCCGACCTCTTCGGCCTTGAGTGCGATGGCGACCATCGCCTTGATCCGCTCATGCTCGGTCGGCTCCCGACCGGTGGTCGGATCGACCGTGACGTCACCGACGGTGAAGACTCCGAACTGCATGACCAGCTCCTCGCGTGTCAACCGGATGCCGTCGTGGTACCCGGACGCAGCTCACAACTTATTTGACGAGTCAACTATTCCATCGGCAGGACGTCGCGCAGTGGCGCCGGTCACCACCGCAACCGGACACCACGTCGCAGAACCGGCTCGCTCAGCCGCCCGCCACGGAGGGCAACACCTGCACTTCCGCGCCGTCCACGACCGTCGTGGCCAGACCTCCGGAATGCCGGCAGTCCTCCCCGTCGACGAAGACGTTCACATAGCGGCGCAGCTCACCGCGCTCGTCGCGGATCCGCCGGGCCAGCCGGGGATGCGCGACGGCAACCTCATCGAGGACCGCCCGCAGCGTCCCGGCGGCGGTGACGGTCAGCCGACTCGCGCCCCCGGCCTCGCCGCGCAACGGGCCGGGCAGCAGCACGGTGACCACGCTCAGACCTGCGCGGCGCGGACGCAGAGCACGTCGGGCAGGTGGGTGGCGACCGACGACCAGGAGTCGCCCTCGTCGCGGCTGGCGAAGACCGACCCGGAGCGGGTGCCGAAGTAGACCCCACCCGGCGTCGCGTCATCGGCGCACATGGCGTCGCGCAGCACCGCCGGATAGAACGGCCCCTCGGGCAGCCCCACCGACTGCGCCTCCCACTTGCCGCCGGCGTCGACGGAACGGAACACCCGGCAGCGGTGATCGGCCGGAAACCGCTCACTGTCGGCCACCAGCGGGAAGGTCCACACCGTGCCGCCGCGCCCGGGGTGAGCCACCATCGGGAAGCCGAAGTCGCTGGGCAGCCCGTCGGCGATCGAGGACCAGGTACGGCCGTCGTCGTCGGAACGGTAGACGCCGTGGTGGTTCTGCGCGTACAGCCGCTCGGGATTGTCGGCGTCCCGGGCGACCTTGTGCACGCACTGGCCGAACTCCGGCCACTCGTCGGGCATGAAGTAGGCGCGGATGCCGGTGTTGCCCGGCGCCCAGGTCGCCCCGGCGTCCTCCGAGCGGTAGACCCCGCCGGTGGACATGGCGACCAGCAGTCGAGCCGGGTCACGCGGGTGGGGCAGCACGGTGTGCACGGCCTGACCGCCGAACCCGGCCTCCCACTGCGGGCGGTGCGGGTGATCCCAGAGGGAACGGACCAGCTCGAAACTGCGGCCGCCGTCGGTGGACCGGAACAACGCCGAGGGTTCGGTGCCGGCCCAGATGACGTCCGGCTCGTCGGGGCCGGCCGGCATCAGCTGCCAGACCCGCCCGAGGGAGACGCCGGTGTCGGCCGGGAACGCGACCGGCGCCTGGTCGGGCTCGTCCCAGGTGGCGCCGAGGTCGTCGCTGGTGGCGACACTTGGGCCGAAGTGCGAGCTGGTCATGCCGGCGAGCAGCCGCGGGGTCGAACGGCGGGCGTCCACCGCCACCGAATAGACACCGGTCATCGGAAAGTGCGGACCGGTGATCTCCCAACTGCGCCGATCGTCGGCGCTGGTGGCGAGAAACAATCCCTTCGCGGTGCCGATCGCGAGCAGAGTTGCCATGACGTCCTCCGAAACCGTCGGTGAGCAGGTTCGGTGATTATGGCCACACCCTCCGACAACCTCCGTCGCGGCGCGCTCAGCGGCGGACGCGGGGCACGTGCCGCCGGTACGCGCTGACCGTCGGATCGCCGTCGAGCCAGAACCGCCAGGGCAGGTCGTGCGCGCCCGTCACGCCGACCCGGGGCCCCGCCGTCACCGCCTCCTCCGGTACCGGCTCGGCGGGCGGTCGCAACCGGACCGGGCCGTCGCCGAGCAGGTACGCGCCGTACGCCGCGCGGTCGATGCCGAGCGTGGCGCAGAGCCGGGCCGGCCCACGGGCGAGGTCCACGTCGCGCCGCACGGCCGGCCGGCGCTCGCGTGCCGTGGTCACGCCGTCGATGACCGCGCCGGCGCGCAGCAGCACGGCGGCGGCCTCCCCCTCGTCACCGGTGACCACGTTCACGCACCAGTGCATCCCGTAGGTGAAGTAGACGTAGGCGTGCCCGGCGGGACCGAACATCACCGCGTTGCGGGGCGTCCGGCCCCGGTGGGCGTGCGAGGCGGGGTCACCGGCCGTGCCCGCGTACGCCTCGACCTCGGTGATCCGGACGGTGACGCCCCCGGCGGTGAGGCGGCAGCCCAGCAGGCCACGCGCCGCCGGCAGCAGCGGGCCGGCGAGCAGGTCCGCCAACTCGGCCAGGCCGGCGTCGGCCGTGCGGTCGTCCGGCAGGAGTTCCATGGACCGAACGGTACCCAGGCCACGCGCGGGTCACGCCGTTCGACGATCCCGGGGCCACCGGGAGGCTCACCAAGGTTCACCTTCTCGCCATCCGAGCCGCCGAAACCCGCGCCGCCCCCGGGGGGTGTTTCCGGTGTCGTCGCAGGGTGCGGCGACACATTGGGAGAGGAACCATCATGACCGTACGCACGATCCGTCGCCCCCTGCTCGCGATCGGCCTGGCCGCGGCCGGGGCGGTGCTGGCTCTCGCTCCGTCGGCCAGCGCCAGCGCCCCGCAGAGCGCGGCGATCGACGGCGCCCCGCTGAGCGCCGTCGCACTGGGCGGCAGCGGCAAGATCGACGCCAGTGGGGCGGCGGTCTTCGTCCCGGTCACCCTGACCTGCTCGCAGCCGACGCAGGTCGACCTGACCGTCAAGGTCGCCCAGGCGATCGGAGACTCGATGCGCACCGGCACGACCAACCGCAAGGTGTTCTGCGACGCCACCACCCAGAAGGTGCGGATCGCGGTGACCGCCACCGAGCGCCCCTTCGCGCCGGGCGTCGCGTTCGGTGTGGTGACCGGAAACTCCTGCGACGCACTGTGCAACTCCATCACTGACGAGCACCGGTTCGACCTGGCGCTCTGAGTCGTGGCGGTGGGGGGGGGGCGGGGAGGGGCACCCCCCACCCACACACGCGGGTAAAGAAAACCAGGATTATGG
>NZ_JBFAOC010000102.1:0-8615 GCF_040675055.1 Micromonospora sp. NPDC049662
TGCACTTTCGGTTGCCGTTCTGTCACCTTCACGCCTTATGCGGCGACAGAAAGTGCAAGATCGACGCGGCGGGGAGCGCGGGGCCGGGGCCGACGCGGCGGGGAGCGCGGGGCCGGGGCCGACGCGGCGGGGAGCGCGGGGCCGGGGCAGCGCGGAGCGCGGGGGTTAGGGGGTGCGGAGTTCTTTGGCTAGGAGTTCGGCTATCTGGGCGGTGTTGAGGGCTGCGCCCTTGCGGAGGTTGTCGCCGGTGACGAAGAAGTCGAGGGCGCGGGGGTCGTCCAGGGCACGGCGGATCCGGCCGACCCAGCTCGGGTCGGTGCCGACCGCGTCGATCGGCATCGGGAACTCGCCCGCTGCGGGGTCGTCGACCACGATCACGCCGGGCGCGTTGCGCAGCGCCTCGCGGGCACCCTCGGCGTCGACCTCGGTGGCGAAGACGGCGTGTACGGCCACCGAGTGGGCGGTGACCACCGGCACCCGGACGCAGGTGGAGCTGACCTTGAGATCGGGCAGGCCGAGGATCTTCCGCGACTCGTTGCGGATCTTCATCTCCTCCGAGGACCAGCCGCCGTCGGCCGACGAGCCCGCCCAGGGCACCACGTTGAGCGCCAGCGGCGCCGGGAACGGGCCGAGGTCGTCGCCGACCGCCTGGCGGACGTCGCCGGTGCGTGAGCCGAGCGCCCGATCGCCGGCGACCTTGGCGAGCTGGTCGTGCAGGATGTCCACACCGGCCTGGCCGGCCCCGGAGACCGCCTGGTAGGAGGCGAGCACCAGCTCCCGCAGGCCGTACTCGCGGTGCAGCGGCGCGATCGCGATGATCATCGCGAGGGTGGTGCAGTTGGCGTTGGCGATGATGCCCCGGGGCCGGTTGCGGACCTGTTCGGGGTTGATCTCCGGGACGACCAGCGGGACGTCCCGGTCCATCCGGAACGCGCCGGAGTTGTCCACCGCGATCGCGCCTCGCTCGACCGCGATCGGGGCCCATTCGGCGGAGACCTCGTCGGGCACGTCGAACATCGCCACGTGGACCCCGTCGAACGCCTCCGGGGTCAGCGCCTGGACGACCATCTCCTCGCCCCGGCAGCGCACCCGCTTGCCGACCGACCGCTCGGAGGCGAGGAGTCGGATCTCGCCCCAGACGTTGCGACGCCCGGTGAGCAGCTCGCACATCACGGTGCCGACGGCACCTGTCGCTCCGACCACGGCGAGGGTGGGCAGCGCCGTCATCGGCGCTACCTACCCGTCCCGGCGTAGACCACGGCTTCGGTGTCGCCACCCAGCTCGAACTGGTCGTGGATGGCGCGGACGGCGGCGTCGAGGTCGGTGTCCCGGCAGACCACGGAGACCCGGATCTCGGAAGTGGAGATCATCTCGATGTTGACGCCGGCGGCGCCGAGCGCGGCGAAGAAGCCGGCGGCCACGCCGGGGTGCGAGCGCATGCCGGCACCGATCAGCGAGACCTTGCCGACGTGGTCGTCGTAGAGCAGGCCCTTGAACTTGACCGGCTCCTGGATCTTGCTGAGCGCTGCCATCGCGGTCGGGCCGTCGGCCTTGGGCAGGGTGAACGAGATGTCCGTACGGCCGGTGCCCTCGGTGGAGACGTTCTGCACGATCATGTCGATGTTGATCTCGGCGTCGGCGACGGTGTCGAAGATCCGCGCGGCGGCACCCGGCTCGTCGGGTACGCCGACGATCGTGATCTTGGCCTCGCTGCGGTCGTGCGCGACCCCGGTGATCAGTGCCTGCTCCACGGAAAGGTCCTCCATCGATCCGGTGACCATCGTGCCGGTGTTGGTCGAGTATGACGAACGGACGTGGATCGGCAACCCCGCCCGGCGGGCGTATTCCACGCTACGCAGGTGCAGCACCTTCGCGCCGCACGCGGCCAGCTCCAACATCTCCTCGTAGGTGATGTCCCGGATGTGCCGGGCGTTGGGCACGATCCGCGGGTCGGCGGTGAAGACGCCGTCCACGTCGGTGTAGATCTCGCAGACGTCGGCGTGCAGGGCGGCGGCGAGCGCCACGGCGGTGGTGTCCGAACCGCCCCGGCCCAGCGTGGTGACGTCCTTGGTGTCTTGCGAGACGCCCTGGAAGCCGGCCACGATGACCACCGAGCCCTCGTCGAGCGCGCCCTTGAGCCGCCCCGGCGTGACGTCGATGATCCGGGCGCGGCCGTGCACCGAGGTGGTGATCACGCCGGCCTGCGAGCCGGTGAACGAGCGGGCCTCGTACCCCAGGTTGTGGATGGCCATGGCCAGCAGGGCCATGGAGATCCGCTCCCCGGCGGTGAGCAGCATGTCCAGCTCGCGGCCCGGCGGCAGCGGGCTGACCTGGTTGGCCAGGTCGAGCAGCTCGTCGGTGGTGTCCCCCATCGCGGAGACCACCACCACGACGTCGTCGCCGGCCTTGCGGGCGGCGACGATGCGCTCCGCCACCCGCTTGATCCGCTCGGCGTTGGCGACGGAGGACCCGCCGTACTTCTGCACCACGAGTGCCACGACGGTGCACTCCCTCCCAGCGACCCTGAGCGTGCCGACGCCGCCGGAACCGGGGCCGGCGGCGCGTGTCAGACCCCCTGAGCGTATCCGGCGGGTCACGGCGGCGGGTCGGGTGATCCCACCATCCGGCCCGCGCGGCCGTCCGGCCGACGCGCTTGGCCAGGTCCGCAAGAGGCCAGGGGTACGCGGACAAACTGCTCCGACACGCCGGGAGGCGGCCACTGTGCGCCGTTGCCCGCAGGTGCCCCGCACCCACCAGAATGGGCCGGTGCCCGTCCTCCTCCGCCCGGCCGGCCGCGTGCTCGGACCGCTCGTGCTCGCTCTGCCGGTAGCCCTGGTCGCCTGCGACAGCGCCCAGCCCCCGCCTCCACCGCCGGCCGATCCCGGCCCGGTCCAGGTGGAGGGCACCCGTGACGAGTTGGCCGCCCTGGCCGCCGCCGCCCAGGATCGCCACCTGGTGGCGCGGTACGTGTTCAGCCGGAGTGGTCAGCCCGACCGCACCATCGTGTTCACCAGCGCGAACGACGGCAGTTGGCGGGTCGACGTGCCGGGTGGGGCGCTCGGCGGCACCGCCGACGTCTCGCTCGCCGCCACCTCCGACGGGCTGTTCCAGTGCGCCCTGCCCTCGACGGGCCACCCGGAGCCGGCGCGCTGCGTACGCCTCGGCGACCGCGACGACGCCATCCCGCGCCGGTTGGATCCCCGGATCCAGCATCCGCTCACCGACTGGTTGGACGTGTTGACGGACCGACGCGCGCCGCTCGCGGTGGCCGCTGCCACCACGCCGAACGGCATGACCGGTGCCTGCTACTCGGTCGACTCCACCTCGGCCTCGCTGAACGCGCCGCTGGACGTCGGCATCTACTGCTACGACCCGGACGGCACGCCGACCGGTGCCCGGACCGATGCCGGAACGCTGCGACTGGCCGCCCCGCCGGGCGCGGCACCCGCCACCGTGCAGTTGGCGGGGCCGGTCGTCGACGCGGAACCGTTGGACACCGCGGCCCCGCCGACTCCCGATCCGTCAGTCAGCCCGAGCGCGGGAACGTCCTGATCTTCGTACCGTTACGGGTGCTCTTGCCCACATCTCCGCAGCCCACTTTCCGCCGCTAAACGCCCATACGGGACGATTGCCGGCATGGCTGACCTGACCCCTCTCCTCGCCTTCCGCTGGAGCCCCAGGGCCTTCGACCCGAGCGCCACCCTGACGCCGCAGGAGGCGGCATCGCTGCTGGAGGCCGCGCGGTGGGCACCGTCGACGGACAACGGGCAGCCCTGGCGGTTCGCCCTCGGGCACCGGGACGACGACAACTTCAAGCGCATCCTGATCAACCTCCCGGACGGCGACCAGTGCTGGGCCCGGCACGCCGCGACCCTGGTCGTCGGCGCGCACACCGGCGGCGACACCGAGCGGGCCGCGTACGACCTCGGTCAGGCGATCGCCCACCTGACTCTGCAGGCCACCGCCCTGGGCCTGCACGTACGCCAGCTCACCCGGTTCGACCGGGCCGGCCTCGCCACCGAACTCGACCTGCCCGGCGGCATCCGACCGCTGGTGGTCGCCGCCGTCGGGCGACTCGGCGACCCGTTCGCCCTGCCGGCGGAGCTGCGCGCCAGCGAGACCGGCCTGCGGCACCGCCGCCCGGTCGTCGATCTGTTGCTCGCCTAGCGCTGTTCCCGGAGGGCGGCCGAGCCGAGGCGGGCCGACCCTGACGTCAGCCGCCCCGACTGGCGCGGAGCAGCACCGCAGCCGCGTCGGTGTTGCGGTAGAGGACGTGCCGACCCTGTCGAGCGCGGTCGACCAGGCCGGCGGCGTGCAGCGCGGTCAGGTGCGCCGAGACGTTCCCGGCGGACATCCCGGTACGTCGGGCCAGGTCGGTGGTGGTGGACGCCGTGTCGAGCAGGTACAGCAGCGCGGCCCGGCCGGAGCCGACCACCCGGGCCAACGGGTCGCCGGGCGGCGGCGCGGCCGTCTCCCAGAGCGTCCCGACCGCCCGGACCGGATACGCGGCCGCCGGCAGCGAGTCCTCCAGCAGGTTCCACAGCACCCGCCGCTCGGAGAACACCGTCGGGTTCAGCGCCAACCCCCGGTCCCGCAGGTCGAAGTCGCGCTCGAACGGGTCGTCGCTGACCACCCGGTCGCCGAGCCAACGCAGGCTCGGGTGGAGCTGCTCGAAGAACCGACCGGCGCCGCTCTCGGCGAGCTGGGCGGCGCGGTACGCCACGTCGGCGTCGAGCAGCGCCCGCATCCGCGACCAGTCCGGGGCGATCGCCTCGTCGTACCAGACCCGCATCGCGTCGACGAGCTGCGGCAACAGCCCGCGGGGGTCGGCGAGCAGCGCCTGCCCGAACGAGCTCAGCGGTCGTCGCCCGATGGTCGACAGCAGGTCCTGGACGACCACGGCCGGCGGCGTCGCGGCGATCTGGTCGAGCTGGTCGGCCACCTCCACGTTCGGGCGGGCGGCCGGGGTGATGAAGTCGGGCAACGGGCAACCGCGCCAGGTCAGCTCCGTCAGGGGTCGGACCCGGGCGGCGACCTCGGGACGACGCAGGGTCACCCGAGCACGGTCGATCCAGGGCAGGTGCACCGCGTAGCGGACCGGGCTGGCCAGCGCCCACATGCTCATGACCGTCTCGTTGGCCGGCGACACGGCGAGCCGCACGCCCGCCACGTCGGCCAGACTGAACCGCAGCTCGGACACACGCCCTCCCCCGGGAGCAGGATTCGGTTCAGCCTAAAAGGCTCGACCGCCGTTGTGGGCACCCGGTTCACTTCCCGCCCATGGGGGCCAGAGAGAGCATTCGTACCGCTGTCGTGAACGTCGTACCGCCGGCCGGGTTGACCCGCGCGTTGGCCGTGCAGGCCATGGTCTACGCCGTCGGCAGCGGCCTGTTCCACGCCGGCAGCGCCGTCTTCTTCACCCGCGCGCTGGGGCTCAGCGCCGCCCAGGTCGGCCTGGGCCTGTCCATCTCGGCGGGGGTGTCGCTGCTCGGCACGGTGCCGCTGGGCGGGCTCACCGACCGGTTCGGGCCACAGCGGGTCTGGGTGGTCGGGCTGGTGCTGGACGCGGCGCTCTTCGCGTCGTACCCGTTCGTGGGTGGCTTCGCGAGCTTCCTCGCCGTGGTGGTGGCGCTGGCAATGGTGGACGCGTCGACCGGCGTGGCCCGCCAGGTCTACTCGATCAACGCGCTCCCGCCGGCCGAACGGGTCACCGCGATGGCGTACCAGCGGTCGTCTTTGAACGTGGGTTTCGGGCTGGGCGCGGTGATCAGCGGCCTGGTGCTGGCGGTGGACACGATCGAGGCGTACCGGGGGATGGTCTGGTTCATCTCGGCGGTCTTCCTGGTCACGGCCCTGTTCGTACGGCGACTGCCCAAGCTGCCGCCGGTGGCCCGCCCGACCGAGCCGATGGGTCGGCTGGCGGTGCTGCGGGACCGGCCGTTCATGGCGGTGTCCCTGCTGTCCGGGCTGCTCACCGCGCACGGGGTGCTCTATCTGACCGTGCTGCCGCTCTGGATCCTCACCCACACCGACGCCCCGAAGACGGTGATCGCCGCCCTGGTGCTGCTCAACACGCTCCTGATCGTGCTGCTCCAGGTACGCGTCAGCCGGGGCGCCGACACCGCTGGCGGCGCGGCGCGGGCCTCCCGTCGTGGGGGTCTGCTGATCGCCGTCTCCTGCCTGGTCCTGCCGATCTCCGGGATCACCCGGGGGCTGCTCACCGTCGTGGTGCTGGTGGCCGCCGCGATCCTGCTGATCCTGGCCGAGCTGATCCAGTCGGCGGGCGCCTGGGGGTTCACCGCCACCCTGCCGCCAACCGACCAACGCGGCGCGTACGTGGGGGCGCTGCGGCTCGGCGAGCAGGTGCAGTACCTGATCGCCCCGGCCGGGTTGACCGCGCTCGCGGTCAGCACCGGCGGGTGGGGTTGGTTACCGACGGCAGCGATCTTCGTGCTGCTCGCAGTGGCGATCGTGCCCGCCGTGACCTGGACCGAACGAACGCCGAGGCTGGGTTCCCAGGCCCCGGAGCCGACCATGACATCGATCCCATAGTCCGGACCAGCCTTTGCACCCCCCGTTCCATCACGTAGGGTGACCTGGTCATGTGGCGAGCGCTTCTTCTTCTTAGCCGCCGCGACGAGGCCTGACCGGCCGGCACCTCGTCGCGGAGTCGCATCGCGCCGTCCAGCACATCTGAGTTTCCTCTCGGCACCGCCGCGCACCGCCGCCCGGCAATCCGCCGACACCTTCCGATCTGCTGACGCCACATGTTCCCAGGGAGCACTCCGAGATGGCTCAACCTGTCACCGACGCCGAGACCGATCCGATCGCCCGGCAACGCCCCAGCCGGATGCCGTACCACCGCTACCAGCCGTACCGGGAGCAGTTCCGGGTCGACCTGCCGGACCGCAGCTGGCCCACCCGCACCGTCGACGCCGCGCCGCGCTGGTGCGCGGTGGACCTGCGCGACGGCAACCAGGCGCTGATCGACCCGATGTCGCCCGAGCGCAAGCGGCGGATGTTCCAGCTGCTGGTGCAGATGGGCTACAAGGAGATCGAGGTCGGCTTCCCGTCGGCCAGCCAGACCGACTTCGACTTCGTCCGGCAGCTCATCGAGCAGGACATGATCCCGGACGACGTCACCATCCAGGTGCTCACCCAGTGCCGGGAGCACCTGATCGAACGGACCTTCGAGTCGCTGCGCGGCGCGAAGCGGGCCATCGTGCACTTCTACAACTCGACCTCCACGCTCCAGCGGCGGGTGGTCTTCGGTCTGGACCGCGACGGCATCGCCGACATCGCCACCACTGGCGCGCGGCTCTGCCAGAAGTACGCGGAGATCCACACCCCGGACACCGAGATCTTCTACGAGTACTCGCCGGAGTCGTACACGGGCACCGAGCTGGAGTACGCGCTGGAGGTCTGCAGCAAGGTCATCGACGTGATCGACCCGACGCCCGACCGCCCGCTGATCATCAACCTGCCGGCCACCGTCGAGATGGCCACCCCGAACGTGTACGCGGACTCGATCGAGTGGATGCACCGGCACCTGCCGCGCCGCGACAGCGTCGTGCTGAGCCTGCACCCGCACAACGACCGGGGCACCGGTGTGGCCGCCGCCGAGCTGGGCCTGCTGGCGGGCGCGGACCGCATCGAGGGCTGCCTGTTCGGCAACGGCGAGCGCACCGGCAACGTGGACCTGGTGACGCTGGGGCTCAACCTCTTCTCCCAGGGCATCGACCCGATGATCGACTTCTCGCACATCGACGAGATCCGCCGGGCGGTCGAGTACTGCAACCAACTGCCGGTGCACGAGCGCCACCCGTACGCGGGTGACCTGGTCTACACGGCGTTCTCCGGCTCCCACCAGGACGCCATCAAGAAGGGCTTCGAGGCCCTGGCCGCCGACGCGAAGGCCGCCGGTGTACCGGTCGACGAGCACACCTGGGCGGTCCCGTACCTGCCCATCGACCCGAAGGACCTGGGCCGCACCTACGAGGCGGTCATCCGGGTCAACTCGCAGTCCGGCAAGGGCGGCGTCGCGTACATCATGAAGAGCGAGCACCAGCTCGACCTGCCGCGCCGGCTCCAGATCGAGTTCTCCGGCGTCGTGCAGCAGGTCACCGACCACGACGGCGGCGAGGTCGACCCGGCCGCCATGTGGGAGATCTTCGCGACGCACTACCTGCTCGACCACCAGCCGGATCCGGCGGTCCGGTTCACCGGCTACACGATCGGCACCGCCGACGGCAAGGTCGAGATCGAGGCCCAGGTCGGTGTCGGTGGCGAGCGGCGGTCGCTCACCGCGATCGGCAACGGCCCCATCGACGCGTACGTCAACGCGCTCCAGGCGGTCGGCGTGGGCGTCCGGGTGCTCGACTACCACGAGCACGCGCTGTCCTCCGGCGGTGACGCGCAGGCCGCCGCGTACGTGGAGTGTGAGGTGGACGGTCGGACGGTCTGGGGTGTCGGCACCGATGCCAACATCGTGACGGCCTCGATCAAGGCGGTCACCAGCGCCGTCAACCGCGCCCGCCGCTGAGATGTAAGGAAGGGCCCCCTTATAGCCCAACGGCGAACAATAGGGGGCAGCAGAAAAGAGAGGGGAGTGTATT
>NZ_JBFAOC010000103.1:0-8407 GCF_040675055.1 Micromonospora sp. NPDC049662
CCGCCCCCGGCCTCGTGAGCCGGGGGCGGCGCCGGTGTCGGTGTGCAGGTCGCCTCTCGGCGAGTGGCGCGACGCGGCTCCAGCCGAACGGTATTCCGCGAGGGCTATTTAGGTGAGGCCCGGGGACACTGAGCACACCGACACCTCAGTTAACCAGGCCGCACCCACTCGTGTTCCGCGCACCGCAGTGCCGGCCGTCACACCCTCAGGCGGCGGTGGGCAGGGTGGCCCGGCGCGCGCGCACGGCGGTGGCCAGTGCGGCGAGCACCTCGGCGGTGTCGTCCCAGCCGAGGCAGGCGTCCGTCACCGAACGGCCGTACACCAGCTCGCGGGTGGGATCGAGGTCCTGCCGGCCGGGCAGGAGGAACGACTCCAGCATCACGCCGGTGATTCCGCGCTGGCCGGCGGCCAGTTGGGCGGCCACGTCGGCGGCGACCAGTGGTTGGTTGCGGTGGTCCTTGCCGCTGTTGGCGTGGCTGGCGTCGATCACCAGACGCTCGGGCAGCCCGGCGGCCCGGAGCAGGTCGAGCGCCCCCGCCACCGACGCCGCGTCGTAGTTGGATCGACCGCCGCCGCCACGGAGCACCAGGTGACCGTCGGTGTTCCCCCGCGTGTGCATGATCGCGGGGGTGCCCGAGAAGTCGATGCCCGGGAACACGTGCGGCACTCCCGCGGCGCGGATCGCGTCCACGGCCGTGCCGATGCTGCCGTCGGGGCGGTTCTTCATGCCGATCGGCATGGACAGGCCGGAGGCGAGCTGCCGGTGCACCTGGCTCTCCACGGTGCGGGCGCCGATCGCGCCCCAGCCCACCGTGTCGGCGATGTACTGCGGGGTGATCGGGTCGAGGAACTCGCAGCCCACCGGCAGGCCGAGGCGCAGGACGTCGAGCAGCAGCGCACGGGCTCGACGCAGGCCGGTGTTGACGTCGCCGCTGCCGTCCAGCCCGGGGTCGTTGATCAGACCCTTCCAGCCGACCGTCGAGCGGGGTTTCTCGAAGTAGACCCGCATGACGATGAGCAGGTCGTCGGCGAGCCGGTCGGCGGCGGCGCGCAGGCGCTCGGCGTACTCCAGCGCGGCGGCCGGGTCGTGCACCGAGCACGGGCCGACCACCACCAGCAGGCGGTCGTCCTCGCGGTCGAGAACGCGGCTCACCGCGCGGCGGTCGTTCAACACGGCCGCGGCGAGCGGGGCGTCCAGGGGCAACTCGTGGTGCAGCAGGGCGGGTGTGGTCAGCGGCACGACGCGGTCGATCCGCTGGTCGCTGACCCGATCGGTCTCCGGGGTCGTCACGGTGGGCATCCTTTCGCCGACCGTGCCCGGGGCCGGTGCCCGGGACGAGCCGGCTGCTCGTACGCAGAGGGGCGGGAACGACAGCTCCTGCCCGGCCGGCTCGGTCCGTGGTGACGTCAGATCATGGTGAAGTCACCGGCGTGCCAGCCGGCTGCCTAAACCATGGATACGTCCTCATCACCGGGCCAGCCTACCCGACCGGGCCGGGCTCGCCCGTCCCTCGTCCCAGGATGCGGCGTGAACACCGCGTGCGAAGGTCGGGCCCGGGGTAACAGGGGTGCCATGACTGACGAGCAGAGCGATCAGGAGCGGGCGGAGTCCCGCGCCCACCACCTCCTTCCCGAGGAGGTCGCCGCGGGCAGTGACGATCCGCAGGCGCAGGCGGAGGCCATCCTCGCCGAATCGGACCTGCGCGAGGCGGACCAGAACGCGGCCCCCGACACGGTGCTGGAACGGCGCACCTCGGGTCAGACCGTGGTGGCCGTCGAGCCGCCGGACTGAACCGTCGCGCCGCGGGCCCGGCGTGACCCCCGGTAGGTCTGCTCGCGCAGCCAGCCGAGCGGACCGGCCGCCCGCAGGCCGGCCGGCAGGTTGCGCACCGGGTCGAACGCGAGCGCGGCGTCCTGGCGGGCGTCCAGCGGGACGCCGATGCCGACCTGGCCGACCGGCCGCCACGGCCCCACGGCGGACGCGACCGCGAGCACCAGGCGCGGCGCGTCCGTCCGGGCCGCGGCCGTGACGGCGGACAGGGTACGACCGAGGTCGACGGCCTCCGGGTCGGCCAACGCGGCCAACCAGAGTCGGCGACGACCCGCGCGATAGCCCATGATCGTGCTGTACGTCCCGGAGAACCCCCGGCGGGGCAGTGGCAGGTTCCGCAGCACCGAAGCCGCCCCGCTGGAGCTGACCAGCAGGTCGAACGGACGCCCCTGGCCGGAGTGCACGCGCAGGGCCAAACCCAGCACGTCCGGCCACCCGCCCGGCGTCGGCGTCCCCCGGGACAGGCGGACCGTGCCCGCGTACTCACCGGGGTCGTCCAGGAGGCCGACCCCGACGGGCGGTCCGGGCGTACCCCAGATCGTCACCAGGGCGGAGAACGACGCGCCCGCCGGATGCAGCAACCGGCCGCGGCGCAGGCGGCCGAGCGCGGCGCTCGCGCGTTCGACGGCGCGGGCGGCGCGGCGTGGGGTCGGTCGGGTCATACCCCCTGCGGTACCCCGAGCGGCGGACTCGATGCGGGCGGGTGGGTCGGCTCGCCGACGCACCGCACGTCACCTTTCCGTCCGCGAGATCGGATAGCGTCGTGCCATGCCCGACAGTGGTTACCCCTGGCCCATCGAGACGTCCCGACTGGACAACGGCCTGCGTGTGGTGGTGAGCGAGGATCGCACCGCGCCCGCGGTGGCCGTCAACCTCTGGTACGACGTCGGATCCCGGCACGAGCCGGCCGGGCAGACCGGCTTCGCCCATCTCTTCGAACACCTCATGTTCGAGGGCTCGGTGAACGTGGCGAAGACCGAACACATGAAGCTGATCCAGGGCTCCGGCGGCTCGCTGAACGCCACCACCAACCCGGACCGGACGAACTACTTCGAGACGGTCCCGGCCGAACACCTGGAGTTGGCGCTCTGGCTGGAGGCCGACCGGATGGGCGGGCTCGTCCCGGCGCTCACCCAGGAGACGCTGGACAACCAGCGCGAGGTGGTCAAGAACGAGCGCCGGCAGCGCTACGAGAACGTCCCGTACGGGGACGCCTGGCTGCGGCTGCTGCCGCTGCTCTACCCGCCGGGGCACCCGTACCACCACTCGACGATCGGTTCCATGGCCGACCTGAACGCCGCCGACCTCGCGACCTTCCAGGCGTTCCACGAGATGTACTACGCGCCGAACAACGCGGTGCTCACCGTCGTCGGCGACGCCACGGCCGCCGAGGTGTTCGCGCTGGCCGACAAGTACTTCGGCGCGTTGCCCGCCCGCGACGACATCCCCGCCGCCCCGGACGGCCGCAGCGTCCCGGCGACCGGGCAGCCCGCCGTGGAGACGGTGAGCGCCGACGTGCCCGCGCCGCGCGTCTACGTCGCGCACCGCGGCCACCCGTTCGGCACCCCCGGGTACGACGTGCTCACCGTCCTCGCCACGGTCCTCGGCAGTGGTCGGGGCAGTCGGCTCTACCAGCGGCTCGCCGACGGCGAGCGGATCGCCCAACCCGACCTGGTCGGCGCGTACGGGGTGGACCTCGCGCACGCGCCCGCGCCGCTGATCGCCACCGCCACGGCCCGGCCCGGGGTGAGCGCCGAACGGCTGACCGAAGGGCTCGCCGAGGTCGTCGACGAGCTGGCCACCGTGCCGGTCACCGCCGCCGAACTGGACCGGGCCAAGGCGCTGCTGAGCACCGCGTGGTGGCGGCAGATGTCGACGGTGGACGGCCGCGCGGACACGCTCGGCCGGTACGCCACCCAGTTCGGCGACCCTGCCCGGGCCGCCGACCGGCTGCCCGCCTGGCTCGCCGTGACCGCCGAGCAGATCGCCGAGACGGCCGCCGAGGTGCTCGGCGCCGCCGACCGGGTGACCCTGACCTACGTGCCCGAGGAGACCGCATGACGCTGATCACCGACCGTCCCGGCCCGGGTGCCGCTCGCCCGTACCGGTTCCCGCCGGTGGTCCGCCGCGCGGTAGGCGGCGGGCAGGTGGTCGCCGCGCACCTGCCCGGGCAGAACCTCGCCGTCGCGCTGCTGTTGCTCGACGCGGGCGCCGGCCGCGAGCTGGCCGGTAAGGAGGGCCTGGGCGGCGTCCTCGCCAAGGCCATGGAGGAGGGCACCGCGCAGCGGGACGCCACCGCGTACGCGCTGGCCATCGAGGCGTTGGGCACCGAACTGGTGACCGGGCTGGACTGGGACTCGTTCCAGGTCAGCGTGCAGGTCCCGGTGGACCGGTTGACCGCCGCCGTGGAACTGCTCGCCGAGGCCGTCCGGACGCCCCGGCTCGACCCGGCCGACGTGCGGCGGGTCCGCGACGACGAGGCGAACGCGCTGCGCATGGACTGGGCCAACCCCGGTCCGCGCGCCGACGCCGCGCTGCGCGCCGACCTGTTCGGCGCCGACACGCGGTGGGGACGACCGATGTACGGCGACCCGGACTCGGTGGCCGCCCTGGACGTGGAGGACATCACCGTCTTCCACTCCGAGTGGTTCCTGCGGCCCGGCACCCTGGTCGTCGCCGGTGACCTGGACCGGATCGACCTGGACGCGCTGGCGGCCGCGGCGTTCGCCGGCACCGGAGGCGGTCCGGCCGAGCGCGGCGGTCCGGTCGAGGTGCCGCTGCGCGCCGGCCGGCGGATCATCCTGGTGGACCGGCCGGGCTCGGTGCAGTCCACGCTGCGGCTCGGTCACCCGTCGCCGCACCGGGCGCACCCCGACCACGTACCGATGACCCTCGCCGGCACGGTCCTCGGCGGGGCGTTCACCTCCCGGCTCAACCACCTCATCCGCGAGGTGCGCGGATATACGTACGGCATCCGGGGCGAGTTCGCCTCGTCCCGCCGGTTCGGCCGGTTCGCGGTCAGCTCGGGCGTGCAGACCGCGGTCACCACGCCGGCCCTGGTCGAGGCGGTGGGCGAGATCGCCCGTACGCAGGCGGACGGCGTGACCGAGGACGAGCTGGCGGTGGCCCGTTCCTGGCGGGCCGGGCAGCTCTCGGTCGAGTTGCAGAGCCCTCGGGCGATCGCGTCGGCGCTGACCACGCTCGTGGTGCACGACCTGCCGGACGACTACCACGCCCGGCTGCGCGAGGAACTGCTCAACGCCGACGTGGACCAGGTGTCGGCGGCAGCGGCCACTCACCTGCACACCGACGCGCTGACCCTGGTGGTCGAGGGCGACGCGGCAGTGATCCGAGAAGACCTGGAGTCCGCAGCCCTAGGAGACCTACACCTGCTGTAGACGCGTTGATCAAGAGGTTTGCGTCGGATTGCACGCGCTTCCTGACGCAAACCTCTTGATCAACATGCCGGGCGCGGTCCGGTGTGAGGTGGGACCCGGGAGGTGGGAAAGGGGTCCCGGTTTCGGGGGTGGGGTGGGTAGCCTCCGGGGCATGAGGATCGGCATTGTGGGGGCCACCGGCCAGGTCGGTGGCGTGATGCGGCAGGTGCTGGCGGAGCGGGAGTTCCCCGCGGAGCAGGTGCGATTGTTCGCCTCGGCGCGTTCCGCGGGGCGTACGTTGCCGTGGCGCGACGAGGAGGTGACCGTCGAGGACGCCGCGACGGCGGACTACTCCGGGCTGGACATCGTGCTCTTCTCGGCCGGTAAGGGCACGGCCAGGGAGTTGGCTCCCCGGGTCGCCGAGGCCGGCGCCGTGGTGATCGACAACTCGTCGGCGTTCCGGATGGACCCGCTGGTGCCACTGGTGGTAGCCGAGGTCAACCCACACGCCGCGGCCGACCGCCCGAAGGGCATCATCGCTAACCCCAACTGCACGACGATGGCCGCGATGCCGGTGCTGCGCCCGCTGCACGCCGAGGCCGGTCTGATCGGCCTGGTCATCTCGACGTACCAGGCGGTCTCCGGCGCCGGGCTGGCCGGCGTCGCCGAACTGGACGAGCAGGTCCGCAAGGTCGCCGAGCACGCCTCGGCTCTGGCCTTCGACGGGTCGGCCGTGGAGTTCCCCGCGCCGCGCTCGTTCGCCGAGCCGATCGCCTTCAACGTGCTGCCGCTGGCCGGCTCGATCGTCGACGACGGCTCGTTCGAGACCGACGAGGAGCAGAAGCTCCGCAACGAGAGTCGCAAGATCCTGGAGATCCCCGACCTCAAGGTGTCCGGCACCTGCGTCCGGGTGCCGGTCTTCACCGGCCACTCGCTGCAGATCAACGCCCGCTTCGCGCGGCCGATCACGCCGCAGCGGGCCCACGAGCTGCTGGCCGACGCGCCCGGCGTCGCGCTCACCGCCGTGCCGACGCCGTTGCAGGCCGCCGGGCAGGACCCGACCTACGTGGGTCGCATCCGCGCCGACGAGACCGTCGAGTACGGGCTGGCGCTGTTCTGCTCCAACGACAACCTGCGCAAGGGCGCGGCGCTCAACGCCGTACAGCTCGCCGAGTTGGTCGCCGCCGAACGGCGCTGAGGATCACCGTCCCCTGCGGGCCCGGCCGGTCACGGTCCGGGCCCGCAGTCGGTGATGAGCGCCGGCACATCGGGAGCGGGACCGTGCCGGTCGTGTTTGGATGGACGAAGCCGACCGCGCCACCTGGAGGAAGTTGTGCCGGAGAACCCCAACCAGCAGGCGTTGACCGACCTGGTCGCCGGTCGTTCGATGGGCGTTCTCGCCACCATCAAACGTGACGGGCGACCGCAGCTGTCCACGGTGGTCTACTCGTTCGATCCCGCTGCCGGCCTGATCCGGGTATCCGTCACCGACGGCCGGGCCAAGACCGCCAACCTCCGTCGGGACCCGCGCGCCAGCTTCCACGTCAGCAGCGAGGACGGCTGGGCGTACACGGTCGTCGAGGGGCGTGCCGAGCTGACCGCCACGGCGGCCGACGTCGAGGACGCCACGGTCGAGGAACTGGTCGGGCTCTACCGGTCGTTGCGCGGCGAGCACCCGGACTGGGCCGAATACCGCAGCGCCATGGTTGCCGAGCAGCGGCTGGTGCTGCGCCTGCACGTGGAGCGGATGTACGGGATACCGCCCCGCTCCTGAGGGATCGCCGGCGGCTGCCGGCTCAGCCCGGCTCGACCACGGTCACCCCGGGCCAGCGATGCGCGGGCCGGTGACGGGCCAGCCGCTGTCGGGACCGCGCGACGTCCACCCGGGCCGGGTTGTGCCGCCACACCCCGCCGAGCAGGTCCGCGAGGCCGTACGGGGCGCAGACCTCCAGCTCACCACCCGCCGCCAGGCGCACGGCCACGGCCGTGGCGTACTCCGGCCAGGTGGCCACCGCCTCGGCGACGCTCCGGTACGGCGCGATCGGGTCACCGCCAAACTTCGAGGCGTACCAGGTGTGTACCGCCGCCTGGTTGCGCGCCTGCCACGGTGCAGCCGACCAGGCGGCGACCAGACGGTCGGTGGCCCGCTGGTCGTCCTCGCGGGACAACCTCGCCGGGTCGAAGAAGACCACGTCCACGTCACGGACGGCCGTCGGGTCGAACCCGTCGCCGTACCGCTCGCCCCAGACCAGGTCGCGCAGGGCGCCCGCGCCGATCCAGGCGTCGGGTAGGCCGGAGTCGCGGACCACGGTCAGTGCCCGGGTCAGCCAGGCGTTGCCGCCGATCAGCTCCCGCAGCTCACGCTCACCCGTCAGCACCTCGTCCACGGTAGGCGGCGTCGCCGAGGCTCGCTGCCCCGCGGCACCTTCCCGCTGCTGCCGATGTTCTACACCCTGACCAGCAGTGGTCTCTGCTGTCCGTGCCGCCTGCGTCGGCCACCCGGATAGCCGGTCGACCGATGGTGTTACCCCCTGCGGAGCGGCGGGTAGACGGGCCGTGCCGACACCGAGAGGGGAGCACCATGACAACGGTCGGAGAGTTCATGACGACCCGGTTGGTGACGATGGACGGCAACGACACGCTGATCGCCGCCGCGCAGGAGATGCGCGACAGCGCCATTGGTGACGTGGTGGTGACCGATGGCGACAGTGTCGTCGGTATCGTCACGGACCGGGACATCACGGTCCGGGGTGTCGCGGAGAACATGGACCCGGGCTCGACCCGGCTGAACCAGATCACCAGCCGCGATGTGATCACGGTGAGCCAGTACGACGACGCGGTGTCCGCCGCTGACCTGATGCGTACCTACGCCGTACGCCGGCTGCCGGTGGTCGACGAGGGCCGCCTGATCGGCCTGGTCTCGATGGGCGACCTAGCGGTCGAGCGTGAGCCGCAGTCGGTGCTGGCCGACATCAGCGCCGACGAGCCGAACAACTGACGCACGCAGCACAAGAGCGCCGGCCCTCCCATCCCGGAAGGGCCGGCGCCCCCCTACCCCCCACCCCCACCCCCACCCGCCCCCTCCCGCCCTCAGCCCGCCCCCGGCCGGCCCCCAGCCGCCCTCGGCCCGCCTCGCCCCCGGTCTGAACTCCTTTCACCAACTACCCCAACGCGAAAGGGGGGGGGACCATGATATAAA
>NZ_JBFAOC010000104.1:0-8177 GCF_040675055.1 Micromonospora sp. NPDC049662
CCGGAGGCGGCCCGCCACGCCGAGCGGCGTCCCCCCGCCGGCCCCCGGCGCGCCGTCGGCCCCCCGCCCGGGCGGGGGCGGCTGCCGGGGCCCACCGAGGTCGCACGCGCCGCCCCGGGACCCCACGGGGTCCCGGCGCGGCTCTCGCCGGGACGCCGCCGACTCCGAGTCCCGCACGGGTGAGCCGGGGATCGGTGGCATCTCCGGCGCTCGGGCGTACACCCCGAGGGGGCGGACGGTCCGTGAGGAGCGCGGCACGCCCTCGCGCGGCGGGAACGCCGAGCAGCGGCGTACCCCTCGGGGCAGCACGCGGTCCGGCGACCCGTTCCGGCCGGCGTTGCAGGTGCTCGACGGCGGCCGGGCCGCCGCCCGCGCCGGCCGGCGTGACGCTCCGGCGGCCGGCCGCAGCGGCGTCGTGCGCACCGTCGCGCCCCGGAACCCGCGCGGCGCCCCCGGTGACGTCCCGCCGCCGCGTCGCCGCACCACGCCCCGCGCGCCCGGTCGCGGCGACCGTCCGACGGCCCGCCGGCCGTCCCGCAAGCCGCCCCGCCCGCCGAAGCTCGCCGACCCGCGGCTGCGGCTGCGCCTGGGCACCGTGCTCACCCTGGCGCTCTTCGTCGCCATCGGGGTGCGGTTGATCTTCCTGCAGGCGGTCGACACCCCCGCCTACGCCGGTGGTGGCGTCGCCGACCGGACGCGCACCGTGGAGCTGCCCGCGCCGCGTGGCGCGATCTACGACTTCCGGGGCGAGCCGCTGGCGCACAGCGTCGAGGCGCGGTACGTGTTCGCCGACCCGACGCTGATCGAAGACCGGTCCAGCCCCGGGTGGATCGGGGCGGACGCCACCGCCAAGGCGCTCTCCCCGTTGCTCGGCATTCCCGCGTCGAAGCTGACCGAGCTGATGAAGCCCCGCAAACTGGAGAACGGCAACGCGTCGCGTTTCGAGTACCTGGCCCGGGGGGTGGAGATCCCGACGGCCAAGCAGGTGCTGGACCTGGACCTGCCCGGCATCGGCGTGCACCGCGACGAGCGCCGGGAGGTGCCCGGCGGCGACCTGGCGGCCAACCTGATCGGCTTCACCAGCCAGGACATGGACGGCCTGGAGGGGTTGGAGGCCCGCTACGACGACCTGCTCTCCGGGCAGGACGGCCGGCGGGTGTACGAGGCCGGCCTCGGTGACCTCGCCGCGCCGATCCCCGGCGGCTACAGCAAGACGACTCCGGCGAAGCCGGGCAGCTCGCTGACCCTCACCATCGACCGGGACCTGCAGTTCCGTTGCCAGCAGATCCTCAGCGCGGGGATGGCGGGGCAGAAGGGCGCGACCGCCGCAGCCGTGATCATCGACGTCGCCACCGGGGAGGTGCGGGCCCAGGCCAGCGACCCCACCTACAACGCCGCCAAGCCGACCCCGGGCGACCCGGTCGCCCGGGAGGACGCCGCGACCAGCTTCGTGGTCGAGCCGGGCTCGGTGCACAAGGCCATCACCTACGCCGCCGCGCTCCAGGAGGGGGTGATCACCCCGGACACCACGCTGCCGATCGCGAACAGCATCAAGATGGGCGACACCTGGTTCTCGGACACGCACCCCGCCAACGGCAAGAAGATGAGCATTCCGGGGATGCTGGCCTTCTCGTCGAACGTCGGCGCCATCACCGTCGCCGACAAGCTCGGCAAGGACCGGCTGATCGACTACCAGAAGCGGTTCGGGCTGGGGCAGCCCACCCGCGAGGGCCTGCCCGGCGAGGCCAGCGGCCGGCTGCTGCCGGCCGACGAGTGGAGCGACTCGTCGTACGGTTCGGTGCCGATCGGGCACAGCGTCGACGCCACCCCGTTGCAGATGGCCGCCGCGTACGCCGCGATCGCCAACGACGGCACGTACGTGCAGCCGCACCTGGTCAAGGAGACGATCGGCCCGGACGGCAAGCGGACCCCCGCGCCCGCGCCGGTCACCCGCTCCGTGCTCAGCCCGCAGAACGCGGCGGCGCTGCGCACCATGCTGGAGGCGGTCACCACCGTCGAGGGCGCCACCGGCACCACGGCCGCGGTCTCCGGCTACCGGGTCGCCGGCAAGACCGGCACCGGGTGGCGTCGGGTCGACGGCAAGAGGCAGTCGGGCGAGGTGTCCTCGTTCATCGGCATGGCCCCCGCCGAGAAGCCCCGGTACGTGATCGCGGTCTTCGTGTACGCCCCCGGCGGTGGTGGCGCGGCGATCGCCAACCCGGCGTTCCGGAAGATGATGCAGTTCACGCTGCGTCACTACCGGGTGCCGCCGTCCCCGAGTGGTTCCGCACCGAAGTTCGTGGTCTATCCGCGCTGAGCGGCGTGGGCGCGACATCATCGGTGAGTGCCGACGAACCACCGGGGCGGCTGTGCGGCCGGAACCGGACGACCGGGTAGGGTCTGACGCCGTGCCCGGCAATCCACGTCCACGTACCGTGACCGGCGTACGGCTCGGTGATCTCGCCGCCCGGCTCGCCGTCGACCTGCCGGCGGACGCCGCCGACGTGCTCGTCACGGGTGCCACCCACGCGAGCCAGGAGGTCCGCCCCGGCGACCTGTACGCGGCCCTGCCCGGTGCCCGCCGCCACGGCGCGGAGTTCGCCGTCGGCGCGGCCGAGGCCGGCGCGGTGGCCCTGCTGACCGACCCGGCCGGCGCGGAGCTGGCGGCGGCGAGCGGCCTGCCCGCCCTGGTGGTCCCCGACCCGCGCGCGGTGCTCGGCGAACTGGCGTCGGCCGTGTACGGCGACCCGACCGCCGACCTGACCGTCATCGGCATCACCGGCACAGCCGGAAAGACGTCCACGGCCTATCTGGTGGAGTCGGGGCTGCGCGCCGCCGGACACACCACCGGACTGATCGGCACCGTGGAGACCCGCCTCGGCGATCTCGTGATCGACAGCGTGCGGACCACCCCGGAGGCGACCGACCTGCACGCGATGCTGGCCACCGCCCGCGAGCGGGGGGTCACCGCCGTCGTCATGGAGGTCTCCAGCCACGCCCTGGCCATGGGCCGGGTCGGTGGGGTGCGCTTCGCCGTGGGTGGCTACACGAACTTCGGCTCCGACCACCTGGACTTCCACGCCGACAGCGCCGACTACTTCGCCGCCAAGGCGCAGCTCTTCGACGGCCGGTGCGCGGTCGAGGTGCTCAACCGCGACGATCCGGCCCTCACGCCGCTCTACCAGCCGGCGACGGTCAGCTACTCGGCGGCCGGCGACCCCACCGCGACGTGGTGGGCCGACGGCGTCGACGGCGAGGGGTACGCGCAACGGTTCACCGCCCACGGCCCGGACGGCGTGGTCGTGTCCGCCGGGGTGGCGCTGCCCGGCCGGCACAACGTGGCAAACGCGTTGCTGGCCATCGCCGCGCTGGTGGGCGCCGGGGTGGACCCGCGGACCGCCGCCGGCGGGGTGGCCGCCTGCGGTGGCGTGCCCGGTCGCCTGCAACTCGTCGACGTCGCCGGGCCGGTGCGTGGGGTCGTCGACTACGCGCACAAGGCGGACGCGATCGTGGCGGCGCTGGCCGCGCTGCGGGAGCTGAGCGTCGGACGCCTGATCTGCGTGATCGGCGCCGGTGGGGACCGTGACCGGGGCAAGCGGCCGGTGATGGGCGCCGCCGCCGCCGATGGGGCCGACGTGGTGCTGGTGACCGACGACAACCCGCGCACCGAGGACCCGGCCGAGATCCGCGCCGAGGTGCTCGCCGGGGCGTACCGGGCCGACACCGCCGCCCGGATCATCGAGGTGGCCGGTCGGCGGGACGCGATTGACGAGGCGGTCCGACTGGCTGAGCCGGGCGACGTGATCGCTCTGCTCGGCAAGGGCCACGAGCGGGGCCAGGAGGTGGCGGGCGAGGTGTTCCCGTTCGACGACAGCACCGAGCTGGCCGACGCGCTGCGGGCCCGCTTCGCGGACCGGGCGGGTCAGCGGTGATCGCCCTGACCCTGGCCGAGGTGGCCACGGCCGTCGACGGGCGGCTCGTCGCCGCCGACCCGGCCGCCACCGTCACCGGTTCGGTCGAGTTCGACTCGCGCAAGGTCGGGCCCGGTTCGCTCTTCGTGGCGTTCCCGGGGGAGAAGGTCGACGGGCACGACTACGCGGCCAGGGCGATCGAGGCCGGCGCGGTGGCGGTGCTCGGCACCCGCGCGGTTCCCGGGGTGCCGATGGTGCTGGTCGACGACGCCCTGACCGCGATGGGACGGCTGGCCCGCGCGGCGGTGGACCGGCTGCCCGAGCTGACCGTGGTCGGGGTGACCGGCTCGTCCGGCAAGACCACCACGAAGGACCTGATCGGTCAGCTCACCGCCCGGCTCGGCGCCACGGTCGCGCCGCCCGGCTCGTTCAACAACGAGCTGGGTCACCCGTACACGGCGCTGCTGGCCGGGCCGGACACCCGCTACCTGGTCATGGAGAAGGGCGCGCGGGGCATCGGGCACGTGCGCTACCTGTGTGAGCTGGTGCCGCCGCGGATCTCGGTGGTGCTCAACGTCGGCACGTCGCACATCGGTGAGTTCGGCTCACAGGAGGCGATCGCCCAGGCCAAGGGCGAGCTGGTCGAGGCGCTGCCGGCAGACGGGCTGGCCGTGCTGAACGCCGACGACCCCCGGGTGGACGCCATGGCGAGCCGTACGCGGGCCCGGGTGGTCCGCTACGGCGAGGCGCCGGACGCCGACCTGCGCGCCGAGGACGTCACGCTCGACGAGCGGGGGCACCCGTCGTACACCCTGGTCACGCCGGAGGGGCGCGCGGCCGTGCGGCTCGCGCTGACCGGCCGCCACCAGGTCGGCAACACGCTCGCCGCCGCCGCGGTCGCCCGGGAGCTGGGCATGCCGCTGGCCGAGCTGGCCACGGCGCTCGGCGAGCTGGGGTTGAAGTCCACCCGGCGGATGGACGTCTTCGACCGGCCCGACGGGGTGACGGTCATCGACGACTCGTACAACGCCAACCCGGCCTCGATGGCGGTCGCGCTCCGGGCGCTTGGCAGCCTCGGACGGGAGAGGCGTACCGTCGCGGTGCTCGGTTACATGGCCGAGCTGGGCCCGTTCGAGCGCGACGGCCACGCCGAGGTCGGCCGGCTGGCGGCCGAGCTGGGTGTCGACCGGCTGCTCGTGGTGGGCGAGCCGGCCGCGCCGATCCACGAAGGCGCGACAGCGGTAGCGAACTGGGGAGGAGAGTCGGTGCTGCTCACCGATCAGGCGGCGGCCGTCGAGGTGCTGCGGGGCGAGCTACGGCCGGGCGACGTCGTCCTGGTCAAGGGCTCCCGGTACCGGACCTGGGAGGTGGCTGACGCCCTGCGCGCCGACGCCGCCGAGGAGGCCACTCGATGAGGGCCATCATCGTCGCCATCGGGGTGGCCTTCGTCGTCTCGCTGTTCTGCACCCCGATCGCGATCAAGGTGTTCACCCGGCTCAAGGCCGGCCAGCCGATCCGGTCCGACGGCCCGGCCATGCACCAGGGCAAGAAGGGCACGCCGACGATGGGCGGCGTGGTCTTCATCCTGGCCACGGTGATCGCGTACGTGGCCGGCCACCTGGCCCTGACCACGCTGCCGGACGCGCAGATCGCGCAGGTGGAGCCGACCATCACGGCGCTGGTGCTGCTGGGGCTGATGGTGTTCTCCGGCGCGGTGGGCTTCCTCGACGACTTCCTCAAGGTGCGCAAGCGCAACAGCGCCGGCCTCAACAAGCGCGGCAAGCTGCTCGGTCAGATCCTGGTCGGCGCGGTCTTCGGCGTGATCGCGCTGTGGTTCCCGAGCACGATGACCGACGCGACGGGCCGGGCCACCAACACCCAGACCGTGGGCAGCACCACGCTGAGCTTCATCCGGGACATCGACTTCCTGGAGGTCAGCAAGGTCGGCGCGGTGATCATCTTCATCTTCGTGGTGATGGCCGCGACGAACGGCGTCAACCTCACGGACGGCCTGGACGGTCTGGCGACCGGCGCCTCGGTGATGGTGCTCGCCGCGTACGCGCTGATCGCGTTCTGGCAGTACCGCCACTGGTGCGCCGACCCGAGCTACTCCCAGCCGTACTGCTACGAGGTCCGTGACCCGTTGGAGATCGCGCTGATAGCCGGGGCCGCCGCCGGGGCGTGTGTGGGCTTCCTGTGGTGGAACACGTCCCCGGCGCGGATCTTCATGGGCGACACCGGGGCGCTGGGGCTGGGCGGCCTGATCGCCGGCATGGCCATGTCCACCCGGACGATCCTGCTGCTGCCGATCATCGGCGGGCTCTTCGTGATCATCACGATGTCCGTGGTGATCCAGATCATCTCCTTCCGGACCACCGGTAAACGTGTGTTCCGGATGTCCCCGTTGCAGCACCACTTCGAGTTGGCCGGCTGGAGCGAGGTCAACATCGTGGTCCGGTTCTGGATCATCGCCGGCATCGGCGTGGCCATCGCCCTGGGCCTGTTCTACAGCGAGTTCCTCGCCAACATGACATAACCCCCCCGGGCGGGGGACCCTGCCCTGCCCCGCCGATCTTGCACCTTCTGTCGGTGGAATGTCCCGCTCTGCGGCTTAGGTCGGGACAGAAAGCGCAAGATCGGCGGGAGGGGGCTCGACACGCCCGGGGTGGCGTTCTGGAGCCGTCGGGGGTGTCGAGCGGTGATGATGTCGGGGTGGGGGAGGACATCGGCACTGAGGACAGAGCTGACGGCCGGCGGCGTCGGTCACCGAGCGCGGCGCGTACCGCGGTGACCGGTGGCGCTCGCGGGCCCGACGGCGCGCGTGGGCCGGAGCCGGGGGCGGCTCCGCGGGAGAGCGGCGCGGCGCGGGAGAGCAGTGCGGCGGAGAGCGCCGCCGGGGCGTCGGCGTCGCTGCGCGGGCTGGACGCGGCCGGTGGACTGGCCGCGCTGCGGGGCCTGCTGGACCGGCCGCTGGCCTCTTACTACCTGCTGCTGTCCAGCGCCGGCCTGCTGCTGCTCATCGGGTTGACCATGGTCTTCTCGGCGACCAGCGTGAAGGACTACGCCGAGGACGGCAACGCGTCGGCCTCGTTAACCAAGCAGGCCATCTTCGCGGTGATCGGCATCGGGGCGTTCTGGGTGTGTCAGCGGCTGCCCGCCAGCACCTACCGCTCGCTCGGCCGGCCGCTGCTGTTCACCGCGGTGGCCCTGCTGCTGGTGCTCAACCTGCTGGTCGCGTACGGCCGGCTCGCCAACCTGAAGTCGGTGTCGTTCGGGCCGATCGAGGCACGGCTGAACTGGCTGTTCGTCGGCGGGATCCAGCTCCAGCCCTCCGAGTTGGCCAAGTTCGCGCTGGTCCTCTGGGGCGCGCACGTGATCGCCCGCAAGGGGGCCGCGCTGGGCTGGTTGCGGGAGCTGGCCACCCCGCTCTTCCCGGTGATGGGCCTGCTCTTCGTGCTGGTCGGCTACAACGACACCGGCACGATGCTCTGCCTGTTGGCCCTCGTGGTCGGCCTGCTCTGGGCCGCCGGCGTGCGGATGCGGGTCTTCGGCGCGCTGACCGTGGCCGGCCTGCTCGGCGTCGGCCTGCTCATCGCGGTCGCCTCGCTGGGCGCCGGTTCCGGCGAGCGCGGCGCGGACAACTACCGGCTGGCGCGGCTGACGTCGTTCATCAACCCGCCCGACCCGCAGGAGTGCAAGCTCGACGGCTGCCTCCAGCTCTACCAGGGTCGGCTGGCCATCGAGCACGGTGGCTGGTTCGGCGTCGGGCTGGGCAAGGGCAGCGTCAAGTGGGACTGGCTGCCCGAGGCCCACAACGACTTCATCTTCGCGATCATCGCCGAGGAGTTGGGCGTGATCGGCTGCGCCGTGCTGCTCGCCCTGTTCGCCGTGCTCGCGTACACCGGTCTGCGGATCGCCCGGCGGGTCGACGACCCGTTCCGCAGGCTCGCCGCCGCCGCCGTCACGACCTGGCTGGTGAGCCAGGCGGTGATCAACATCGGCGGCGTGGTCGGGCTGCTGCCGATCACCGGTCTGCCGCTGCCGTTCATCTCCGACGGCGGAAGTGCCCTGGTCGTGACGTTGGCGGCGATCGGGATGCTGGCGTCCTTCGCCCGCGCCGAACCCGATGCGGCCAGAGCACTGCATGCCCGTCCGCCGGCCCGGTGGGTCCGACTACTCTGGGCCCCGTTGCCGCCGCTTCCCGGCCGGATCGGGATCCCACCCCAGCGGCTGGCCGCGTACCGGGAGAGCTTCGGCGTGCCCGAG
>NZ_JBFAOC010000105.1:0-7572 GCF_040675055.1 Micromonospora sp. NPDC049662
CCGCCACCCACCCGGGTCTCCGGGGCAGGGATGGGGGCGGCCGCCCGGGGTCCCCCGTGGACGTCCACGGGGGACCCGAGTCGATCCCGCCGAGCGCCTTGCGCGCTGGGCTGATTCTGCTGGCAGCAGTACCTGCTGGCGGATGGCGTCGATGCCCGGTCGACTGCTCTCATGCCTCGTTTTCCGCGTACCTCGCCGTACTGGCCGGTGGTCAGTCATCCCCTGCTGCGACGCGTACTACCCGGGTTGGCCGTGTCCGCTCTCGGCGATGGCATGGCGGTGGTCGCGGTGACCTGGCTGGCCATCCAGCTCGCACCGACCGGTCAGCGCGGTCTCTGGATCGCGGTCGCCGTGGCCGCGTACACCCTTCCCAGCGCTGTCGGAACGGTGGCCTTCGGTCGGCTGCTGGGCGGGCGCGGCGGCGCCCAGCTCGCCGGGTGGGACGCGATCCTGCGGGCGGCCGCGCTCGCCGCGATCCCGATCGCCCACCTGACCGGCACGCTGACGATCGGGCTGTACGTCGTCCTGCTCGCCACGTCCGCCCTCCTGCACTCCTGGGGTTCGGCCGGACGGTTCACCCTGATCGCCGAGTTGCTACCTCAGCGACACCACCTGCCGGCGAACGCGGTGCTCACCACCATCTCCGGCTTCGCCACCGTCGTCGGCCCACCGCTGGCCGGCATCCTGATCGGCTGGGTGGGGCCGGTGTGGGTCATCGCCGTCGACGCCGCCACCTTCGCGGTGCTGGCGCTCACCTATCGGCTCGCGCTGCCCACCACCGAAACAATCCGGCGGTACGAGCACAGCGCCCCCCGCACCGCAGGTTTCGCGTTCATCCGCCGTCAGCCCGCACTGCTGGGCCTGCTGGTGCTGAGCGTCGCGTTCTTCTTCCTGTTCGGCCCGGTGTACGTCGCCATGCCGCTGCACATCACCGACGACCTGCGAGGTTCCGCGACGTTACTCGGCGCTTACTACACCGCCTTCGGCGTCGGCGGCCTCCTCGGCGGTGTGCTCGCCGGTCATCTTCGGCACTGGCCGCTACAGCCGACGATCATCGGGATCGTCATCGGGTTCGGCGCGGCGATGCTGCCGCTCGGTCTGGGAGCGCCCGTCGTCCTGTCCCTGCCCGCGTTCGCCCTGGCGGGCCTGATCTGGGCGCCGTACATGTCTACGTCGATGGCGCTGTTCCAGCGCAGCGTGTCGACCGGGCAGCTACCCGCCGTACTCGCCGCGAACAGCGCCGTGCTTGTGCTCGCGGTGCCTCTGGGCACCATGCTCGGCGGCCCGCTGGTCGGCGCCATCGGTCCCCGCCCGACGCTGCTCCTCAGCAGTACGGCGATTCTGGCGCTCGGGCTGGCCGCGGCAGGGTTCGCCATGCTGCGGCAGAGTACGCCGAGTCCCGTCAGAGTGCCCCGCCGGTCCAGCTCGCGGCCCTGGCGCTCACAAGGCGAGCGCGAGGCCGAGACCGACCAGCACTGACACGGCGGCGCCGGATCGAGAAACCCGTGCAGCCCTGACGGAGGCCGTCGGCGACCGTCAGAGTCGGCGGGCGCGAAGGACACCGGTCAGCATCGGCAGGGTGAAGTCGCCCTCGGCGGTCTCGGCCATTCCGCCCAGGAACTCGCGGATCCGGTCGAGCGTGGCCGTCCGCTCCGGTTCCGGCATGACCAGCAACCCGGCCCGGGTCGCGAGCGTCGCGACCAGGGAGTCGGCGCTCCGGCGCTGCCCGTGGGGAAACTCGGCCTGCTCGGGCGTACCGAATCGGTCGGCAGTTCCGTTGCCCGGCCTGAGCAGGCCTGCCGTCGCCGCGCGCCAACTGCTTAAGGTGTCACGCGGGCCGATGGCCGCGCTCCCGCTGACCCGTTCGAGGGCTGCCACCCAGTCCACCCGGTCGTCCATCACGTTCCACAGACCGGCCAGGATGCCGCCGGGCGTCAGGACCCGGGCGATCTCCGGCCCCGCGACGGTCATGTCGAACCAGTGCAGGGCGTTGCCGGCCAGCACCGCGTCGACGGACGCGTCCGGCAGGGGGATCGCCTCCGCGCTACCGGGGAGGGCCCGTACGGTCGGCAACGCCCGGCCCAGCTCGGTGAGCATCGCCGGGTCGGGCTCCACCGCCACGACGTCGACACCGAGCGCGATCAGCGTGGCGGACAGCTTGCCGGTGCCGGCGCCGAGATCGAGGACTCGCGAGCCGGGCGCGACCTCGAGCGCCCACCGCGCCGCGGCCTGCGCGTAGTCCGGGCGATGCCGGGCGTACGCGGACGCCGCCGTACCGAACGACGAGCTGAGCACCATCGATTTCACGTCCTTCGATTGTCGGTGTCCGCATCATCCCTCGGATCCTGGATGTCGGGGTGTCCCGATCGACCGGACACCCCGACATCCAAGACGCCGGAGGCGCAGATCTGCCGTGGTCAGCAGCAGTGTGAGCCGACTCCGCTGGCCACCGGTTCGGTGTCGGTGGCCTTGGTGAGCGTGTCGGCGTCGGCCTTGACGGTGTAGACCTCCCAGCGCTCGGCACCGGGGCCGCGGACCCAGACCTTGTCCTGCAGCGCGTAGCAGCATTCGGTGTCGTTCTCCTCCAGCGTGATCAGGCCGGAGTCGGTGAGGCGCCTGGTGGCGGCGGTGACGTCGTCGGTGCTGAACACCTCGACACCCAGGTGATCCAGCGCGGTGGGCTGGTCGGCCTCGCCCTCGATGAGGACGAGCTTCAGCGGCGGGTTCTCGACGGCGAAGTTGGCGTAGCCGGGCCGACGCTTGGCCGGGTCGACGCCGAACAGCTTCGAGTAGAACGCGATCGAGCCGTCGAGGTCGGACACGCGCAGAGCGAGCTGAACACGGGACATGGGAATCCTCCTGCTGGGGCGAACTGCTGTCTAGACGGATTTCGAAGCAACCCCACCGTTGCAGCCTGATTCGATGTCTGTCAAGGTAGATGAGTGCCGAAACAGAATTTGCCGGTCGTGGACCTGCAAGCGGTAGCCTGCTGTGCGCCGCTGGCGGCCCGCCCGATGGACGCCGAACAGGCGGCGGTGGTCGCGCCGATGTTCAAGGCCCTCGGTGACCCGGTCCGACTGCGATTGATGTCGATGATCGCGTCGGTGCCGGAGATCTGCGTGTGCGACCTGACCCCGGCGTTCGACCTGTCCGGGCCGACCATCTCCCACCACCTCAAGGTGCTGCGGGAAGCCGGCCTCGTCGACTCCGAACGTCGCGGCACCTGGGTGTGGTACAGGGTGGAGCCCGAGGCGTTCCGTCAGCTCGGCGTACTGCTCGATCTGCCGACCACTCCTGCCACCGCGTGAGCCGCAACCTCACCCGCCGGGCCTCGGCCGAGTTCGCCGGCACCGCACTCCTCGTCGCCGCCGTCGTCGGGTCCGGGATCGCCGCGGCTCGCCTCTCCCCCGGTGACGTCGGGCTCCAACTACTGGAGAACGCGATCGCCACCGCGTTCGCGCTGGGCGCGCTGATCCTCGTGTTCGGGCCGGTGTCCGGCGCGCACCTCAACCCCGTCGTGTCCGCCGTCGACTGGTGGCTCGGCCGCCGCGCCGGCACCGGCCTGACCGTCCCCGACCTCGTCGCCTACACCGCCGCGCAGGTCACCGGCGCGGTCGCCGGATCCGTGCTGGCGAACCTGATGTTCGACCTGCCGGCGGTCACCTGGTCACACACCGAGCGCACCGGCGCGAACCTGTGGCTCGCCGAGATCGTCGCCACCGCCGGCCTGGTCGTCCTGGTCTTCGCCCTCGCCCGCAGCGGCCGGACCGCCACCGCGCCCGCCGCCGTCGGCGCCTACATCGGGGCGGCCTACTGGTTCACCTCGTCCACGTCGTTCGCGAACCCCGCCGTCACCATCGGCCGGGCCTTCACCGACACCTTCGCCGGAATCGCCCCCACCTCGGTGCCCGGCTTCGTGGCCGCCCATCTCGTCGGCGGCCTGGTCGGCGTCGCCGCGCTCGCCGCCTGGTACCCCCACGCCGGAGACGTCGCTGGCGACGTCCTCGTACCCCACCTCACCGAGGAGACAGAAGCCCGATGAGCGACAAGCCCAGCGTCCTGTTCGTGTGCGTGCACAACGCCGGCCGCTCACAGATGGCCGCCGGCTGGCTCCGCCACCTCGCCGGGGACACCGTCGAGGTCCGCAGCGCCGGCAGCGAACCCGCCGAGACGATCAACCCGGTCGCCGTCGACGCCATGCGCGAGGTCGGCATCGACATCACCGACCAGACCCCGGTCCGACTCACCTGGGACGCCGCCGAAGCCAGCGACGTCATCGTCACCATGGGCTGCGGCGACGCCTGCCCCGTCTTCCCCGGCAAACGCTACGAAGACTGGAAACTCACCGACCCGGCCGGGCAATCCATCGACGTCGTCCGCGAGGTCCGCGACGACATCAAGGGTCGCGTCGACGCCCTGCTACGAGAGCTACGCCCCTGACGCCGCCACCGCGCAGGGAAGGCCCGACAGCTACATTGTCGCCACCAACACTGCCGATCATGGGGGCGTCTTGGCCAGGAACGACGATGGTGCGGGCCGCGGCAGGAACGCGCTCAGGAACCTGTTCGCGATCGGCGGTCTCAGCGGGATCGCTCTGATCGCCATCGTGGCGCTCATCGTGCTCCTCTGTTGCGCCCCCTGCCTCTGGTACCGGTCCCTGTCGCCAGACCTGCCCTTCAACTGAGGAATCCTCGGATCCGCTTCTCAGGCGGTGTCTTGACCGTCGGCGAGCGCTCGTAGCGGCGTCAGCGCCTCGCGTCCTTCACCGTCGTTGCCCCTCGCCGACCCTCGTATCGGGGCACCTCACGGGCACGCGACTGGTAAGACCGGGGCCACAGGTGCTGCTTACGCAGGGCAGCGAGGGTGTGACCGTCGATGTATCTTCGGCGGCATGGGTGGAGGCCGGAAGCCTGGTAGCCGTAGTAGGCGACGGCAGGTCAGCGAGGATGAGCGCGCTGCGGCGGTGGAGGCGTACAAGGAGTCGGTCGCCCGGTTGCAGCACACCGCCTATCGGAACATGCGGCAGGTGGTCGCCTACGCGACGATCTTTGTCGCGGTCATGGCCACGTGGATGGTGTTCAACGGCCAGCCCACGCCGGCTACTTTCCCGTGGTACGCGATCGCGATCCTCAGCGGCGCATTGGGCCTGTCTAGCTACGTCATCAGTGAACCGCGTCCGCGGCTCTACGTGCTCGCCGCCGCTGTCGTCTTCGCTGTTGTGGGCGTGACCGGCGTCTTCGTTACGGACTAGGCGCTAACTATGACGTTGTCCGTCGAGCCGGAAGCTTTGGTCGGCTTCGCCCGCCAGGTCGATCGTGGTGCCGCCGATGTGTGGGAGGTGCGCAGCTACCTCAACCGCCATGCCGACGTGGCCACGGGAGGCGAGCATCTGAAGATCGCCAAAGCCGCACATGAGCAAGCGGTCGAGGTCATAGACAGCACTCTCAAGCGACTCGCCTGCCTTCTGGAGAACTCCGCCCCCGAGCTGCGGGCTGCCGCTGGCTACTACCGCGCAACTGACCTGGCCAACGCCGACCGCCTTGAGCTCACCCTGCCGCCAGCGGGCGACCGGTGCATCACTGCCCTTGAACTGGAATTGGCGAACAACCCCTGCGCTCCCGCAAACTTCGTCGACGTGCGCGACGTGCGCGGCCACCTTGACACGCCGGGCGACCCGGACAAGCCCCCGAACGCGCTGGGTTGGATGGACTACGTCAGCCCGTCGAACTGGCTCAACGAAGTGTTCAACAACATCTTCGGCTTCGACCCCATCGGTAGGCTCCAAAGCCAGGTCTCCGGGGACTGGGAAGCCCTGGCCAAGATGGGCCCGGTTGTCGACAACATCGGGGCCGCCCTGCATGACCTCGCCTACAACCTCCAGTCCGGTACCACGACCCTGCGTCCCTTGTGGCAGGGCGTCGCAGGCGACGGAGCTTTCCGCTACTTCACGACCACTGCCAACGCCACCGCTGACCTCCGCACTCCCCTGTCCGCAATCAGCAAGGCGTACCGGGGCATGGCCGACGCCGTCTGGTCCGCCGGGGAAGCCCTCGGCGGCATTGTCAAAAGTTTCATCGACGGCGCCATCATCATTGGCGTCAGCGCTGCCGCCGGCACCGCCACCGCAGCAAGCGGGGTCGGCGCGATCGTCGGTTACGGCGTCGCGGCCGCAGAAGTCGCCGACATGTTCCGACTCTGGGGCGAAGCAACCAAACTCTCCCAGCAGATCGCCGCCGCCGTCCTCACGTTCCGCGCCATACTCAGCCGCGAACTCAGCGACCTCGACGCCGTCGCCCTCCCCGCGCTCCCCGACGGCGGCCGCTATGACCACCCCCTCGCAGGCGTGAAGGCATAAGACTTCGTGGACAACCTAGACGACATCGGCAGCGGCGACGAGAAACAAGCCCATGCCCTCCGCCGCATCCTCGACCACCTGGCGCGCAGTGAGAATCCCCTACTCAGCGAGATGGCCACCGCCGTCCAATCCGGTCAACTCACCCTGCGCCAAGCAGCCACGAGCCCGGCCTACAGCGCTGAGCTAACAACACCCTTCCAGACCTTCTGGAACGCCTATCAGAAGATGACCCCGGAAGAGCGTGAAGATCTCGCCTCTAGTTACTTGCCGCCCGAGTGACGCTCGATCTCGATCCGCCTATGGATATCAACCCCGACCCCTTGACCCCCAGGCAACCAACACACCCTTGCCACCTGCCGAACGTGCACATCGCGTTGGCCGAGTGCCGCCAGCTCGACGTGACGCCCGGCGCGGGCGAGCAGGTCCATGTGCCACAGGTGTGCGTTATGGCGCTCGTAGTCGGTGCTGTAGCACTACGCGGCAGCACCGACTACCGCGATTGCCTGGTGAGCGCCGAAACGCGCTTTCATCAGCGACCGGAAGCCCAGGTTGTTGCCGATGATCTTCCGGAGGTTGCTGTAGACGCCGGCGGGGTCCTTCAGCCGAGTGAGGCGAGGGCCCGATGCAGGCGGCCGTGCGGTACTGATTTGTCTATTCTATCGAGAGCGGGTCGTGGTCTACTCGGGCACGGGAATCCGTGCCCGAGTAGACGTCACCACATCGTCAGCTGGTCACCGGCGGTCGGACTTGTCAACCGCCTCTGGCGCTGGTCAGGCGCGCACGAACTGCCACTGTTGGTTGGTCCCGTTGTTGGCGGTCCACTGTACGACCTGCGCGCCGTCACTGGTCGCTGCGGCGTAGACGTCGGCTGCCAGGCCGCTGGCCTGGTTGACGATGGTGTAGTAGCCGTCGCCGGTAGGCCGCAGGTACCACGACTGGTTGGTGCCGCCGTTGGCCGACCACTGTTGCAGTTGCAGGCCCGTCGTGGTGCTGCCGGCGTTGACGTCGAGCATCTTTCCGGAGGCGGTGTAGCGCAGGGTGTACGCGTCCTGGGTGGTGCTGATCGTCCAGGTGGGGGTGCCGCTCTGCTGGACCGCCTTGGCGCCGTCGGCGGTGGAGTTGCCGGCGATGGCGAGGGGCTTGCCGCTGTTGCGGTTGACGATGCGGTAGGTGCCTGCTGCCGGCCCGGTTCCACCGCTTCCGCCGAGGTTGAGGTA
>NZ_JBFAOC010000106.1:0-6850 GCF_040675055.1 Micromonospora sp. NPDC049662
GCGGGGGGTGGGAGGGGCGACGCCGGGGGAGTGCGGAGGGTGGGAGGGGCGACGCCGGGGGAGCGCGGGGGGTGGGAGGGGCGACGCCGGGGGAGTGCGGAGGGTGGGAGGGGCGACGCGGAGGAGTGCGGAGGGTGGGCGGGGCGGAGGGTGGAGCGTCAGCGGCCGGGGTGCACGGCGACGTAGGTGCCGCGTCCAGGCTGGCCGGTGATCAGCTCACGGTCGTGCAGCAGGGAGAGCGCCCGCGACGCCGTGTTCATGTGCACGGCGTAGCTCTCGGCGAGTTCCCGAGTGGAGGGCAGCTTCTCGCCCGGCTTCAACTCGCCGCTCTTGATCTTCGCGGCGATCTCGTTGGCGATACGCCGGTAGGGCGCTTCTGCTGTGGGCATGGTGAGGACTCCGGTCGGTTCGGCTCCTCGATCATGCCGGCCTACACCAATAACTGCAACAAGTTGCGATGCCATCGTGTCGCAGCGTCGACCTACACAAGCAATTGGTGTAGGTTGCGGAGTGTCCGGCTCCGGTTGGTTCGGCAAACCCTCGGAGTTCGGGCCATTGGTGGGCTCCGCGTTCGTACCGCCGCTGTCGAGAGCTGCGGGCGTGGGGCCGGGCGGTCCGGTGCGCGTCCCCTACCCGCGCACCGGACCGCCCTCCAGGTCGACGGATCGACGGGTCGAGGGATCGACGGATCGAGGGATCGAGGGTGAGCATGACGAGGGAGCGCTTCGTGGTGCACCTGCCGGTGGTGGCCGCTGACCTGCCGGCGGCGTTGCGGTTCGCGCGGGCGATCACGCGGGCGCTGGGTTTCCTCGCCGACGTGGACCGGGCGGAGACGACGGTGTCGGAGGAGGATGCTCAGTGCGTACGACATCGGGTGTTCTGTGACCACCTGCTCGGCGGCCGGCGGCGGTGCCCGCGCCCGGCGGACCACGCCGGGCCGTGCGGTTGACGGCGGATGGCTCGGGGCGACACACCTGTCGATCCGTCCGTGGCGCTGCGGGCCATCGGGGGATCCGGGTCGGGGGTGGTAGTGCGGCCGGTTGTAACCCCGGGCCACCCCCCTGGCGTTACTTGTGTGTTTCCGCCACATAGCCCGTGGGTGACGTCACTTCTAGCGTGAGCCGACAACCAAGCATCCTGTCCTCACCTGGAGTCGCGATGACGGTCCGGCACACGCGGCGGGCGTTCCTCTCCGCCGCCACGATGATGGCCGCGGCGCTGGCCGCCACGGCCTGCGGTAGCCCGCAGGACACCGCCACCGGCGGCGGCGACAGTGCCGCCCCGGTCAAGGTCGGCCTGGTGTACTCCCAATCGGGAGCCCTGGCCAGCTACGGCAAGCAGTACATCGAGGGTTTCAAGGCGGGGCTCGACTTCGCCACCAAGGGCACCGGCAAGGTCGGTGACCGGAAGATCGAGTTGACCGAGGTCGACGACGCCGGTGACCCGGCCAAGGCGGTCTCCGCCGCGAAGGACCTGATCGGCAAGGGCACGAAGATCATTGCCGGCTCGACCGCGTCCGGGGTGGCGTTGCAGGTCGCGCCGATCGCGGCGCAGAACAAGGTTCTCTTCATCTCCGGCCCGGCCGCGACCGACGCGGTGACCGGGGCGAACAAGTACACGTTCCGGTCCGGTCGGCAGTCCTACCAGGACGTGGTGACGGCCAAGTCCTTCATCGGCGACCCGACCGGCAAGAAGGTCGTGGTCTTCGCCCAGGACGGCGCGTTCGGCGACGCCAACGAGGCGGCCGTCAAGACCGTCATCGGCGGCGCGGGCGCCACCGTGAGCAGTGTGCGGGCACCGGCCAGCGCCACCGAGTTCACGCCGTTCGCCAGCCAGATCAAGGCCGCCAAGCCGGACCTGCTCTTCGTCGCCTGGGCCGGCACGACCGCCCCGGCCATGTGGCAGACCCTCGACCAGCAGGGCGTGCTGTCGTCCACCACGGTCGTCACCGGCCTGGACATCCGCGCCTCCTGGCCCACCTTCGGGGCGGCCGGCGCGAAGATCTCCTTCCTGTCGCACTACTTCGACGGCGCGTCCGACACCGAGGCCAGCAAGGCGCTCAAGGCCAAGGTGAACACCATCGACCTGTTCCACCCGGACGGCTTCGCCGCCGCCCAGATGGTGGTGCGGGCCGTGCAGGAGGGTGGCGACGACGTCGAAAAGATGGTCAAGGCTCTCGAGGACTGGAGCTTCGACGGGGTCAAGGGCAAGATGACCATCCGCGCCGCCGACCACGCGCTGCTGCAGCCGATGTTCCAGGCCAAGCTCACCGGCAGCGGCACCGACTTCACGGCCACCGCGCAGAAGAGCCTCACCGGCGACGAGACCGCGCCACCGGCCGTGGCCATGAAGGGCTGAGAAATGCTCGCCACCCGCGGTCTGACCTGGCGGATCGGTGAGGTCGCCATCGTCGACAGCGTCTACCTCGACCTGGCGCCGGGAGAGTTCCTGGGCGTGATCGGGCCGAACGGCGCCGGCAAGACCTCACTGTTCAACCTGATCACCGGCCTGCGCCGGGCCACGGAGGGCCGGATCACCCTGGACGGGCAGGACATCGGAGGGCTCCCGCCGCACCGGCGGGCCCGCCTCGGTCTGGGCCGTACCTTCCAGGCGTCCTCGGTCTTCGGCTCGCTCAGCGTGCGGGAGAACGTCCGGCTCGCCGTGCAGGCGCACCGCGGGGGCTCGATGGCGTTGTGGCGGCGGGCGGCGGCCGACCGGGAGGTCGCCGCCGCCGCCGACGCGGCGCTCGACCGGGTCGGCCTCGCCCACCGGGGTACGGCGCTCGCCGGCACCCTGGCCCACGGCGAGAAGCGCAAGTTGGAGATCGCCCTGCTGCTCGCCGGTGAGCCACGGGTGATGCTGCTCGACGAGCCGATGGCCGGGGTCAGCGCCGAGGACGTGCCCGAGCTGGTGACGGTCATCAAGTCGTTGACCGGCGACAGCGGCCGGTCGGTGCTGATGGTCGAGCACCACATGGACGTCATCCTGGAGCTGGCCGACCGGATCGCCGTCATGCACCACGGCGCTCTGCTGGCCTGCGACACCCCGGAGACGGTGATGGCCAACCCCACCGTGCAAGAGGCCTACCTGGGGGAGTCGCTCTAGTGGAACCGATCCTCACTGTGGAGGACCTGTCGGTCCGGATCTCCGGGCTGCACATCCTTCAGGGCGTGTCCTTCACGGTCGCCCCGACCGGCGTGACCGTCCTGCTTGGCCGCAACGGCGTCGGCAAGACCACCACGCTGCGCGCGATCGTCGGCCTCACCCCACCCGCCGGGGAGGTGCGCGGCACCATCCGGATGGGCGCGCAGAGCCTGCTGGCCCGGCCCACCCACCGGCTGGTCCGCGGTGGGCTCGGCTACGTACCGGAGGACCGGTGCGTGTTCGCCGGCCTCACCGTCGCCGAGAACCTGCGGCTCGCCGAACGGCGCGGCACCACCCCGGCGTACGACAAGGTCTTCGCTCTCTTCCCGGAGCTGGACCGGCGCGGACGCCAACGGGCGGGCTCGCTCTCCGGCGGGCAGCAGCAGATGCTCGCGATCGGGCGGGTGCTGCTCAACGACAACCGGCTGCTGCTGGTCGACGAGCCGACCAAGGGGTTGGCGCCGAAGGTGGTGACCGAGGTGGCCGAGGTGTTGGAGCGGGTCGCGGAGTCGGTGCCGGTGCTGCTGGTCGAGCAGAACCTGGCCGTCGTACGCCGACTGGCCCGCGACGCCGTGGTGCTCTCCGCCGGCCGGGTCGCCTGGACGGGCGACGCCCAGGACCTGCTGCTGGAGACCGCGCTGACCAAGTCGCTGCTGGGTGTGGGTGCGGAGGTCAAGGCATGAGCACGGTAATCCTCCTGGCGCTGACCGGGCTGGGCCTGGCGGCGCTGTACTTCCTGGTCGCGTCGGGCCTGTCGCTGGTCTTCGGCCTCGCTGACGTGCTCAACTTCGCGCACGGGCTGTTCCTCGGCGTCGGCGCGTACGGCACCTGGTGGGCGGCGGGCAACCTGCCGGGCGCTGGCCCGGACGGGTTCGGCTTCGTGCTCGCGGTCGCCTTCGGGGTGGCCGCCGGCACGCTCGTCGCGGTCCTGGTCGAGCTGGTGCTGATCCGGCCGCTCTACTCCCGCACCATCGAGCAGGTGCTGGTCACCGTCGGACTGTCGCTGGCCGGGGTGGCGCTGCTCCAGGCCACCTGGGGTGCCGACGCCCGGCCGTTCCCGCGCCCCGACTGGACCCGACAGGTGACCGGGATCCTCGGCGCGCAGGTGCCGAACGGCGGCCTGCTGCTGATCATCGCGGCGGTGCTGGTGCTCGGCGCGATCCTGGCCTTCCTGCGCTGGACCCGGTACGGCCTGGTGATCCGGGCCGGGGTGGAGAACCGGGAGATGGTGACCGCGCTCGGCATCGACGTCCGCAAGGCGTTCACGCTGGTCTTCGCGATCGGTGGGGCGGCTGCCGCGCTCGCCGGAGCACTGGGCGGGGTCTACTTCGGCACCGTCTCACCCGGGCAGGGCGGCTCGTTGCTGATCTTCGCGTTCATCGTGGTGGTGATCGGCGGGATGGGCTCGGTGGTCGGCTCCGCGTACGCGGCGGTCGTGGTCGGGCTGGTACAGCAGTTCGTCAACTACTACGGCACGTCCGGGCTGGGCGACATCTGCGTGGTCGGGCTGCTGGCCGTGGTGCTGCTGCTGCGCCCGCAGGGCATCGCCGGAAAGGTGGCAACGGCATGACGCTCCTCGAGGCAACACCGGCACCGGCGCCCACCTCGCCGCGACCGGGCCGCGCGCACCGGGTCCGCCCGTTCCTGCCGCTGGTCGCGCTGGCGGTGATGGCGATCCTGCCGTACTCGACGATCTCGCTGCCGGGGATCTTCGAGGGACCGGTCAACTCACCGGGCACCTTGCAGATCCTCGCCATCTGCCTGATCTTCGGCGGGCTGGCGGCCGGCTACGACCTGCTCTTCGGCCGGACCGGGATGCTCTCGTTCGGGCACGCGCTCTACTTCGCGGCCGGCGTGTACGGCACCGACATCCTCGTCACCCGCGCCGGTCTGCCGCTGTGGCAGGCGGCGCTGCTGACCATCACCGGTGGCACGATCCTCGCGGCGCTGCTCGGCGCGGTGGCCCTGCGGACCGTGGGCATCGCGTTCGCCATGGTCACGTTGGCGTTCGCCCAGGTCGGGGCGATCCTGGTGGCCCGGGACTTCGGCGGGCTCACCGGCGGCGAGGAGGGTCTACCGCTGGACGTGTCCGGGCTGCCGGCCGGACTGGTCGGGGTGACCAACACGGTCAACCTGTACTGGCTGGCGCTCGCCTACCTGACCCTCGTGGTCTTCGTGGTGCACCGGGTCAGTGGGTCACCGACCGGTCGGGTGCTCGCCGGGCTGCGGGACGACGAGCGGCGGATCGGCGTGCTCGGGCTGGACCCGTACCGCTACAAGCTGGTGGCGTTCACCCTGGCCGGTGGGCTGGCGTCGGCCGGCGGGGTGGTCTACGTCCTGATCGTCGGCGGCGCGTCGCCGCACATCACGTCCTCCGAGCTGACCCTCTCGCTGCTGGTCATGGTGGTGCTCGGCGGACCGGGCACCCGGTGGGGACCGGTGCTCGGCGGCGTCCTCTACATGTACCTGGACCACCGGCTCACCGCGTTCGGCACGAGCGACGCGGTCGACAACCTGCCGGCCGTCCTCAGTCACCCGCTGAGCCAGCCCCTGTTCGTCCTCGGCACGGTCTTCATCCTGGCGGTGTACTTCTTCCCCGGCGGCCTGACCAGCCTGGCCCCCCGCCTGACCGCCCTGACCAAATCCCTCCGCCGCCCCCGCTAAGCCCTCCCCGGTCTCACCGTCCCCCGGGTCTCACCGTCGCGGGGTCTCACCGCCCCCGGGTCTCGCCGTCCCCGGTGATCATGAAGTTATTGTCACGACACGCCGTGCCGGATGGCGATAACTTCATGATCGACGGGGTTCGGCGACGGGGTTCTCCGATGGGTTCGGGGATGGGGAGGTAGGTCGAGATGGGATCGCGGCTTGCGGTGGTTAGCGGGGGTGGGACCGGGATCGGGGCGGCCATCGCGGGGTCGCTCGCTCGGGACGGGTACGACGTTCTTGTCGCCGGGCGGCGGGCGGACGTGTTGGCGGCGGCCGCCGAGCGCATCGGCGTCGACTGTGGACGGCCGGACGCGGTCACCCCGGTGACCGCGGACCTGACCGACCCGGAGCAGCTCGACCGGGTCCTGGCTGCGGTCGACGGTCGGGCGGTCGACGCGGTGGTCAACAACGCGGGCGGCTACCTGGGCGGGGAGACCGACACGCTGGCCGGGACCGCCGCACACTGGCGGGCCAACCTGGACGCCAACGTGCTCACCGCGGTGCTGTTGACCGAGGCGTTGCGGCCGGCGCTGCGTCGACCCGGTGGGCGGGTGATCCTGGTCAGCTCGATCTCCGCCCAGCGGGGTGGCGGTGGCCCCTACTCAGCGGGCAAGGCGGCCCTGCACGGTTGGGCGTACGACCTGGCGGCGCAGCTCGGTCCGGAGCAGATCACGGTCAACGTGGTGAGCCCGGGCTACGTGGCCGAGACCGAGTTCTTCGGCGACCGAATGACCCCCGAGGGGCACGCGAAGCGGGTCGCGGAGACGCTCGTCAAGCGTCCCGGACTGCCGGACGACATCGCCGAGGCGGTCCGCTACCTCGCCAGCCCCGCCGCCGGCTACGTAACCGGCCAGGTCCTCGGCGTCAACGGCGGCTCAGTCCTAGGCCGCTAACCCCACCCCCCCAACCCCCACCCCACCCCCCACCACCAACCCCTTTTATAACCAGTTACGCGTAACAATCCGGCCGGATCATCCCGCGAACCTCTTGATCAACAGGG
>NZ_JBFAOC010000107.1:0-6369 GCF_040675055.1 Micromonospora sp. NPDC049662
GGCGCGGGGCGCGGGGCGCGGGGCGCGGGGCGCGGGGCGCGGGGCGCGGGGCGCGGGGCGCGGGGCGTGTCCCGTGGGGGCGGTGGGGAGGGTGGGGGTTAGGGTGTCGAACACACGTACTGGGGGAGGGGGCGGCGTGCGGGTGCTGGGGGTCGATCCGGGGTTGACGCGCTGTGGGGTGGGCGTCGTCGAGGGCGTGCCCGGCCGGCCCTGCACGCTGGTCGCCTACTACGTGGTCTACACCGATCCGGCCGACGACCTGGCGTTGCGGCTGCTGCACCTGGACCGGTCGCTGACCGAGTTGGTGACCAAGCACGAACCGGAGAGTGTCGCCGTCGAGCGGGTGTTCAGTCAGCACAACGTCCGTACGGTGATGGGCACCGCCCAGGCCAGCGGCATCGCGGTGCTGGCCGGGGCGCGGGCCGGGTTGCCGGTGCAGACGTACACCCCGAGCGAGGTGAAGGCGGCGGTGACCGGTTCCGGTCAGGCCGACAAGGCGCAGATGACCGCGATGGTGACCCGGCTGCTGCGGTTGGCCGAGCCGCCGAAACCGGCGGACGCCGCCGACGCGCTCGCCCTGGCCATCTGTCACGTGTGGCGCGGCGGCACCCGGTCCAAGCTGGCCGCGGCGGCCGACCGGGCACGACGAGGAGGAGCACGATGATCGCCAGCGTGCGCGGCACGGTGACCGCGACGGGTCCGGATCTGGCCGTGATCGAGGTCGGCGGGGTCGGCCTGGCCGTGCACTGCGCTCCCGGGACGCTCGCCGAGCTGCGGGTGGGACAGTCGGCGCGGCTGGCGACCAGCCTGGTGGTCCGGGAGGATTCGCTGACCCTGTACGGGTTCGCCGACGACGACGCCAGGGCGCTGTTCGAGCTGTTGCAGACCGCCAGCGGGGTCGGCCCGCGGCTGGCCCAGGCCGTGCTGGCGGTGCACACGCCGGACGCGGTGCGCAAGGCCATCGCCAACGCCGACACCGCCGCGCTGACCCGGGTGCCCGGGATCGGCAAGAAGGGCGCCGAGCGGCTGGTGCTGGAGTTGCGTGACCGCATCGGCCCGGTCTCGATCGGCGCCGACGGGGCCGGTGGCGTGACCGGTGGCGCGTGGCCCGACCAGGTCCGGCAGGCGCTTGTCGGGCTGGGCTGGACGGCCGGGCAGGCGGACCAGGCGGTGGCCGCCGTGGCGGAGACGATCGACGGGCCCACCCCGCCCGTGCCGGTCCTGCTCAAGCAGGCCATCCGGCTGCTGGGCCGGACCCGATGAGCGAGACCGACGGGCTCGTCTCGGCGTACGTCAGCGATGCCGAGCGCGACGCGGAGGCGACCGTACGGCCTCGGCGGCTGGCGGAGTTCATCGCCCAGGACCGGGTGCGTGACCAGCTCGACCTGCTGTTGCAGGGCGCCATGCGGCGGGGGTCGCCCCCGGACCACATCCTGCTCTCCGGGCCACCCGGGCTGGGCAAGACGAGCCTCGCCAACATCGTCGCCGCCGAGCTGGGCGCGGGCATCCGAGTGACCAGCGGTCCGGCGATCGAACGGTCGGGTGACCTGGCGGCGATCCTGACCAGCCTCGCCGAGGGCGACGTGCTCTTCATCGACGAGATCCACCGGATCGCCCGACCGGCGGAGGAGCTGCTCTACAGCGCGATGGAGGACTTCCGGGTCGACGTGGTGGTCGGCAAGGGGCCGGGCGCGACCGCGATCCCGCTGGACGTCGAGCCGTTCACCCTGGTCGGCGCGACCACCCGCTCGGGTCTGCTGACCGGACCCATGCGGGACCGGTTCGGTTTCGTCGCGCACCTCGACTTCTACGCCCCGGCGGATCTGGAGACGCTGCTGCACCGTTCGGCGCGCATCCTCGGGGTGCCGATCACCCCGGACGGCGCGGCCGAGATCGCGGGCCGCTCCCGGGGCACGCCCCGGATCGCCAACCGGTTGTTGCGCCGGGTCCGTGACTACGCGGAGGTCCGCGCCGACGGTGTGGTCACCCTCGGCACGGCCCGCAAGGCGCTGACGGTGTACGACGTCGACGCGCTGGGCCTGGACCGGTTGGACCGGGCGGTGCTGACCGCCCTGGTGGACTCGTTCCGGGGTGGCCCGGTCGGGCTGTCCACCCTCGCCGTGGCGGTGGGGGAGCAGCCGGACACGGTCGAGGAGGTCTGCGAGCCGTTCCTGGTGCGTGCCGGCCTGTTGGCGCGCACGCCCCGGGGGCGGGTGGCGACGGAGGCCGCCTGGCTGCATCTGGGGCGTACGCCACCGAATGGTACATTTGGGGCGGATATCCCGCCGACACCCGATCTGTTCTCCGTAGATACCGATCAGCCGTAATGTGAACGTGATCTGTGCCGCATTCGGTGTTCTCAGGTGCAGGGATTAGACTTCGCCGCGGTCTGTACAGGTTGTGAGAATCCGCCTCCGCTCCGGCACCCCCCGTGCCGGCGTGGAGGCCAATGGGAAGGCAGTAACCGTGCAATACCTTGCAGCGGGTGGTGGAGCCGGCGGCTTCACGCCGGTCCTGATGGTCGTCCTGCTCGGCGGCGTCATGTACTTCATGATGATCCGTCCCCAGCAGAAGCGTCGTCGCGACGCCGAGGCCATGCAGTCCGGGCTCGGCCCGGGCGACGAGGTCGTCACCATCGGCGGGCTCTACGGCACGGTCACCGGCGTCGAGGACGACGCCGTCCTGCTCGAGATCGCTCCGGGCGTCCAGACCCGCTACGCCCGCCCGGCCATCGCCCGGGTGGTCACCCGCGCGGAGCTGCCGAGCGAGCCGGTCACCGAGGACGCGGACACCGTCAAGGAGTGACCTCCCGCGAGGGGTCGACGGTTCCGGCGGCAAGGCCGGCCGACCGACTCCCCGGGGCACCGCGCCCGACGGGGCAGCGGACGTGACGTGAAAACTGGATAGTTGGGTCGACGCCGGGCGTCGGCACGTTCCCGTGGCCGTCGGCGTCCCCGTGCCGGCGTGTCCGGTCACTGTGTCGGCACCCCGCCGACCCAGGTCAGATCGTTGGCCGGAACCCCCGGCTCGACACTCGCCGCCGCCGCGCGCAGCGGCGCGACCGTACAGGGAGACAGGACAACCGTGGCACCACCTCAGGGACAGATGCGCCCCGGCCGGCAACTCGCCGTGCTCGGGCTCATCTTCGTCGTCCTCTACCTTCTGGTGTTCTTCGCGGGCGGTGCCAGCGGCAGCTTCAAGGACCGGCTGGAGCCACGGCTCGGCCTGGACCTGATCGGCGGCACCCGGGTCACGCTGGAGGCGACCAACTCCGTCGACGGTAAGCCCCCGACGGCGGAGAACCTCGAGGAGGCCCGCCAGATCATCGAGAGCCGGGTCAACGCGTTCGGCGTGGCCGAGGCCGAGGTGGTCACCGAGGGCAACCGGAACATCGTCATCTCCCTGCCCGGTGAGAACCGGGACCTCACCGACGTGGGCAGCGCCGCCGAGCTGCGCTTCCGCAAGGTGCTCAAGGCCGCCGACGGCAGCGGGACGGCCGTCGCGCCGCCGGCCGCTGCGCCGACCCCGAGCGCCGCGCCGCCGTCCGGCGCCCCGTCGGCCAGCGCCGCGCCGAAGGTGACCCCGTCGGCCAGCGGTGGACAGGGCGGGATGGCGCCCGCGCCGTCCGCCAGCGCCACGCCGACCCCGTCGGCCTCCGCGAGTGCCGCGCCCTCGGCGAGCGCCAGCGCCGAGCCGGTGCCGGCGAGCATCGAGGAGCAGCGCAAGGCAGTCGAGCAGAAGGTCGGAGCCGCCGCCTGGCAGGCCGCGAGTGGCCTGCAGGCCCCCGCCGACCTGAGCGCCGACCCGTCGCTGGGCGACAAGCTCAAGCCGTTCAGCACGCTGACCCCGCAAGAGGTCGCCGTCCTGCCGGCGCAGATGCAGTTCAACGTGCCGACGATCGGTTGCGCGCAGCTCGACAAGCGCCCGCCGGCGTCGATCTCCGACCCGAAGCAGCAGGTCGTGTCCTGCGAGGACGGCGCGTCGAAGTACCTGCTCGACCAGGCCAAGGTGCTGGGTACCGACGTGGACGACGCCGACGCGGTGCTCGACCAGGCCAACTCCTGGGTGGTCAGCCTCGACTTCACGGGCGACGGCCAGGGCAAGTGGACGGCGCTGACCCGCGAGGCGTTCGGCAACGAGGGCCAGGCCTGTGACGCCACCGCCCTCGGCCAGGACGGCAAGTGCCGGGTGGCCGTGGTGCTGGACAACGAGATCGTCTCCTCGCCGGAGATCCAGGGTGTGCTGACCGGCAACTCGCAGATCACCGGCCAGTTCACCCAGAAGGACGCCAGCACCCTCGCCGGTCAGCTCCGCTACGGCGCGCTGCCGGTGACGTTCGAGCAGCAGGAGGCGCAGAACGTCACGGCGACCCTGGGCGCCAGCCACCTGCGGGCCGGTCTGCTCGCGGCCGGCATCGGCATGCTGCTGGTCATCATCTACGCGTTCTTCTACTACCGGCTGCTCGGCTCGGTCATCTTCCTGAGCCTCATCCTCTCCGCGCTGCTGGTCTTCGGCGCGCTGGTGGTGCTCGGCCGGCAGATCGGCTTCACGCTCACCCTCGCCGGCATCGCCGGCATGATCGTCTCGCTCGGTGTGGCGGCGGACTCGTTCGTCATCTACTTCGAACGACTCAAGGACGAGATCAGAGAGGGTCGCAGCCCACGCAGCGCGGTGCCCCGCGCCTGGATCCGGGCCCGCCGGACGATCATCTCGGCCAACGCGATCACGTTGCTCTCCGCGGTGGTGCTCTACGTGGTCTCGGTCGGCACGGTCAAGGGCTTCGCGTTCGCGCTCGGCCTGGCCACGGTGCTGGACCTGGTCGTGGTCTTCCTCTTCCGGCACCCGATCATGACGATGTTCGCCCGGACCCGGGCGTTCCTGTCCCCGCGGGTCAGCGGCCTGGGCCGGGCTCTTCCGGCCCGCAGCCAGCAGACTCAGCCCCGCAACCCGCGCGCCAAGGAGGCCTGAGATGGCTCAAAACGGTTTGGCGAGCCGCCTCTACAACGGCGAGGCCGGTCTCAACATCGTCGGCCGCCGCAAGCTGTGGTTCGGTGTCGCCGGTGTCCTGATCCTGGTCGCGATCCTCAGCTTCGCGCTCCGCGGTTTCAGCCTCGGCATCGAGTTCGCCGGCGGTAACTCGTTCCAGGTGCCGGCCAGCGTCGGCACCCTGGACGACGCCGAGCGCGAGGTCAACTCGGCCCTCGCGACCGAGAACACCGGCGTCAAGGTCGCCACCACGCAGAAGGTCGGCGGCCCGGGTGGCGACTCGTACGAGCTGCGGACGCCGCAGCTCACCGTCGAGCAGGCCAACGCGGTCAAGGCCCAGATCGCCGAAGACCTCGACATCAACGCCAACGAGATCAGCAGCAACCAGGTCAGCGAGGCGTGGGGCAGCCAGGTGACCGAGCGGGCGGTGCTCGGCCTGGTCATCTTCATCGCGCTGGTGATGGTCTACCTGATCCTGCGCTTCGAGTGGCGGATGGCCGTCGCGGCGGTCTCGTCGCTGTTCATGAACCTGATCCTGACCGCCGGCATCTATTCGCTGGTCGGCTTCGAGGTCACCCCGTCGACGATCATCGGCTTCCTCACGATCCTGGGCTTCGCGCTCTACGACGTGGTGGTGGTCTTCGACAAGGTGCAGGAGAACACGCGGGGCATCACCGCCAACAACAACATGACGTACAGCGAGGCGGCCAACCTGGCCGTCAACCAGAGCCTCATGCGGTCGCTCAACACCTCCGTGGTGGCGCTCCTGCCGGTCGGCGGTCTGCTCTTCATCGGTGCCGGCCTGCTCGGCGCGGGCACCCTGAAGGACCTCGGCCTGGTGCTGTTCGTCGGTATGGCGGTGGCGTTCCTGACCTCCATCCTGGTGGCGACGCCGCTGCTGGCGCTGCTGAAGAACTACGACCCGCGTATCCAGGCGCACAACAAGCGGGTGCAGACCCGCCGGGGTGCGTTGGGCCGTGGTGAGGCCACCGGCAAGGTTACGCCGACGCCGGTCGACGGCGACGCGGCCGACGTGATCGACCCGGACTCGGCGGCGCTGGCCGGCGCGGCCCCCAAGGTGGGTTCGCGGCCGGCGGGCAAGCGGCCGACCGGCGCGCGGGGCGGCCGCCCCGGCGGCGGCGGTAACCGGCCCGGTGGCGCGAAGCGTCGCTGACCGGCCGGCGCGCTCACCGGCGCGAGGCGAGGGCGAAAGGAAGGGCCCCTTGTTATGCACCAGGCGTTAACAAGGGGCCCTTCCTTTCGCAGCACCTGAATGGGCCGGGGCTGACCCGGGAGCAGGGGCCGTGGTGCGCCGAGGACGACGAGCAGGGCCAGCCCGGCGGTGACCGAGCCGAGTCCGACCAGCAGCGGCACCCGGCGCTG
>NZ_JBFAOC010000108.1:0-6312 GCF_040675055.1 Micromonospora sp. NPDC049662
GCGCCCCCCCCCCGGCGGCCCCCCGCCCGCCCCCCCCGCCCGGGGCCCCCGCGTTTTGGCCGCCCCCCCGTCGCTGTGCCGTGCGTCAGCGGTTCTTGTACGCCTCGACGACCTCGACCGGGATCCGGCCCCGCTCGGAAATCTTGTAGCCGTTCTTGACGGCCCATTCCCGGATCGCCCGGTTTTGTTCGCGGTCCATTCCCGCGCCGGTGGGTCGCCCCGGCCGCCGAACTGCCCGCGCGTTCTCCGCCGGGCCTCGGCCGATCCGCCGGCCCGCATTGATGTATGGGTCCAGCGCCTTACGCAGGACACCCGCATTCTCGTCCGAGACGTCGATGGTGTACGCGACGCCGTCGAGACTGAACTCGACCGTCCGATCGGCCTTCCCGCCGTCGAGGTCGTCGGTCAGCACCGTGATTACTTTTCTCGCCATTGCCGATTACTCCCTGTGTGTGGCGGGATGTTTCCAAAGTCTGACCTATCACCCGGGGAATCCGCAACAATGTGCGTGCCATTCATTTCGGCGCGTCGCGATTGAGTGGGCCACAAAACAGCGAACTGGCCGTAATCGCAGGTCCCGGTGCGGTGTCAATCGGTGAGCAGACCGGCGTGGCCGGCGACCGCCGCCGCCTCCGCCCGGTTGGCGACCCGCAGCTTGCGCAGCAGAGCGGCGGTCATTCGTTTCACCGTCCGTTCCGACACGTGCAGTTCCTCGGCGATGTCGACGGTGCTGCGCCCGATCGCGATCGCCCGCAGCAGACGGCGCTCCTCGGCGTCGAGGTCGACGGACGCCGTCCGGGCGGGTCCGAGGAGGGCGCGCAGCAGTTCCGCCGGCAGGACTGCCCAGCCGTCGAGGATGGCCAGCAGCGGGGGTAGCAGCTCCTCCGGTTCGCTGGTCTTCGGCAGAAATCCCTCCGCGCCGGCCCGCAGCGCCTCCAGTGCGGGCGCTGGGTCGGTCGAGCCGGACATGGCGACCACCCGTACGCGGGGGGTGGTCCGCCGGATGGCGGCCACCGCCCGGACGCCGCCGGGTGGTGGCATGTGCAGGTCGACCAGCGCGAGGTCGGGATGGCAACGACTGATCATGCCGGCCGCCGCGGCGGCGTCCCCGGTCGAGCCGACCACCTCGGCGCGTCCGTCGGTGGTCACCGGAAGCAGCAGTTCCAAGCCACGGACGAACAGGGGGTGATCGTCCACGACAGCGAGTCTGAGGTTGGGGGCGTCCGGCATGTCTGGGCCGTTCCCCAGCGGGTACCGATCATGCGGGTATGCACCGATCGGGGGGAGTCGGATGGATGCGCGCACGCCAGGGGTGGCAGGGCCGGTTGCGAGGATTGCGACGCGCCGGGTCCGGACCGGGCATCCCACCGTCCCCGGAGGTCGACGCGGACCTGCTGCTGCGGGTGTTGTGTCACGAGTTCCGTACCCCGGTCAGCGCGCTGACGTCATTGACCCGGGCGCTGGCCGATGACCACCGGCCGCTGACCGGCGCGGACCGGCGGGCGGTCATCGCGCTGGCCCGCGACCAGGCCGTCCATCTGCAGGGCCTGCTCCGCGACGCGACGGCCGGCGCCGGCGCGCTGACGCCGGTGGCCCAACCGGAAGCGACCGTGCCCCTGGCCGGCCTCCTGCGTGAGGCGGCCGCGTTCGTGCCGGCGGGCCGGCGTCGGGTCCGCGCCACCCGACGGGCGGCCTGCTGGCCGGTACCGGCCGGCCGCACCCGGCAGGTGCTGGGAAACCTGGTGGAGAACGCGCTGCGGCACGGGCCGGCAAACGGGCGGGTCGGGCTCTACGCCGCGCTGCGCGGCCCCGGCCTGAGCATCGTGGTCACCAACGAGGGGCGGGTGGACGACGGGCTGCTGGTGGCGCTGCGCCGTCCGGCCCCCGTGGTCGGCATGTCCGGGCTGGGGTTGTGGATCGTGCGGCACCTGGTGGCCGCCGACGGGGGAGCGCTGCGGGCGCACCGGTTGCGCCCGCGGGGCGTGGCGCTGGAGGTGCTGCTGCCGGCGGTCGGACCGCTGCGCTGACCCGTGCGGGACACGCATTGGCCCGGCCGGGTCAGCGGGATGGGAATCGTCCTTGGTGCCAGCAACCCGGTGCCGAGGAGGTCGGATGTTCAGCCACGTCAAGGACCTGCAGTTCGAGGCCAAGCCGGACGCTCCGGACGCCGCGTTCGCCCGCCGTCTGCAGGAGGTGCTGGGTGGCAAGTGGGGCGAGATGACCGTCGCCAACCAGTACCTTTTCCAGGGCTGGAACTGCCGACTCCCCGGTAAGTACAAGGACCTGCTGCTCGACGTCGGCACCGAGGAGGTCGGCCACGTCGAGATGATCGTGACGATGATCAGCCGGTTGCTGGACAGCGCCCCGCTGGCGCTGTCGGAGGCCGTCGCGGACAACCCCGGGGGCGGGGCGGTCTACGCCGGGTCAAACCCGGCGCACTTCATCCACGGCGGGGGCGGGGCGCTGCCCGTCGACGCCAGCGGGGTGCCCTGGAACGGCTCGTACGTCACCGCGAGCGGCAACCTCCTGGCCGACTTCCAGCTCAACGTCACCGCCGAGGCGCAGGGCCGGTTGCAGGTCGCCCGGCTGTTCAACATGACCGACGACCCCGGGGTCAAGCAGATGCTGCGCTTCCTGCTGGCCCGCGACACCATGCACCAGAACATCTGGCTGGCGGCCATCGAGCAGCTCAAGGAGGACGGCCTGGAGGAGATGCCGGTGCCGGAGGCCTTTCCGGACTCGGCGGAGTTCACCGACGAGTTCGGCTACACCTACCTGGACTTCTCCTCGGGCGCCGACGCCGCCCAGCGGCGGTGGGCGTCCGGGCCCGCGCCGGACGGCAGGGGCGAGTTCCGGTACGACGACAACCCGCGCGCGAACGCCCCCGAGCCGGTGCTGCCGCCCGGTGACCCGCGGCTCTACGGCACCAACCCGGACCCGGCCGGCGGCGTCGTGAACACCGTCAAGAGCAGGCTCACCTGAGCTTGTCCCGTCGGGTCGTCCGGGTCCCGCACGGGCGGCCCGACGAGACCGCCCGCTCACCGGAAAAGACGAGGAGAAGCGCATGTCTGTCGTCGCGCCCGCCCGCGAGTCCGCAGCGGTCCCGCTGTCGCGTACCCGGGTGAAGTTGGCCGTCTGCACGGTGCTGACCGCGCTCGCCGTCGGAGTCGGACTGCCTGCCCGGGTGGTCCTCGCGCTGGCGCTGACCAGCCTGGCCATCCCCGTGGCCGTAGCGCTGGCCGGGGGCGGCCGGGCGGTTCGCGAGCTGCTGCTGCCGGCTCGCCGCCGGGCTCCGGACAGTGGCCTGGGTCACACGCCGGAACAAGGGGAACGCTTTGTTACTTGAGTGAGACACGCTCAACTCAATGGATAGCAGGTGTTCGATGGCAACTCTTCCGGTACTGCCCCTGACCGACGCCGTGCTGCTGCCCGGCATGGTCATCCCGGTGACCCTCGACCCGACCACCCAGGCCGCCATCGACGCGGCGCGGACAACCGGCGACCGCAAGCTGCTGGCCGTCCCGCGGATCGACGGCGAGTACGGCCCGATCGGCGTGGTCGCCACCATCGAGAAGGTCGGCCGGCTCCCCGACGGTGAGCCCGCCGCCGTCGTCCGTGGCCTGTCCCGCGCGCGCATCGGCTCCGGCGTGCCCGGTCCCGGCGCGGCGCTCTGGGTCGAGGCGACCGAACTCGACGAACCCGGCCCCGCCGGCCGCGCACGTGAGCTCGCCCGCGAGTACCGCGCCCTGGTCACCTCCGTGCTCCAGCAGCGGGGCGCCTGGCAGGTCATCGACGCCGTGGAGCGGATGACCGACCTCTCCGAGCTGGCCGACTCGGCGGGCTACGCGCCGTGGTTGACCCTGGAGCAGAAGACCGAACTGCTCGCCGCGCCGGACGTCACCGCCCGGCTGGAGCTGCTGGTCGGCTGGGTGAAGGACTACCTGGCCGAGCAGGAGGTCACCGAGCAGATCAACAGCGACGTCCGCGAGGGCCTGGAGAAGTCGCAGCGGGAGTTCCTGCTGCGCCAGCAGCTCGCCGCGATCCGCAAGGAACTGGGCGAGGACGAGCCGGACGGCTCCGCCGACTACCGCTCCCGGGTGGAGAGCGCCGAGCTGCCCGACAAGGTCCGCGAGGCGGCCCTGCGCGAGGTCGGCAAGCTCGAGCGGGCCAGTGACGCCTCCCCGGAGGCGGGCTGGATCCGTACCTGGCTGGACACCGTGCTCGAGATGCCGTGGAGCACGCGTACCCAGGACAACACCGACCTGGCCGCGGCCCGGGAGGTGCTCGACGCCGACCACGCCGGTCTGTCCGACGTCAAGGACCGCATCCTGGAGTACCTGGCCGTGCGGAACCGGCGTGCCGAGCGCAACCTCGGCGTGGTCGGCGGTCGCGGCTCCGGCGCGGTGCTCGCCCTCGCCGGCCCTCCCGGGGTCGGCAAGACCAGCCTCGGCGAGTCCGTGGCGCGGGCCCTCGGGCGTAACTTCGTCCGGGTGTCGCTCGGCGGCGTCCGCGACGAGGCGGAGATCCGCGGTCACCGGCGCACCTACGTGGGCGCGCTGCCCGGTCGGATCGTCCGGGCCCTGCGCGAAGCCGGCTCGATGAACCCGGTCGTGCTCCTCGACGAGGTGGACAAGCTGGCCGCCGGCTACGCCGGTGACCCGGCCGCCGCCCTGCTGGAGGTGCTCGACCCGGCCCAGAACCACACCTTCCGGGACCACTACCTGGAAGTCGACCTGGACCTGTCCGACGTGCTCTTCCTCGCCACCGCCAACGTGGTGGAGTCCATCCCCGGCCCGCTGCTGGACCGGATGGAGCTGGTCATGCTGGACGGGTACACCGAGGACGAGAAGGTCGCCATCGCCCGCGACCACCTGCTGCCCCGGCAGCGGGAGCGGGCCGGGCTGACCGACGACGAGGTGACCGTCGCCGACGCGGCGCTCGCGCTGATCGCGGGGGAGTACACCCGCGAGGCCGGTGTCCGGCAGCTCGAACGGGCCCTGGCCAAGATCCTGCGCAAGGTGACGGTGACGCTGGCGACCGACCCGTCGCCGGTACGCGTCGACACCGACAACCTCAGCGGCTATCTGGGGCGGCCGAAGTTCACCCCGGAGTCGGCCGAGCGTACGGCGGTTCCCGGTGTCGCCACCGGGCTCGCGGTGACCGGCGCCGGCGGCGACGTCCTCTTCATCGAGGCGACCAGCATGGAGGGCGAGCCGGGACTGACCCTGACCGGTCAACTCGGTGACGTGATGAAGGAGTCGGCGCAGATCGCGCTGTCGTACCTGCGCTCCAACGGGCGACGGCTCGGCATCGACCCGAACGCCCTGGCCGGGCGGCGGATCCACGTCCACTTCCCGGCTGGCGCGGTGCCCAAGGACGGCCCGAGCGCCGGCATCACCATGGTGACGGCCCTGGCGTCGCTGGTCACCGGCCGCCCGGTCCGTCCCGAGTTCGGGATGACCGGTGAGGTGACCCTCTCCGGGCGGGTGCTGCCGATCGGCGGGGTGAAGCAGAAGCTGCTCGCCGCGCACCGGGCCGGCCTCACCGAGGTGATCATCCCGGCGCGCAACGAGCCGGACCTGGACGACCTGCCGGCCGAGGTGCGCGAGGCGCTGACCGTGCACACCCTGGCCGACGTGGCCGACGTGCTCGCGCTGGCGCTGCGCCCGGCCGACGTCCAGGCGCTGGACGGACCGGCGCTCTTCACGGTCTGACAGTCCACCACGATGACCCCCGCCGTCCGTCGACGGCGGGGGTCATCGGCGTCCACGCATCGAAGGCTAGTGTTCCGCTCGAAGCGTCGACCACCTCTCCGCCGCGAGGCGGTGCCCCCGGAGGTAACCCCGTGAACCTGGTGCTCGGGATCATCCAGATCCTGCTCGCTGTCGTCTTCGCCGGCGCCGGCCTGGCCAAGCTGACCCAACCCAAGGACAAGCTGCGCGAGATGATGCGGTGGGTGGACCCGGTCCCGCCGTCGCAGGTCAAGGCCCTCGGCGCGGTCGAGGTGGCCGCCGCCCTCGGGCTCGTGCTGCCCGCGTTCACCGGCATCGCCACCGTCCTCACGCCGCTGGCCGCCGTCGGGCTGGTCATCGTCATGATCGGCGGCATCCTCGTGCACCTGCGCGACCGGAAGAAGCGCGACACGGCGGCCGAGCGTCGGCTGGAGATCCAGGGCGCGATCACCTGCGCGGTGCTGCTCGTCCTCGCCGCCGTGGTGGCGTGGGGACGCTTCGGCCCGTACTCCTTGTGAGGGCCCGGGGGGGGCCCCCCCCCCCCCCCCGGCGCCCCCGCGGCCCGCCCGCCCCCCCGCGG
>NZ_JBFAOC010000109.1:0-5717 GCF_040675055.1 Micromonospora sp. NPDC049662
CGCCCTCCCGCGCCCCCCCCCGCCCCGCCCAGCCGGCCCCGCCCGCGCCGGCCGCGCGGGGCCCCGCGCGCCCCCCCGACGGGGGTACGCCTCAGCGCAACCGGTAGGCCTGGATGATCCGCTGCGTCACCGTGTTACCGGCGGCGTCCCGGGCGGTGGCCCGCAGCGACACGTGGCCCTTGCCGGCCGGATGCCGCAACAGTGCCGACCAACCATCGGCCGAGGTACGGACCAGCTTCGCCTTGTCCCAGGTCTTCCCGCCGTCGTACGAGACGTCGACGGTGAGCCCCTCCACCGGGGAGGCCGGAGCGCCCGGCTGGCGCTGCACCCGCACCGGTACGACGAAGCTCCGCCCGGCCGGAGCGCTGCCGTCGACGCGCAGCGGCGGCGCGAAGCGCACCGCCATCAGCGGCAGGCGGGCCGGCGTGTCACCGGCGACGTGCCGGGACCGGAAGGTCCAGCTCGATTCCACCTCGGTGCTCAGGTCGGTGAAGCTCCGCTTCGACGACGTGACGAGCCGGTAGTCCGCCGCGGCCGGCGGCACGGTGAACTCCCCGTAGCCGGCGTACTCGCTCTCGCCGACCAGCTTGCCGTCGCGCCAGAGCTTGGTGTGCTCGCTGTCGTTCAACGAGCCGCCCGGGTGACCGGCCGCGTCGCTGAAGATCGGCAGGTCGACCGCGATGGTGTCGCCGGCCCGGGTGACGCTCTGGTACGGCCAGCGCGGGTTCGGGAAGGACGGCCCGAACGGCGCCTGGTTCCAGATCTCCTGGACCGTCCGCCCGGCCCGGTACGCGGTGGGGACGGAGAGGAGCACGGCCTGCGGGTTCAGCCAGCCGTCCTCGCCCCGGGTGCCGAAGTAGATGTCCGACTCCCACTGCACGCCCCGGGTGTTGTAGTACTCGACCCGCTGACCGGGCACGCTCGTGGGCAGGACCAGCGTGGAGCCACCGACGTTGTACTCCAACACGGGGTACACGGAGCGCTCAGCGTCCATGCCCGCGTAGGCACCGAGGAACCGGTGCACGACGGCGGCCAGGTCGCTCCGGCGGTAGTCACGGACGAACCCGGTGGGCATCCGACCGGGGATCGCTTCGGCCAGCGCGTACAGGTATGGGCTGTCGGGCGTGCCCGGCTTGATCCACTGGCTGCTGACGGTGGAGACGAACTGGTCGGCGGAGACCGTCTTGCCGAGCTGACCGCTGGTCAGACCGGTGAAGGTGTCCGCCCAGAGTCCGATCCCGTACCCACTGCCGTCGGCAGCCGTGAAGTTGCCGCTGACGTCGATCAGTTCCGGGGCGGCGTTACGGTCCGGAATGGTGGTCCGGACCGGTTTGGCCCGGCGGGCATCCACGACGATCCGGGTGTCCCGCTCGATCGTCAACACGGGCTGCATCAACAACGACATCCCGCGTTGCTCGTCCTCCGGCCCCGGCTCGAAGACCAGGCCGCTGAGGCCGTAGTGCCCCTTGGGCACCCGCACGGTGGCCACCCCATCGGAACTGAAGAGGTCCCAGGCGCCGAAGGTGTCCATCCCGACCAGCGTGCTCCAGTGGTCGGCGGTACGCGCGCCCGCGCGGTTCAGGTGTTCCACGGTCAGCGTGTAGCTCTCCACCTCCCGGTTCACGGCCAGCGGCGTCACGGCGACGGCCGACCCCGCGCGGGCCACGATCCGGCCGGTCCAGTAGCCGTCGGCGTCGCCGATCCGGGTGTCCGTGGTGACGGTCGTGGCGGCCGTGCCACCCGCCGGTACGGTGAGCTGGCTGGCGCCCAACTGGAAGAGACCGGCCGGCAGCGCTCGACCCCCCGGGCCGGCGCCCTCGACGCTCAGGTCCACGGTGACCGGGGCCGGACCGTCGTTACGCCAGGTCACCGTACGGGTGACCGGGGTGTCGTCGTTGTGCGGCCAGAGCGTACGCCCGAACGAGACGCTCACCGGGTCGGTGGTGATCTGCTGGGTGATCGCGTGGGCGACATCGACGCGCCCGGCGCCCTGCTGGTAGGCGGTCTGCTCCGGGTGCGGCTTGGCGGCGGCCATCAGGGTGGCCTTGAGCCGGTCGGCCCGCCATCCCGGGTGCTGCTGGGCCAGCAACGCGGCCGACCCGGCGACGTGCGGGGTGGCCATCGAGGTGCCGGAGAGCGTGACGTACCGGTCCCCCACCGGATCACCGATGACGCCGTTGGCGGACTTCGCGGCGACGATGTCGACGCCGGGTGCGGTGATGTCGGGCTTCAGCGCGTCGTCACCGACCCGGGGACCCCGGCTGGAGAAGTCAGCCAACTCGTCGTCGCGATCCACCGCGCCCACGGCGAGCCCGGCGTCGGCGCTGGCCGGGGAGCCGACCGAGCCGTCCGAGCCGTCGTTCCCCGCGGCGAGGACGAACAGCGTGCCGGTCTGCGCGGTCAGGGTCTGCACCGCCTCTTCGAGCGGGTCGACCTCCGGCGTGTCCCAGCCGCCGAGGCTCATGTTGATGACGGCGGCCTTCTTCTCCACGGCGGCCCACTGCATGCCGGCGAGGATCGCCGAGTCGGGGCAGCCCTGGTCCTCACAGACCTTGCCGTCCAGCAGCGTCGCGTCCGGTGCCACACCCCGGTAGCGGCCGTCGGAGGCCGCGCCGGAACCGGCGATGGTCGAGGCCACGTGCGTGCCGTGGCCGACGGTGTCCCGGGCGTCGGCGACCTCGGTGAAGTTGCGCGCCTCGGCCACCTTGCCGGCCAGGTCCGGGTGGGTCGCGTCGACGCCGGTGTCCAGCACGGCCACGGACACGCCCTTGCCGGTGAACCCGGCCGACCAGGCGGCGGGCGCCCCGATCTGCGGCACGCTGTGGTCGAGGGCCACCCGTCGACGGCCGTCCAACCAGATCCGCTCGACGCCCCCCGCCGCGCCGAGCCGAGCCGCGCTGGAGCCGGTGCTGACCGCCGCCCAGACCGCGCCGAGGGAGGACTTGTCGCTGGTGAGGGCGGCGCCGTCGATCGCCGGTAGGTCGCGGACCACCCGGGTGCCGGGCAGCGTGGCCGGCGCTCGCCGGGCGGCGTCCGTCGAGCCGTACGACACCAGCAGCGGCAGCGTCTTGCGGTGGGCGTCGTCGTAACCCGCCTCGATCAGCCCGGTGACGTCGAAGAGCCGCCGGTCCACCCGACCCGAGCGCAGCAACGGCAGCGCGTCCGTCGGCAGCACCGAGAGGCGTCCTCTCTCGCGCTGGACCAGGAACTGCACGTCTTTACGGCCGGGGCCGGGCTGGGCCGAGGCCCCGGATGCGGTGACGGTGACGCGGTCACCGGTGATCAGCGTGACGGTGTTCGAGCGCTCGGGACTGGCTCCGGGCGCTGTGGACTGTCGGTCGGCGCCGCCAGGTGGGGCGGGCGCGGCGGGCGCGGCTGAGGCGGGAGCCGGCGCGGCGAGCGCCAGCACCGACACGAGACCGAGAGCGGCCATTCTTCTTCCCTGGTGCAACGTTTCCTCCTGGTCATGCGTCGTGATTGATAGGAGTCGCATTGACAACCCAGAATTGCATACCGAGTATGCAAAAAGAAGTCGAAAATACGACGAACCTGCCACGGGACACCGCTCCCCGCCGGCATCATCGACCGGGTGACCTCCATGAAGGACCGGATGCTGGCGGGTGAGCCCTACCTCGCCGACGATCCCGAACTCGTCGCCGACCTGGACCGGGCCGCCCGCCTGATGGAACGCTTCAACACCAGTTCAGCGGCCGACCCGGCGGCCCGGCTCGCGGCGCTGCGCGACCTGCTCGGCGACCTGGGCGACGACACCTGGGTCCGGCCGCCGTTCTACTGCGACTACGGCTGGAACATCCGGATCGGGCCGCGCAGCTTCGTCAACTACCACGCGGTCTTCCTCGACGTCGCCCCGATCACCCTCGGCGCGGACGTCCAGGTCGGACCGAACGTGCAACTGCTCACCCCGACCCACCCGGTGCAGCCCGGCCCACGCCGCGACAAGTGGGAGGCCGCGAAGCCGATCACCATCGGCGACAACGCCTGGCTCGGCGGCGGCGCGATCGTCCTGGCCGGGGTCGCGGTCGGCGCGAACACCGTGGTCGGCGCGGGCGCCGTGGTCACCCGGGACCTGCCCGCCAACGTCGTCGCCGTCGGCAACCCGGCCCGACCGGTCCGCGACCTCGACTAGGGCGTGTGTCGAAGTCTTGGGTCGAGCCGAGGCGGAGTCCAGGCGGCGGTCCGGCAAGGCGGAGATGGGCACGGATACCGGTGTTGTATCCGGGCCCATCTCCAACGCCGCCGGCCGTCGGCTGGGCCCGCCGCAGGCCGGCCAAGGGCTTCGACACACGCCCTAGTCCCGCAGGCGGACCACCAGGTCGGCGTGCACGGCCGTCGGGGTGATGAGAGCCGCGTTGGCCTCGTCGCTGCCCAGCGCCCAGGTCCGGGCCTCCTCCGGCGAACGCCCGTACGCCTCGTGCCGGGCGGTCAACCGGCCCTGGCGCAGCTCGGCGTCCAGGTCGAGGAACCACACCTCGTGCAGCAACGTCCGGACCTCCTGCCACGGAAAGTCCGGCACCAGCAGATAGTTGCCCTCGGTCACCACGAGGCGAACCGACGGCGGCACCTCGATGGCCCCGGCCACCGGCTCCTCCACCTCTCGGCGGAACTCCGGCGCGTACACCGAGGTCGGCTCCAGCCGGCGCAACCGGCGCAGCAGCGAGACGTACCCGTTGGCGTCGAAGGTGTCGATCGCGCCCTTGCGGTCGGCGCGGCCCAACCGTTCCAGCTGCGTCTGCGCCAGGTGGAAGCCGTCCATGGGCACCAGCCGCGCGCTCGCCCCGACCTCGGCGACGATCCGCTCCGCCAGGGTGGACTTTCCCGCACCGGGCGCCCCGGTGATGCCGAGCAGTTGCCGCGGGCCGGCGTCGGCCAGTGACCGTGCCCGCGCCACCAGCTCGTCGATGGCCAGCACCCGGGCCGGCGGCATCAGTCGAGCACCGGTTCGCTGATCGTGAACCGCGCCTGCACCGCCGCCTGCACGGTCTGCGGTTGCGGGTCCAACTCCAGCTCGGGAACACCACCGCCGGCACCGCCTCCGACGTCGAACGCCGCGCGGGCGAACATCGGCCGGTCGGCCGGACCGGAGTCGGCCAGCTCGATGAGCGCGGTGACCCGGGCGCCCAACGCCTCGGCGTACTCCCGGGCACGCAGCAACGCGTCGCCGATCGCGGCGTGTCGCGCCTCGCGGTACGCCGGACTGTCCGGGCGCAGCTCCCACCAGGGGCCGGACACCTGGACCTGATCCTGGTCGGCGAGCCGGAGCATCAGCTCACCGAGCGCGGTGAAGTCGGTGACCGTCACGTTGGTGGTGACGCTGCCGAGCCAGCCCACCACACGCTCACCCGAGCGCTTGGTCTGCGGCCGGACCCACAGGTCGCCGGTCTCCCGTCGGGCCACCGCCGGCTCGGAGCCGTCCAGCAGCACCCGGACGGCGGCTGCCCCCTCGGCCAGCTGGGTGAGCGTCGCCTCCCGGTCCCGGCCGCGGGCCGTCACGGTCACCGCGAACCGGGCCAGTTCGGGCGGCACCTCCCGGGTCGCCTCGCCGCGCACCTGCACCACCGGGCCGTCCGTCGCCATGCCTGTCAGCTTAGGGCCTGTTTCATGAGGGCGGTCGAGCCGAGGCGGAGTCCGGGCGGCGATCCGGCAAGGCGCGGTGTCGAGGAGTTGGTGGGCGAGATCGCCGACGAGTTCGACCCGGC
>NZ_JBFAOC010000110.1:0-5368 GCF_040675055.1 Micromonospora sp. NPDC049662
TACCTCAACCTCGGCGGAAGCGGTGGAACCGGGCCGGCAGCAGGCACCTACCGCATCGTCAACCGCAACAGCGGCAAGCCCCTCGCCATCGCCGGGAACTCCACCGCCGACGGCGCCAAGGCGGTCCAGCAGAGCGGCACCCCCACCTGGACGATCAGCACCACCCAGGACGCCTACACCCTGCGCTACACCGCCTCCGGAAAGATGCTCGACGTCAACGCCGGCAGCACCACGACGGGCCTGCAGCTACAGCAGTGGTCGGCCAACGGCGGCACCAACCAGTCGTGGTACCTGCGGCCCACCGGTGACGGCTACTACACCATCGTCAGCCGCAGCAGCGGGCTCGTGGCCGACGTCTCCGCCGCCTCGACCAGTGACGGCGCGCAGGTCGTGCAGTGGACCGCCAACGGCGGGACCAACCAGCAGTGGCAGTTCGTACCCGCCTGACCAGTAGCAGAGGTGGGTGTCAAGTTCGGCCGCCGGTAACGGTCTGCCGATTGTCGCGCCGACTCGGGGGCACGCTTTGTGCGCCCGAGTCGGCCGCGACCCAATCACGGTGGGACACGAGCTACCGATCCGGACAGACGCGGGCCTGGTCCGCTCGCTACCCGTACGTGGGCCAGGCCCGGGCGTCGCGGCTGAGTGCACGGACGGTCGAGCGCGCGTACAGGCAGTTGGAGTCCGCTGGCTACTCCCGAACCATCCTGCGGATGCAGCTGAGCAACCGACATGTCGGGTTCTACGGCCTCGACAACCGCCCGCGACCGGCGTGGCCCCAGTGCGTGTCCGCATGCCCGCTTCCGCATACTGATCTGCCGCCGACTGAGCGCGGTGTCGGTGAGGCGCTTACCGCCAAGCGCCCTCTCGGCTCTGCCTCGGACAATACTGTGGCGCGTCGGGGTCCGGGTCGAGGACACTCGCGATCATGCTGGCTTCATGTCGTAGCGTCACGGATCTGGTCGCCGCGCAGGCGCGCGGGGAACGGATCAAGTTTCTGTTCTTCTGGGGGCACCAGCCGGAGCGCGACGGCCGGGTCGGCGCCGGATGCTTGAGTCAGTGGTGGCCAACGCCGTTCATGATCGACGGGCTCGTCTTCGCGACCGCCGAGCACTACATGATGTGGCGCAAGGCCACCGTGTTCGGTGACGACGCGATGGCCGAGCGGGTTCTCGCCGCGCCGCACCCACACGCGGCCAAGGCGCTCGGCGGCCGGGTCGTCGGCTTCGATCAACGGACCTGGGACGATCACCGCTTCGAGATCGTGGTGGCCGGCAACCTGGCTAAGTTCGGACAGCACGCCGCGCTGCGCGAATTCCTGGTCGGTACCGGAAGACGGGTTCTCGTCGAGGCCAGCCCGGTGGACCGGATCTGGGGTATCGGGCTAACCCGAGAGGACCCCGTCGCCTCCGAACCGGCTCGCTGGCGGGGCCTCAACCTGCTCGGGTTCGCGCTCATGCAAGTTCGCGACGTCCTCCACGAACAGCCGGAACGGTAGCCGTCGCTAGACGCCTAGGTCACGGACTCGCCACGATCCGTGCGCTACGGGGCGTCATGCGAAGAAGGGCAGGCGGCGTCGGGACTGGCCGATGACAGTGCGCCTCGTCCTGGACGTACCGCCGCCGTGCCCTGCGGAAGCGGGAGTCGGGGGTTAGGTATGGAACACCCGGACGTAGATCCCTGGGCCTTGCTGCCTGAAGCCGATCTGTTCGAAGGTACTGTTTGCCACCGACAATGCCGGTTTGGACACGACCTGGACGCCAGCAGCGCCGGCCGCCACGGCACGCCGTATGGCCTCTCGGATCAGCCTTAGGGCAACCGCTTTCCCGCCTTCAGTCTGTTCGGCGACGACATCATCGATACGGGCCTTCACTCCGCCGGGCGCCTGGTAAACCGCGAGCGTGAGTGTGCCGCAGATGCTCCCGTTCTGCCGGGCGACGAATAGCTGGTACTCAGGCAACGCGATCATGCGGGCCAAAGCTTGCGGGCTCAGACGACTCGGCCGGCTCGACAACTTTGGCACATCTCGGCAAAACGCTTCGATGCTCTCCGCGTCGAGAGCCTCGACGAGTTCCACCTCGACGTCCACGGGAGGCACGATACGTCGTACAAGCCGGTTCAGCTCCTACACTGCATCCGGACCTGCCGCTTTGGGTGCCCAGTGGGCAGCTGCGGCACAGGCTGGCTCACTGCGCCAGCTCGCGGATATGCGAGATCAGCGCACCGAGCGGCGGGCGCCGCGCGGTTTGGGCAGGTGGTTGACGATCCAGAGCCACACAGGGTTTCCCCGGCCGGCGTACGCCGCATCCGCTTTCCGGGAGGCCTCCACCGCGGCGAAGCCGTAGTCGCGCATGCCTTCCTCGTATTGGGCTATCGCCGCGATGATGTCGCTGCCGGTGGTGAGGGCAGCGCACAGGTTCGCCGCGTCCATCAGCGCGGTGTTCGCGCCTGAGCCGCAGGCCGGGCTCATCGCGTGGATCCCGTCGCCGAGCAGTGTCACCCGGCTTGGCGCCCAGGCGGCGACGCGTTCGCTGCTGCGGACCCGGATGAAGAAGGTCTCATCAACGGCCGTCCGGGCCAGCAGTGCACGCAGGTCGGGGTGCCACGAACGGATCGCCCGGCACGCGACGGCATGTAAGGCCGCAGGGTCGGCCACGGCCAGTTCGGTGTCCGGCGCGCCAAGCCGATCGCGTCCGGCGGACAGACCCCACATCAGATAGTCCCCGGTCGACGTGACGCGTATTCCAGGCGCGATCTCGGCCGCCGCGTCCTCGGGTGCCCGCTGAAACTCGACCAGCCCAGCGGCCAAACCGACATCGCCGCCGATGATGGCGGTGAACCCTTCGTACATGGCCGGCGGGATCAGCCGCCGCGCAGCGTCGTCCAATGGGACCTTGCCGTAGATGACCCTCGAGCCGGTGTCCACGACCGGTGCGTCCGGCAACAGTGTGCGGCGCACGACGGAATTCACTCCGTCCGCGCCGACAAGCACGTCCGCGGCCTCGGTCGACCCGTCCGCGAAGCGCAGGGTCACACCGTCGGCCTCCTGCGCGTACCCGACGAGCTCACGGCCGAAGTGGATCCGAGCGTCGAGCCCCGCGGCGAGGATTTCCCGCAGCGTGCCCCGGTCGACCGAGGTAGACAGCGTCGCCGGATCGCCCGGGTCCAGGTTCGGGTCAACTGCCATGCGGCGCAGGACGCGCAGCTGTGCGGTCAGTACCGTGACCACGGTGCTGCGCCGGCCCGTCGTGGCGAGGAAGAGCCGGAACAACTCGGGCGGCAGACACCTCTGCAGCGCCAGCCCGGCCCGCGCGTCCAAGTGCAGCCGGTAGCCCTGCCGGCGGACGTCAAGGCCACTGTCCCGCTCGTAAACGTGCACATCGACGCCGTCCCGCACCAGCCCCTGAGCCAGACACAATCCGCCAAGACCGGCGCCGGCCACCGCTACCCGCATGACGCCTCCCACCTCACGCCATCCGAACCGCGAGAAACGCCGGAGCCAAGCGGCCGACAGTACATCCCGACAACGCTCGGCGCATCGAAACCTGCCCGCGAAACAGCCGCGAACCCCCACAGTAGCGATCACCGCAACAACCGGATCTGGCGCTCCAGGTGGGCTGGCGTTCATCGCCGGTGGTGACGCACGGTCCTCGGGTGGTCCTGGGGCAGGTCGACCAGCAGTACGCCGCCCTTGCAGTCGGCTTGCTCGACGGCGAGGGTGAGCGGTCGATCACCGAGCGCTTGGGCGTAGGTTGGCCTTCCGCGCACCCGCCACCGGTAGACCACGCTGTCGACCGGGATGAGCCGAGAGCCCTTCTTGGCCAACGCCACGTCGATCCGTTCGCTATCCGATGCCAGGGCGGCAGCTAATCACGCCGTACCGGCGGGTGGGGACGCAGGCGGGCGCAAGACGTCGTCAACCGGCCACCATCGATGACAGTCAAGACGCCGCGTGAGCGATTGTCACCACCTGTGGATCGGTGGTTCAGGGGACGTAGACGAGGTTCACGCGGTAGCGGTATCCAGGTCCGTTCTCGAAGACGTCGACATCGAGCACCAGGTCGCTCCTGCCTTCCTCTTCGGTCCAGAGGTCGACCAGGCAGCGCCAGTGATCGCCGAACCACAATGCGACTGATGTGTTCCAGGATTCGTCTGGTGGGGTGATCAGCGTGACGTCACCGTAGTTGTCAATCGCCTGGCGGCATTTCTGCGAGATTTCGGTAGGAACTGGGTCTACCGGCGGCAGGCCTGCGCCGATGGCGGCGTCTCGTCCCACCAGCGAGTCCACGACCGCCTTGAGCGTCGGCCGCCAAGCCTCTGGAATGGGACCTTCGAGCGTGGCATCCTTCACCGGATCGCCCACGTGTGCCTCCTCTGCGATGCCAACGTGTGATTGGGTGATCTTGGTTGGGTGGCGGCGGGGGCCTTGGTGGCCGGGGTGGCCGCGGGGCGTCCGACGAGTTTGCCATGTTCGAAGCGGGCGTCCACACGCACGAGCGCGACGAGGTGGGGTGCGTTGGCCGCCCGCTAGCAGGCTCGGGTACTCGTAGGAGGAGAGCCGCTCGCCGAGATCGCCGGTGGTTATCGCGACGGCGTTGGCGAACGTGGCGCCGTAGACGAGCTTCAACGCGGCGACGGCACGGCGGGCGTGGTCACGGTCCTCGGTTCCGACTTTCGGCCGGGGCGTTCTTCGCGTTCGAGCCGGGCCAGACGCGGCGTCATGAGCAGGCTCGCCCGATCAACGGGGGAACGTGCGCAGGGGCGAGGTGTCGCCCACGGACCAGTTGTGACCGAACGGGTCCGTGAAGCCACCTTGACGGTGCGTCCCCCAGGGCACGCGGTGATCCTCGATTGCCGCTCCGGCGACTGCGCCGGCCGCGACGGCGCGCTCGATGAAGGTGTCGGGGTCATCGACGAACACCTCGATGCGGGTGCTCGTGATTCCGACCTGGCCAGGACTCGTCTCTGTCGGGTTCTCGGGATTGACCTGGTGGAGGAAGAAGGGGGCGCCGCTGATCGCGAGGCCGGCCACGCCACCAAGGTTCCACAGCTCCGTCGCGCCAAGCGCAGTCCTGTACCAGGCGACTGCGGCCTCTGCATCAGAGACGATCAACATCACCGAGATCACTGGCGATGCGGCGAGCACCGTATCGCTGGATGAGGCGGAACGACTCTTCGGTTCCTCGGTCATGCCCACAGCATGCCGGACACCGCCAGCGGCGTCTCCCCACCTACCCAAGATGAATCGCCAGGTCGAGGCCGAGGTGACCACCGCGACCTGACCGGACGCGACTCTGGGGGGGATGCGCGAGGGGCGGTGTACCAGCGTGAGGTGTTGTTGGGTTTAGGTAGGTGGAGCGAGGTGGTGAGA
>NZ_JBFAOC010000111.1:0-4517 GCF_040675055.1 Micromonospora sp. NPDC049662
ACTGCACTCGTGAGGGTGTGGGAGAGTAGGACACCGCCGGACAATCTTTCAGGAATGGCCACCCCTATCGGGGTGGCCATTCCTGCATTCCCCCCAAGAAGAACCCCACCCCTTGTCCCGCGCCCCCGGCCCCATTCGGCGCCGGTGATCATGAAGTTACTGCCAGGACACGCCGGTGACAGTGGCAACAACTTCATGATCAACACGCCGGGGAGGGGCGCCGGGGCACGTGGAGGGGTCGGCGGGGCTTCGGTGGGTGGCTACTGGACTTAGGGTCGGTCTGTGGGGGACGTGCTGATTCTTCTCGTCTTTGGCTGTTGCGTGGCTGTCGTGCTGGCCGGGCTGTGGTGGCTGGGCGTACGCGGTCGCCGCCGCGGTGTCGGTGGCGAGGTCATGGGGCCGTTCGAGGAGATGTGGCATCCGGCGGCGACGCGCTACCGCGCGGAGATCCGCGTACAGGAGCAGCGTTTGACGCCGAGGTCGGCTGCCGACGACACCGACGGGCGGGCTCAGGAGGGCTTGGGGCCGCAGACGTAGCGCGGCTCGGCGTCGTAGCGCCAGGTGAACTTCTCCCGCTTGACCACCACGCCGTCCTTCTTGATGACCCGGAAGGCGTCCTGGGTGAAGCCGTTGATGCCGTTGCTGGGAATGCACTTCGGGCCGGGCTCGAGGTGGATGAGCTTCGGCGTGGTGGTGTTGCGGCGCGGGCCGTACTCCGTCTTGACGCTGTCGTAGATCTTCGTGCTCCAGATGGAGACGGTCACCGAGCTCGACGTGTACGACGTGTCGATGAGCAGGCCGTACTCGGTGTTGTTGCGGAACTTGAAGTCCAGGTTCGGCCAGAAGATTGTCGACTCGATGACGGCCGGGTACCTGTCGAACCAGTACGAGTGGGGTTTGTGCTCCACGTCCTGGAGGCCGGCGTAGTAGGTGGCGTTGAAGAGGGTGGTCGTGAACTGCGACGTGCCACCCCCGACGCCGGGCACCAGCTTGCCGTCCAGGATGACCGGCGCGTCCTGGTAGCCCTGGGCGTAACCCCGCTCGCCGGTGTGCCCGTTGAGGGAGAACGTCTTGCCGGGTAGCACGACCGTGCCGTCCACCTTCTTGGCGATGGTGGCGATGTTCTGGCTGCGCGGCGACGACATTCCGCCGGTGAAGCGCGTGGTGAAGGTGGACACCCGTTCCTTGATGCCCAGAGCGGCCAGCTTCTCCGTGGTCACCTCCGGCGGCGTCTCCCTCAGCTCTCCGGTCACCTCGCGTCCGTCGGGCTTCGGTAGCACCGCCAACAGGTCGCGGCTCAGTGTGGCGGTGTCGAGCTGCTGCCCGGCGCGCCCGTCCACGACCGTGGGACGGCCGCCGGCGATGGTCATCGTGGCGTCCTTCGGCGGCACCTCGATCGCGTTCAGCTTGTCGCCGAGGGCCGTCCGCAGTCGCTTGACGTCCACCGCCGGAGTGAGCTTGCCGGTCTTGTCGGCGGTGAAGCGGAGGCTCTTCGCGATGACCGCCGGTGGCACCTGCACCGAGCCCCGGTCGGTGCGCAGGGTGACCGGTGCGGAGACGGCCGGCTTGGCCAGTTCGGCGACCAGCCGGTCCACCTCCTCGGCGGTGGTCGCCGGCTGGCTCTCCACCAGTGGCACGGTGACCGGCGTGCCGGCGAGCCAGCCGGCCCGGACGGCGTCGACCGAGCGCTGCGGGTCGAAGGCGAGACCGGGCTTGGGGCGTACGACCTTGGGTGTGGTCCCCTGGTAGGAGATGGCCGGCATCGTCATCGGACGGACCTGGTCGCCGAGCGCCGTGCGCAGGGCCGCGTCCAGGCGGGGCGCGTCGACGGTGACGACCGGTTCGACGGTACGGGAGCCGACCAGCCGACTGACCGGGTGCGCTTGGGCCTCGGCCGCTGCCGCAACCGTGGCCGCCACATCGACCGCCAGTCCCACGTCGGCCGGATTGATCTCGGCGGTGCGCTCCCCGACCGTGATCCGCAGGGGCGCGGCGAGGGCTGCGGCCCGCCGCTCCAGCTCTGCCCGCAACTCCCGGTCGGCCGCGCTGCGGCTCCGACCGCCCAGCTCGGTGCCGAGCACGCTGGTGCCCCGGGGCACGTCACCGGCGTACGCCCAGGCGCCGGCACCCGCGACGGCGGCGAGGACGCCGCCGGTGATGCCCGCGCCGAGCAGCATCCGTACGCGGCGTGGACGGCGGCCGCTGTTGTCCGGCTCGCCCGTGGCGGTGGCCGTCGCCGGTGTGACAACGTCCGGCTCGTCGTCCGGCCAGGTGACTGCCGTGACCTGCACGGTCGGCCGGTCGTCGACGGGTGGACGATTGTCGCCGTACAGCGTCACTGCAACCTCGATCGCCAGGTGCCGCGGGAGGTCCCCCCTCCCGGAGGACACCACGGTAACCAATGGCCGGCCGTCCGCGCGGGCTGTGCCCGTTCGGTGCTGCCACCGCGTGTCGCCCGGCGTGTCGCGGGGGCGTGGGGTCGGTGCCCGCGCCGGGGGACGGGCGTGGCACGGTGGCGGGGTGGACGCTGCGGAGCGGGTGTTGGCGTACGGCGGGGGTTGGTTGGACCGGGCGGGCGCGTTACGCACCGACCCGGCTCGGCTGGACGCGTTGCTCGACGACCCGGCGACGGTGGTGCTGCCGCTGTGGCGGGACCGTTGTCTCGTCGACGGAGACGGTCCGGTCCGGCTGACGGCCGACCGCGCGTCACTCGTCCGGTCGGCTGCCGCGGAGACCGTGTTCCTGGGGCTCGACGGGGACGTCGCGGTGTTCGCCGTGGACCTCTCCGGTCTCGGTGAGGCCGCCGCCGTCGAGATGGCGGGGGCGGCGCGGGCCGTCGACGTACGGGCGCTGGTCGGGCGACTCGACCCGGCGGGCGCGGCGACCCAGGCATACGCGCGGGGGTTGCTGCACTGGCACCGGCAGCAGCGTCACTGCGGCACGTGCGGCGCGGTGGCCGTCGCCGGTGGTGGCGGCCACGTGCGGACCTGTTCCGGCGCGGAGTGCGGTCGGTTGCTGTTCCCCCGCATCGAACCGGCGATCATCGTGCTGGTCGAGGCGCCCGGCTCGGCCGGCCGTTGCCTGCTGGCCCGGCACGCGGGGGCGGCCGAGGACTCCTACTCGACGTTGGCGGGCTTCGTGGAGGTGGGTGAGAGCCTGGAGGACGCGGTCCGCCGGGAGATGGCCGAGGAGGCCGGGATCACCGTCACCGACGTGACCTACCAGGGGTCGCAGGCGTGGCCGTTCCCCGCCGGGTTGATGGTGGGCTTCCGGGCCACGGCGATGTCCGACGAGGTACGCGTGGACGGCGTGGAGTTGCTCCAGGCGCGCTGGTTCACCCGGGAGGAGCTACGGGAGCGGGTCGCGGCAGGTCGCCGGCTCGGCCGGGTGGACTCGATCGACCACCGGCTGCTGACGGACTGGCTCGCCGAGGCGCGCTGACCTTGCGGGCTCAGCCGTACGGATGAGTTCGGGGTCGTCTTCAGCGGCTTTTCAGCCCGGCGTTACGTAAATGTAACAATGCTGTGCAGCAACTACCGCTGGTGAAGATTCTGGAGTCATCCGCCCCAATTTCGATGGTTTGTCGCGGGAGCGGGTCGGCGTAGACCTGACTGACGGTGACGGTCAGAAATCTTGACGCCGAGCGCGGGTTACCGGCCAGTAGCAGCGCCCTTGTGAGGTACGTCGCTTCGCGAGAGCATCCAATCCGCACACTGCGCGATCCGCCGACCCATCCCCCGGAGCGGGACGCAGCGGCCACGTGCTTTCCCGTAGTCCCGAGTCGCGACTGCGATCGGTGACCCCCGGTTCGAGGAGGACCCGTGAAGGATTCGGAAACCCGTCAGGCGCAGGGTGGCACCCGCTGGCGTCGCTTCGCCGCCATGATGGTTCCCGCTGCGGTCGCCGTCGGCGGCATCGTCTTCGGTATGGCCAACGGCGCCATCGCCGCCAACATCACCGTCGCCGGCAAGCCGTTCAAGATCTCCGCCTCCGAGCTCGACGGGAAGGGCTTCAAGCAGTACGGCGGCATCGTGACCACCAAGGACGGCAAGATCGTCCCGGTGGCCATGTCGGAGATCGGCGAGGCCCACCTGACCAAGCTGTGCCAGTCGGTCGACGCCTCCATTCCTGGCCTGCCCAAGATCGTGCTGACCATCAACGCCGGCGACGCCCCCGGCAAGGAGGCCGTGGCCAAGAACCTGCTGATCGCGATGGAGTCGCTCGAGGGTGACGCCGAGTTCACCGACATCAACATCGGTAAGGACGCCAGTGACCTCGGCCCGGCTCCGGCCGGCTCGTTCGGCCAGGACGCCACGCACGTGAACATCAAGGACCTTGAGCAGGTTGCCCGCTATACCACCGCCGGCACCTTCACGCTGACCGGACTCAAGTTGAAGGTCAACGTCGGCGCTGAGGCCAAGGGCCGACCCCAGCCACGATCTGGTGGTCTCCACGCTGGACGACGGAGTGGCGGTGCTGGACCGGACGGCCGGCCGGCTGCTGCGAGTGCAGCGCGG
>NZ_JBFAOC010000112.1:0-4226 GCF_040675055.1 Micromonospora sp. NPDC049662
GGGTGTGCGGGCGTGCGGGCGTGCGGGCGTGCGGGCGTGCGGGCGTGCGGGCGTGCGGGCGTGCGGGTGTGCGGGTGTGCGGGCGTGCGGGCGTGCGGGCATACGGGCGGGCGTGTCGGATGAGGTGGGGATGCGCGGCTAGGTGGTGCGGAGTGGACGACCCCGGGACGCGCGCGAGCCCCCGGTCCCGCGCGGGGACCGGGGGCTCGCGAATTGCGTCGGGTCAGCCGGCCTGCTCGGCGAGCTGGAGGAACTGTCGCTTGGAGGCGAGGGCCTGCTCGGCCTCCTTGATGCGCCGGGCGTCCCCGGCGCTCTGCGCCCGGGACAGCCGCTCCTCGGCCTCCGCCACCTGGGCCCGCATCTGGGCGAGCAGCGGGTTGTCCTCCTTGGTGGTACGCCGCCACGCGGAGTCCATCACCTCGCGGACCTTGTCGTCGATGACGCGCAACCGGCGCTCCAGCCCGGCGGCGGCCTCGCGGGGCACCCGGCCGGCCTCGTGCCACTGTGCCTGGATCTCGCGCAGCTTGGCCTGGGCGCCCTTGGGGTCGGCGTCGATGTCCAGGGCCTCGGCCTCGGCCAGCAGGGCCTGCTTACGCTCCAGGTTGCCGCGCTGTTCGTTGTCCCGTGCCGAGAAGACCTCGCTGCGCCGGCTGAAGAAGGCGTCCTGGGCGGCCCGGAACCGTTCCCAGAGCTTCTGCTCGGCCTCCTTGGAGGCGCGGGGCGCGGCCTTCCACTGGGTCATCAGCTCCTTGAGCTGGTTGGCCGTGGCGGCCCACTCGGTGGATTCCTTGATCTTTTCGGCCTCGGCGACCAGCTCTTCCTTGACGGTCTGCGCCTGCTTGCGCTGCGCGTCCAGGGAGGCGAAGTGGGCGCCGCGGCGTCGGGTGAAGCCGTCCCGCGCGGCGGCGAAGCGCTTCCACAGCTCGCCGTCGGCCTTCTTGTCGACCCCGCGAATGGTCTTCCACTCGTCGAGGATCTCCTTGAGGCGGTCACCGGCCGTCTTCCAACCGGTCGACTCCGCGGCGAGCTTCTCGGCCTCCTCGACCAGGGCGGTCTTGCGGGCCAGGGCCTCACCGCGGGCGGCGTCCCGGGCGGCGCGCGCCTCGGTGGCCTTCTCCTCGGCGAGGGTCGCCAGCTTGTCCAGTCGGGCGGTCAGGGCGTCGATGTCGCCGACCACGTGGGCCTCCGGCAGCGTGGCGCGGATCCGCCGGATCGTGCTCAACGAGTGCCCGGCGTCCGCCGCGCCCGAGTTGAGCCGCGCTTCGGTCAGATCCACCTCGGTGACCAGGTCGGCGAAGCGGCGCGCGAAGTGCGCGAGCCCTTCCTCCGGCGCTCCTGCCTGCCAGGATCCGACCACCCGCTCGCCCTCGGCGGTCTTGACGTAAACGGTGCCGTCCGCGTCCACCCGTCCGAAGGCAGTCCAGTCGCTCATGTGCCCATCCTCGTTCTCCCGGCGTCGAGGGAGCAGTCCCCCGTCGCCGCCACGGCGCAGCCAAGTTGCTTCCGGCATTGTCACAGGTCCGACCCGGTCCGCGTCGAGCGCCTATCGCCGACCGTGACCATACGGTGTCCTAGGGCCTGATTGACCGGATCGCGGCGGAGACGCACCGGGGATTCCCGCTACGGTGAACGGGTGCCACTGGTCGCCGCCGCCGTCTGCCCACATCCGCCCCTGCTCGTGCCCGAAGTGGCCGGTGCCGCCGCCAGCGAACTGGACGACCTGCGGTCGGCCTGCGATCTCGCCGTCGGCCGGCTGCTGGCGACCGGCCCGGAGGTGGTGGTGCTGCTCGGCGTCGGCCCGGTGACCGGCCCGGTCCAGCCCCCGGCCACCGGCTCGCTCCAGCCGTGGGGCGTCGACCTGGACGTGCCCCTGGTCCCCGGCCAGCCGGACCGCGGCGCCGTGCTGCCGTTGAGCCTGACCATCGGCGCGTGGCTGCTGTCCCGGCATGGGCCGACGACGGCCGGGCAGGCGACCGCGACGCGGGTGGCGGCCGGGCCCGAGACCGCAGCGCAGGTGACCGCCGTTCAGGTGGCCGCCGACGCCGGGCCGGTCGAGGTGGCCGCGCTCGGCGCCCAGGTCGCCGCCGCCGGCGACCGGGTGGCGCTGCTGGTGCTCGGTGACGGGTCGGCCTGCCGGGGCCAGCAGGCTCCCGGGTACGACGACCAGCGCGCTCTCCCGTACGACAAAGGGGTCGCCACGGCCCTGGCCGAGGCGGACCTGGACGCCCTGCGCGACCTGGACCCCGGTCTGTCGGCGCAGTTGAAGGTCGCCGGCCGGGCGGCGTGGCAGGTGCTCGCCGACGCGGCCCGCGTCGGCGGCGGCGGGTGGCGCGGCGAGTTGCTGCACGAGTCGGCGCCCTACGGGGTGGCCTACTTCGTGGCGTCCTGGGAGCGGATGTGACAGTCGTCGCGGTGGTGGGGCCGACGGCGGCGGGCAAGTCGGCGCTGAGCATCGCGCTCGCGCACGCCCTCGACGGTGAGGTGGTCAACGCCGACTCGATGCAGCTCTACCGGGGCATGGACATCGGCACCGCGAAGCTGACCGTCGACGAGCGGGACGGCGTGCCGCACCACCTGCTCGACATCTGGGAGGTGACCGAGCCGGCCAGCGTCGCGGAGTACCAGCGGCTGGCCCGTGCGGCGGTGGACGACATCCTGTCCCGGGGGCGGGTGCCGCTGCTGGTGGGTGGCTCGGGGCTGTACGTGCGGGCGGTGCTGGAACGCTTCGAGTTCCCGGGCACCGACGCGGCGCTGCGGGAACGGCTGGAACGCGAGTTGGCCGAGGTCGGGCCGGCGCCGCTGTACGCCCGGCTGCGTGCCGTCGACCCGGTGGCCGCCGAGGGCATCCTGCCGGGCAACGGCCGGCGGATCGTCCGGGCGTTGGAGGTGATCGAGCTGACCGGCGCGCCGTTCGCCGCGTCGCTGCCGCAGCCCACCCCGTACTACCCGTCGGTGCAGCTCGGCGTCGACCTCGACACCGGCCTGCTGGACGAGCGGATCGCGCTGCGGGTGGACCGGATGTGGGCCGACGGGCTGGTCGACGAGACCCGCGAGCTGGTCGGCCGGGGCCTGGCCGAGGGGCGGACGGCGAGCCGGGCGCTCGGCTACCAGCAGGTGTTGCGCCTGCTCGACGGCGAGCTGACCGAGGAAGAGGCGCACGACGAGACGGTCCGGGCCACCCGGCGGTTCGTCCGCCGGCAGCGGTCCTGGTTCCGGCGTGATCCCCGCATCCAGTGGCTCGACTCGGCCGCGCCGGACCTGATCGAGGCCGCCCTGCACCTGGTGCCGGCTGCTGCGCGATGATGGGATCGTGGAGTTCACCAAGGGGCACGGCACCGGCAACGACTTCGTCCTCCTGCCCGACCCGGACGGTCAGCTCGACCTGACCCCGGAGCTGGTCGCGGCGCTCTGCGACCGGCGTCGCGGCATCGGCGCGGACGGCGTACTGCGGGTGGTCCGCGCGGCCAAGCATCCTGACGGCGCCGGCCAGGCCGGCGAGGCCGAGTGGTTCATGGACTACTGGAACGCGGACGGCTCGTTCGCCGAGATGTGCGGCAACGGCGCCCGGGTCTTCGTGCGCTACCTGCTCGACACCGGGCTCGCCACGCCCGTCGGCGCGGCGTTGCCGGTGGCCACCCGCGCCGGCGTCGTGCGCGCGCTGGTCGAGGGCGGCGCGGTCTCCGTCGAGATGCGCAGACCCCGGATGTACGACGAGTCGGCCGCCACCCTGGGTGGTCTGACCCTGTCCGGCACGGTCGTGGACGTCGGCAACCCGCATCTGGTGTGCGTCCTGCCCGGTGGCGTGGAGTTGTCCGCGCTGGACCTGACCGTCGCGCCCGAGTTCGACCCGGCGGTCTTCCCGGCCGGCGTGAACGTCGAGTTGATCGTGCCGGGCGACCCGGTCGGCGACACCGACGGGCACAGCCTCATGCGGGTGTACGAGCGCGGCAGCGCCGAGACCCTGTCCTGCGGCACCGGCGCCTGCGCGGTGGCGGCCGTGGTCCTGCGTGACGCCGGCCGGGACACCGGTGTGGTGGCGGTGGACGTCCCCGGCGGCCGCCTGACCGTAACGGTCACCAAGGACTCCTGCTGGCTCTCCGGCCCCGCAATCCTGGTAGCAACCGGCCAGGTAACCCTCCCCACCCCAACCCCCTCGATCTTTACGAGCTGTGTTCGTGACCACCGCCCTCGGCCGACTGTTGTCGTCGCTGGTCGCGCGTGCTGTC
>NZ_JBFAOC010000113.1:0-3961 GCF_040675055.1 Micromonospora sp. NPDC049662
CGGGATGCGCGCGCACCCCGACCGGCGGCCGGTCCGGCACTACCGCAGGCCGAACGCCCGCGTGATGCTCTGGCTCACGGTGTTGCCGGCCGTGTCCCGTGCGGTCGTCCGCAGGCTCACGAAACTGGCCTTCGCCGGCGCGTCCAGCGCGGCGCTCCAGCCGTCACCGTGCCGGGTGAGCCGCGGCTTCTGCCACGTCCTGCCGTCGTCGTAGGACACCTCGACGGTGACCGGACCCACCGTCGCCGAGACGCCGGCCAGGTGGGAAGCGACCACGGTGAGCGGCGCCCGCCGGGACGCCGTGCCGTCGCGGTCGATGGCCACCTGGTAGTCGAGCTGGATCATCGGCAGCACCTCGGCCGACTCCGTGCCGGTGGCCGCCGAGCTGAAGCCCCACTCGGTGCGGGTCTGCCGGGAGTACGGGTTGGTCCAGGCCGCCCGGTCGTTCTCCACCACCAGGCGGTACGGCAGCCGCTGCGCGGACAGGCCGCCCACCTGGAGGTACTCGGCGTTACCCCAGTTCAGCTCCTTGTCCCCCTGGTAGAGGGTGGTCCGGTTGACCATGTCGAAGTTGGCGTACGCCTCACCGACGTGCCCGCCGCCGTCGCCCCACCCGGGCGCGGGCAGGTAGACGGTGTCCAGGTAGCGCACGGGAACGTAGCTCCCACCCATGCGGGGGCGCTGGATGGGCCCGAACCAGGTGACCGTGCTCGGCCTGTTCGCCGCGTAGGTGGCCACCGCCATCGGGTGCTGCCCGGTCTCCCCGGGGATGAACGCGTCGTCGAGCCAGCGCTGGTCGGCGCTCACCCAGTCGGTGCGTCGGCCCTGCGCCGGTGCGATCTCCTGGTTGCCGGACGCGAAGCCCTTCCAGATGTCGTTGCGGAACTCCAGCGCCCGGCCCTGCCGGTAGTTGCGGAACTCCACGTCCACCCGGGCCAGTTGCCGCTTCGTGAACCGGTAGGTCGGGTCGACCGGCACGGCGCCGCTCCAGTGGTGGACCACGTCGTACAGGTAGGTCGTCTCCGGGTGCGACTCGACGGTCAGCCGCACCGGGCCGCGCTCCAACGCCGCGACGAGTTGGTCACCCTCGTCGGCGGTGAGGGTCGCCACGGTCAGCGGAGCCGGGATCTCCGGGCTCCACAGCGACTCGTCCCACGGCTGGAGCCGGCCGACGCGGTCGTTGACCACCAGCAGCAACTTCGCCCCGGCCGCCGCGGCGGCCTGCGCCTGGGTGGCGACGTCCACGGTGTCACTGCGCCGGACCACCACCGCCCGGTCCCGGACCGGCCGCTTCGCCAGCCCGGCCGCCGACGCGTCGGCGACGTAGACCGCGTCGAGCTGGCGCCGACCCGCCGGCAACGCCGGGGTCGAGCGCTTCACCAGCAGATCGTCGTACGACCGGCCGCCGGCCGCCACGGTCAGCGCCGGCTGTTCCAGCCGCCACCGCGCGCCGAACTCGAACTCGCCGTCGGTGACCGCCCGGCCCGTCGGCAACGCCCACATGCTGTCGTACGAGTCGTCGGGCAGCACCTGACTCTCGGTGAGGCTGTTGCCGGTGGACCGGTGGATGTCCATCCGCAGCGAGGTGGCGGTGGCCTCCTGCGGCACCTCGGCCCGCACCTGCCGGGCCTTGCGCGCGTCGAGGACGACGGTGCGGTCGGCGCTCAGGTCGACGTCGACGAAGCTGAGCATCGCCATGCCCTTGGAGCGCGGCCCGTGCACACCGCGCACGTCGGCGGTGATCCAACCGGACCAGCTCGCCATCGGCAGCCGCAGCGTCGCGGTGCCGCTCTCGGGCAGGTCGACGGCGGTGAACAGGCCATCGGTGGTGAGCAGGACCTTGCCGGCGAGCGGCTTGCCGTCCCGGTCCTTCGCGACCAGCGTCAGGTTCTGCCGCTGACCCTCCCGGCTCGCCCCGATCAGGGTGCGACCGCGGACCGTACCGGCGGCGTCGGTGGCGATGATCATGCCGCTGACCTGCTTCTCGACCGGAAGCTTGTCGTACGCGGCGGTGAGGGTGACGGTGGCGGTGCCGTTCGCGGGCACGGTCACCGTGTCGGCGGCGAGGGCGAAGAGACCGGCCGGGGCGCTCGGCGCGTCGAGGGCGAGCTTCAGGGTGACCGGCGCGGCGCCGACGTTGGTGTAGGTGACCGTCCGGTCGACCGTCGCACCCGGCTGCTGCGGCCAGGCCTGGAAGCCGGAGTAGGCGCTCGGGGTGGCGAAGACGGTGGCGTGTACGGCGGCGACCGCGTCCACCCGCCCGGCACCGGCCTGGTACGGGGTGTAGTCCGGGGTGGCCTTGACGGTGCTGACCAGCGCCTCCTTGATGCGCTGCCCGGTCCAGTCGGGGTGCGCGGCGGCGACCAGCGCGGCCGTGCCGGCCACGTGCGGAGTCGCCATCGAGGTGCCGCTCATCAGCGTGTAGTCCCCGGAGCCGCCGCGCACCAGGTGCGAGCGCGCGGCCAGGATGTCCACGCCGGGTGCGGTGATCTCGGGTTTGAGGCCACCGTCGCCGGCGCGCGGGCCCTGGCTGGAGAAGTCGGCGAGGTGGTCGGTCGAGTCGACGGCGCCCACGGTGAGCGCGGAGTTCGCCGCGCCGGGGCTGCCGATGCTCGCCGGGCCGCTGTTGCCGGCGGCGACCACGAAGAGCGCGCCGGTCTCGGCGCTGAGCCGGTCGACGGCCTGGCTCAGCGGGTCGCTGCCGTCGGTGGACTCACCACCCAGGCTCATGCTGATGATCCGGGCCTTCTGCTCCCGGGCCGCCCACTCCATGCCGGCGATGATCCACGAGTCCTGCCCGCCGCCCTCGCTGTTGAGCACCTTGCCGACGTGCAGCCGCGCGCCGGGGGCGACACCCCGCTCGACGCCCCCGGACGCGGCGCCGGTGCCGGCGATCGTCGAGGCGGTGTGCGTGCCGTGTCCCTGGTAGTCGAGGATGTCGGGCTCGTCCGGCACGAAACTGCTGGACGCGGCGATCTGGCCGGCGAGGTCCGGGTGCTCGGCGTCCGCCCCCGTGTCGAGGACGGCGACGTCCACACCGGCGGCGGTGTTGCCCTCGGCCCACAGCTTCGGCGCGCCGATCTGCGCGGTCGACTCGGCGAGGTCTCCCCGGACCCGGCCGTCCAGCCAGACCTTGGCGATGCCGCTCGCGAGCGTCGGGGTTCCGCCGGTCCGGCGGGCCGGGTCGGCGGTCAGCGCGCCCCAGAACTTCTCGGCGCTCTCGCGCGGGCGGGTCAGTGCCGCGCCCCGCACGCTGTCCAGGGGCCGCACCAGCTCGGAGCCGTCCACAGTGGGGCGGGTACGGGCGCGGGCCGCGGCGTCGGTCAGGGTGACGATCAGCGGCAGCGCGTTCGTATGCGCGTCGTCGTACCCGTCGGCGATCAGATCCGTGACGTTGAACAGCCGCTTGTCGACCAGGCCGCTCGTGACGTACGGCAGCGCGGCGTCCGGGTAGACGTAGGTGTCGCCGTCCAGCACGGTGCGGTGGAAGGTCGGCGTGCTGCCGTCGGGCCGGCGAACGGCCGTGACGGTGCTGCCGTCGGCCGCCGTGGTGACCGTGACGAGGTCCCCGGTGATCAGGGTGACGGTGGACGCCCGACCCGGGGCCGCGGGCGGTTGGCCGGTCGGGCGGGTGGGATTGCCGGGCGGGGCGGCGGACGCCCCCGTGCCGGGTGGGGTGAACCCGGCGGTCAGAGCGAGGGCGGTACCGAGGGCGATCAGCCCGGATCGGCGACGCCTGGGAGACAGAGCCACGATGACCTCTTTGTGTCGAGGAGCGGTACGCAGCACAGCATCAAGGCAACGCCCCGCTGTCCCACCCCGCCGACCCCCGGCGCGTTCACGCCATGGCACAAACCCGCCACCCCCCACCCCACCCCACCCGCCCCCCGCCCCCGCTCCCGCCCCGCTCCCCCCCCCCGCCCCGCCAAAAAGGCGTTTTGGTGCCCGAAGTAGGGTGTAA
>NZ_JBFAOC010000114.1:0-3878 GCF_040675055.1 Micromonospora sp. NPDC049662
TGGAGTTGTGGTGTCCGGTTTGACCGTATTCACGACTTTCGTTCAGCACCACGACTCCATGATCGACGGGGTCGGGTCGGGTCGGGTCGGGTCGGGTCGGGTCGGGTCGGGTCGGGTCGGGTCGGGGTGGGTCGGGTCGGGGTGGATCGGGGCGGGGCGGGGTGAGCGCGGGGCGGGGGTGGGTCGGGCGGGGGTTTGGTGGGTTGTGGGTTTTGGGGCTTGGCGGGGTGGGGGTCGGTAGGGTTCGGGAGGGGGAGCGGAACTACGGGTGGGGGTGGGTGTGCGGGATCTGCGGTACAAGATGATCATGGCATTGAACGCGGCCGACCTGGGCGATCCGATCTGCGAGCAGGTCGCCGAGATCTGCGCCGAGATCGCCGAGCAGCACTGCGCCGAGTTCGGTCACACGCCCGCGCTGCGCACCGGTGAGATCGCCGAACTGGCCACCGGAGAGCCGGCCCTGACCTGGGCGCCGTCGATCCCTGACGCCGGGCAGCGTGCCTGGTGACCGCAGCCGCCCCGGCGGTCGACGTACGCCGCGCCGAGGACCGCTTCGCCACCCGGATCTCCTGGCTGGACTCGAAGCACTCCTTCTCGTTCTCCCGGCACTACGACCCGGCCAACACCCACCATGGTCTGCTGCTGGTCAACAACGACGACGTGGTCCGGCCGGGCGCCGGCTTCGAGACCCACCCGCACCAGGACATGGAGATCGTCACCTGGGTGCTGCGGGGCTCACTCGTGCACCAGGACTCCACCGGCCACTCCGGGGTGATCTATCCGGGCCTGGCGCAGCGGATGAGCGCCGGCACCGGCATCCTGCACTCGGAGAAGAACGACGCCTGGCGGCTCAACGACCAGGAGCCGCACAGCGACCCCGTGCACTTCGTGCAGATGTGGGTGCTCCCCGACGAGCAGGGTGTCGACCCCGGCTACGAGCAGTTGGAGATCGAGGACGAGTTGCTGCGCGGCGGCCTGGTGCCGATCGCCTCCGGAATGGACCGCTACGACGGCGCGTCCGCCATCCGGATCCGCAACCGGTACGCGACCCTGCACGCCGCCCGCCTCCGCCCCGGCGACGAGGTCACCATTCCGGACGCGCCCTTCGTGCACGTGTACGTGCCCGACGGCACGGTCACCCTGGAGGGCAGCGGTCCACTCGGCACCGGCGACGCGGCGAGGCTCACCATGACCGGCGGTCGACGGGTCACCGCCGACGAGCCGGCGGAGATCCTCGTGTGGGAGATGCACGCCACCGTCGCCTGAGCGCTCGCGATGCCTCGCATGATCACGCCTGAACATGGATGTAGTGGCCTCCCGGGGGCGGGAGGCCACTACATCATGGATGGAGCGCGATCATGCCCGCGTCGTCAGGCCGGGGACTCCGTCTTGTCGCCGGCCCAGGTGGTGTGGAACGAGCCGTCGCGGTCCACACGCTGGTAGGTGTGCGCGCCGAAGTTGTCCCGCAGGCCCTGGATCAGCGCGGCGGGCAGCCGCTCGGCCCGCAGCGCGTCGAAGTACGCGAGCGACGACGAGAACGCAGGCGTCGGCACACCCGCCTGCGCCGCGTCGGCCACCACCCGCCGCCAGCTCGGCACGCCCGCGCTGACCGCCTCGGCGAAGTACGGCGCCACCAGCAGCGTCGGCAGGTCGGGCTGCTCGTCGTACGCCTCGCGGATCCGGTTCAGGAAGCGGGCCCGGATGATGCAGCCACCCCGCCAGATGGTCGCCGTACCGCCCAGGTCGATGTCCCAGTTGAACTCGCTGCTGCCGGCCCGGATGTGGTCGAAACCCTGGGCGTACGCGACGATCTTGGAAGCGAGCAGCGCCCGGCGGACGTCCTCGACGAACGCGTCCCGGTCGGCGACCTGCCACTTCTCACCGGCGTCCGGGAAGGCCCGGCGGGCCGCCTCGCGCTGGTCGGCGTGCCCGGACAGCGAGCGCGCGAACGTCGCCTCGGCGATCCCGGTGATCGGAATGCCCAGGTCCAGGGCGCTCTGCACGGTCCACCGGCCGGTGCCCTTCTGCTCGGCCCGGTCCTGCACGATGTCGACGAACGCCCGGCCGGTCGCCGCGTCGGTGTGCGCCAACACGTCGGCGGTGATCTCGATGAGGAACGATTCCAGCTCGCCGTTGTTCCACTCGCGGAAGATCTCGGCGATCTCCGCCGGGGTCACGTCCAGCCCGGCCCGCAGCAGGTCGTACGCCTCGGCGATGAGCTGCATGTCGGCGTACTCGATGCCGTTGTGCACCATCTTGACGAAGTGCCCGGCGCCGTCCGGCCCGACGTGCGTGCAGCACGGCACACCGTCCACCTGGGCGGCGATCTTCTCGAACATCGGCCCGAGCTTCGCGTACGACTCGGTCGAGCCACCCGGCATGATGCTCGGGCCGAGCAGCGCGCCCTCCTCGCCGCCGGAGACGCCGGTGCCGCTGAAGTGCAGCCCCTGCGCGCGCAGCGACTCCTCGCGCCGGCGGGTGTCGGCGAAGTGGGCGTTGCCACAGTCGACGATGATGTCGCCCTCATCCAGCAGCGGCACCAACTCGTCGATGACCGCGTCGGTGGGCGCACCGGCCTTGACCATCACGATCACCGCGCGGGGTCGTTCCAGCGACGCCACGAAGTCGGCCATCGACTCACCGGGCACGAAGGTGCCCTCGTCGCCGTGCTCCGCGACGAGGCTGCGGGTGCGTTCCGGGGACCGGTTGTGCACCGCCACGGTGAAGCCGTTACGGGCCAGGTTGCGGGCCAGGTTCCGGCCCATCACCGCCAGCCCGGTCACGCCGATCTGCGCTGTCGCCTGCTGAGCCATTCGTGCCGCCACCTCTCGCCGTCGAACTGTCCCTGCGACGGTATCGCGGCATCCGGCCTCACGGGCAGGTCGTCCCACGGCGGGTCACTACCTGGTCGCGGCCCGTCCGTCCACCGCGTCCACCGGCCGACCGAGGTACCCGCTCACCCCTGGGCCAGTCGTTCCTCCACACGCGCCACCTTCGCGGTGAGCGCGTCGGTGACTCCGGGCCGGACGTCGGCCTTGAGGACGACGCTCACCCGGGGCGCCTGCGCGGCCACCACGTCGACGGCCCGCTTGACCACCGCCATCACCTCGTCCCACTCGCCCTCGACGGTGGTGAACATGGCGTCGGTCCGGTTCGGCAGCCCGGACTCGCGGACCACCCGTACCGCCTCTGCCACGAGGTCGCCCACGGAGTCGCCGCCGCCCAGCGGGGTGATCGAGAACGCGATCAGCATCTGCCGATCGTGCCAGTAAATTCGGATGCGCGTCTCCCCAGTCGGTGGTTAGGGTTCCGGCATGCGTAACTGACGCCCCACTTCCGAGCCGGTCCGCCGCCCCGCGTCGCGGTCCGTGCGCTCCCGGGCGTCGCGCGTCTCCATTCCGCCGTTCGGCGGCCTCGAGCCTGCCTGACCCCCGGTGAGCAGTCCCTTCCCACTGAACCGTCGCGCCGCGGCGGTCACCAGCCGATCCGACCGACCGCCAGCGCGGGAACGGCCGGGACGGTCGGCACCGAAGGAGGCCCGGATGCCCGCCAGGCGTAACCCGAAAAAGTCCCGTACCCCGAAGACGACCCCGCCCGGAAAGATCCCGGCGGCCGACCACGGCCCGGTGGCTACCGGCGAGCCGCTGCCGCTGGCGGCGCTGGTCGACCCGGCGGCTACCGGCGAGCCGCTCCGGCCCGGAGCTGTCCCGGCCGACGCGGCGCTGCCCGTCGATGTGCCGGCGGCTGTCGACGCGCCAGCGGTGGAGGATCTGCGCACGCCGGCCAGCCGACCCTCGGCGCCGACCGCCGGGCCGCCCACGGGCGGGGGCAACCGCTCGGCCGGCGGCCGAAGCCAGCCGGCCGGGCAGACCCGCCGC
>NZ_JBFAOC010000115.1:0-3759 GCF_040675055.1 Micromonospora sp. NPDC049662
CGGTCGGGGCCCGCCGGCACGGCGGACCCCGACCGACCCACGGTCAGACCGTGATGCGACCGGCGCCGGCGCCGCCCGTCACGATGGACTTGACGTTGCTCGCGGTGTCCAGTTGGTACGAGTACGGGATGCTGGCGACGCTGCCACCGGTCTGGCCGGCGGGCGAGTTGACGAAGTGGTTGTTGCGGGCCACCAGCCGGCCCGGCCCGGAGTCGGCCTCGCCGAGGTGGTACGTGTCGGGGACGTTCTCGAAGTAGTTGCCCTCGACGAGCACGCCCGCGTTCTCGGTGGAGGCCACGCCGTAGCCGGTGTTGGCCCGGTAGTAGTTGTTGTAGACGTGCACCGGGTTGCCGAAGCGCACCCGGGGGTTGCGCTGCTTGCTGCCGTCGAACCAGTTGTGGTGGTACGTGACCCGCAGGTGCCCGGTGTCCTGGGCGCCGTTGTCGTCGCTGTGCCCGAGCAGCATCGTCTTGTCGTGGTTGAAGACCCGGTTCCACGACACCGTGACGAAGTCCGAGCCGCGCTTGATGTCGACCGCGCCGTCGTACCCGTTGCTGAAGGTGTTGTGGTCGATCCAGATGTTGGTGGCCGACTCCTGCACGTTGATCGCGTCGTCGTTCCAGTCCCGGAAGGTCAGGTTCCGGATGATGACGTTGCGGTCACCGCTGACGTTGAGCCCGCAGCCGACGATCGTCGCGCCGGAGTTGCCGAGGATGGTCTTGTTGGACCGCACCCGCAGCATGCCCGAGCAGGAGATGGTGCCGGACACCCGGATCACCGCCGACCCGGTCGCGTTCAGCGCGCTGGTCAGCGCCGAGGCGTTCGTGACGGTGGTCGCCGGTGCGCCGCCACCGCCGGTGGTGCCGCCGTTCTGGGTGGCCCAGCCGACCAGGCCGGTCTGCGGCGGAACGCTCGGCGGCGGATCGCTGGGAATCGGCGGCGTGGTGGGCGGGTTGGTGGGCGTGCCCGGGGTGGTCGGTGGGGCGATGGTCGGGGTGGTGGTGCCGCCGGTGCAGGCCACGTTGTTCAGGGTGAAGCTGGTCGGCGCCGGGTTGCTGGAGTTCCAACTCGCGTTGAAGCCGAACGAGGCGCTGCCGTTGGTGGCCAGGTTGCCGTTGTAATCGACGTTGGCGGCGGAGACCTGGCTGCCGCTCTGCGTGACGGTGGCCCCCCACGCCTGGCTGACCTGCTGGCCGGCCCCGTACGACCAGCGCAGCGTCCACCCGGAGACCGGGTCGCCGAGGTTGGTGACCGTGACGTTGCCGGTGAACCCACCCGGCCACTGGCTGGCGACCGAGTAGGCGACCTGACAGCCGGCTGCCGCCTGGGCCGACACGGCCGTCAGGAGACCGCTGGTGACCAGCGCGGCGGTCGCGGCGGCGGTGGTGGCGAGCAGCGTCATCCGACGCTCTGCTGTGCGCATGCTGCTTCCTTTCGATGAGGCGGACACACTGTCGCGACGCCCATGCCCGTGGGCGGCTAGGTGATCCGGGATCTCAGGTCCCGGGTCCGCCGGTGCGTTTCGGTGCGAAGAAGCGGCTCCCGCGTTCGCGCCGGCCGCAGCGAAGGCAAGCGCTTTCCCGATGGAAGCATAGAAGAACCTTGATGTAAATGCTCCGTGCGGCCCTGGTCCGCCGCCCTACGGAGGGCTCGGTGTGCGCCTGCCCTGGCCTGGCCCGGCGTGCGCCCGGCTCTCGGCCCGGCACGACGTGCGCCCGGCCCGAGGTGGCCGACGCCCTCGGCGTGGGCGTCGACCACCTCGGTTGCTCAACAGCTCGCGCCGTTGAGCTTCACGGTCGCCGGGGCGCTGGCCGTACCGTTGGCGGTGAAGCCCACGGTGACCGAGGCGCCCGCCGCCAGAGACGGCGCGTGGCTGGGCGCGGCGGCCGTGACCGTCGTACCGGACTGGGTGACGGTGGCGTTCCACCCGCTGCCCAGCGTCACGCCGGACGGCCAGGTCCAGGTGGCCGACCACGGATTCACCGCGGCAGTGCCGGTGTTCTTCACGGTCAACTCACCCTGGAAGCCGCCCTGCCAGGCGTTGACCTGCCGGTAGGTGGCCGTGCAGGCGCCGGGGGGCGCGCTCGTCGGCCCGCCGGTCGGCCCGCCCGTGGGGCCGCCCGTGGGGCCGCCGGTCGGCCCGCCGGTGGGTCCGCCGCCGCTCGGCGCGATCAGGTACGGCTGCAGGATCGCCTGCTTGGTGGTGTTGATGTTGGTCCAGTCGTCCAGCGCGATGCCGCCGGTGTCACCCGAGTTCGGGTTCCACGACCAGTAGGTGAACGACATCCCGGTCACGCCGGTGCCGGTGTACGCCATCAACTTTTCCAGCCACACCCGGTCCTTCGGGTCGGCCAGGGTGCTGCCGAACTCACCCATCATGATCGGGGCGATGTTCTGCTTGTAGAGGTAACCGAAGTACTTGTCCCAGATCGCCGGCATGTTCGCCGGGTAGTCCGGGGCGTCGAACCAGGTCTGCCGGTACACCGACGTCGCGTACTCGTGCGGCGAGTAGACCAGCCGGTTCGCCACGTTCAGCCGGACCGGGTACTGACCGGCCTTCGACAGGTTGCCGCCCCACCAGCCGCAGTCCTCGTCGTTGCTCGGGTCGTTGTCCCACACGTTGGAGAGACCACCGCTCGGGCAGCTCACCCCCTCCACGAAGATCAACCAGTTGGGTTGCACGCCGAGAATGGCGTTACCGGCCCGCTCCGCGGCGAGCCGCCAGTCCCGCGCCGTGTCGCCGCAACCCCAGCACGCGCCGGTGGCCGCCGGGTTCGTACCCTCGGCGTGCGGCTCGTTGTGCAGGTCCGCGCCGATCACCGTCGGATTGCCCGCGTACCGCTGGGCGAGCATCTTCCAGTCGTTGATCCAGGTCGCCTCGGAGACCGTCGACGTGTACCACAGCGGCGACTGCCCCGCCGACGTCGGCCGGTGCCGGTCCAGGATGATCCGCATCCCCTTGCTGCCGGCGTAGGCGATCACCTTGTCCAGGATCTGCAACGGCGACAGCCCCACCAGGTCCGGGTTGACGAAGTCGTTGATCCCGGTGGCGGTCGCGCCCGCCTTCAGCGCGTCGTTCGAGTACGGCACCCGCAGCGTGTTGTAGCCCAGCCGGGCCATCGTGTCGAGCTGACCCCGCCACGGATTGCTCGACCAGAGCCCGTGGAAGGTCTTGTTGTCGGTCTCCATGCCGAACCAGTTGATGCCGGTCAACCGGACCGTGGCCCCGGTGCTGTCCACGATCTGGCTACCGTTCGTGTGCAGATAACCGGTTCCGGTACCGGCGGCGGAAGCCGGGGTGGTGCTGACGGTGGCGGCGAGGAACACGCCGGCCGCGGCGGTGGCGAGCGCGGTCAGCGCGCTGCCGAGAGCTTTCGTACGGGTCATTCGAGCTCCACTTCGGACGCACGACGCCGTCCATCGACGACGTCGGCAGGCGGCCGTGCGCACATCACGGCCCCTTCGGGGGTACGCGGACAGTGCGCGACGGCCCATGTCACGCGGACGGGAAACTCGCGGCAGCTCACCGGCCGATCCTCGACGGCGATGCTCGCCGTCGGCGCCCTCGGCCCGGTGGCCCTACCTGACTCCGTCGCCCATTCTCATCAGCCCACCTCAATGCGTCAACTGCACACCCGGTCCCACCCGGTCCCACCCGGTCCCGCCCGGTCCCGCCCGGTCCCGCCCGGTCCCGCCCGGTCCCGCCCGGTCCCGCCCGGTCCCGCCCGGTCCCGCCCGGTCCCGCCCGGTCCCGCCCTG
>NZ_JBFAOC010000116.1:0-3214 GCF_040675055.1 Micromonospora sp. NPDC049662
GTGGTGTGGGGAAGCATCCACACCCGGCCGGCCGCCCCCGGTGCGTCTTCCTCCGCACCCACCCGACCTCGGCGTCTCGTCGGCGGCACCACCGCCCCGACCGACACCCCGGCCACGTGGAGGAGACAGTCCATGCCGACCAACCCGGCTCAGGCACCGACGGTGCCGGCGCACGTGCTGCCGCACCGCACCCCTGCCCAGCTCCTCACCCTGGCCCGCCGTGGGCTGGTCGAGGCCGGCCAGACCCGACCCGACGGCCTGCGCTACGCGGCCGCCCACCTGGCGGCGCTGCGCGCGGCGGCTGCCCTGCTCGCCGCCCGGGCCCGTCCCGCCCCGAGCCGGCGCAACCGGATCACCAGCGTCTGGGTCCTGCTCTGCGCCGTCGCCCCCGAGCTCGACGAGTGGGCCCGGTTCTTCGCGGCCGGGGCCAGCAAGCGAGCCGCCGCCGAAGCCGGCATCCCCCGGGTGGTCAGCGCCCGGGAGGCCGATGACCTGCTCCGCGCCGCCGAACAGTTCGTCACGGTGGTGGAGACCGCGCTCGGCGTGGCACACCAACCAGCCCTGGACGGCCTCGCGGCGTGAGACCGCCGTGACGCCGGCCGCCTGGAAGGGAAGCCGGGCGGCCGGCGTCACGGTGCGGCCTGATCTGTTCCACAGCAACGACGGGGGGTTGGTCCAATGGCGGGCCGCATGGTGGTGGGTTCCGCCGCGCTGGCCGATCTGGTACGCCCGGCGAGCGCGCCCGATCCGGTGGGCGGCCACCGCGTGCTACCGGTGACGCCTGAGCTGACCGGCCTGTTGCCCAACCGGGGTCTACGTCGGGGCAGCACAATCGCTGTCGCCGCCGGTCAGCCCCGCCGCAGTGGGGGTACCTCGCTGGTGCTCGCACTGCTGGCCGAGGCGTCCCGGGCCGGCTCGTGGTGTGCGGTGGTCGGGGTGCCGACGTTCGGCGCGGGTGCGGCGGCCGAGCTGGGCATCTCCCTGGACCGGCTCGCCCTGGTGCCGAATCCGGGTCCCGAGTGGGCCACCGTGGTCGCCGCGTTGATCGACGGGGTGGACGTCGTGGTCACCGCCGTACCGGCCGCGGTCTCCGCCTCGGTCGCCACCCGGCTGGCCGCCCGGGCCCGGCAGCGCGGCAGCGTGCTCGTCCCGTACGGCCGGTGGGACGGCGCGGACGTGACGCTGCAGGTGGTCCGCGGGGTCTGGGAAGGGCTCGGTCAGGGTCGGGGGCGGCTGCGCCGCCGGGAGGTCACCGTGTCGGCGCGCGGGCGGGGGGCAGCCGCCCGCCCCAAGGAGATCAAGGTCTGGCTCCCCGACGCCGAGCTCACCCGCGTCATTCCCCGGACGGTGCGATCGACCGTGGGCCGACCGTCCGGGCCGCTCGCCCTGGTCGGGTCGGGGTGACCGGCTCGCCGACCCGGACCCTGCTGCTGTGGTGCCCGGACTGGCCGGTGCTCGCCGCCGAGATCGTCGACGGGATACCAGCCACCGGCCCGGTCGCCGTCCTGCACGCCAACCGGGTGGTCGCCTGCTCCGAGCGGGCCCGCGCCGAAGGCGTACGCCGAGGGCTGCGCAAGCGGGAGGCGCAGGGTCGTTGCCCGCAGCTCACCGTCGTGGACTACGACCCTGGCCGGGACGCCCGGGCGTTCGAGCCGGTGGTCGCCGCGTTGGAGGAACTGGTGGCCGGTGTCGAGGTGGTCCGGCCGGGCGCCTGTGCGGTTGCCGCCCGGGGCCCGAGTCGCTACCTCGGCGGTGAGGAGGCGGCCGCCGAACGGCTCATCGAGCACGTCGCCCAGTCGTGTCTGGTGGAGAGCCAGGTGGGCATCGCCGACGGGGTGTTCGCGGCGGGGCTGGCCGCCCGCACCGGCCGGGTGGTGGCGCCGGGTGGGACGCCGGCGTTCCTGGCCGGGATGCCGGTCGAGGCGCTCGGTCGGTCCGCGCTGGCTGACCTGCTGCGCCGGCTGGGGGTGCGGACCCTCGGTGACTTCGCCGCGCTACCGGCCGGCGACGTGCTGGCCCGCTTCGGGTTCGACGGCGCGCTGGCCCACCGGCTGGCCGCCGGCCGGGACCACCGCCCGCTCGCCGTCCGGCAGCCGCCGGCCGACCTGACGGTGACCGCCGGGTACGACGATCCGATCGACCGGGTCGACGCGGCGGCGTTCGCCGCCCGTGCCCTGGCCGAGCAGTTGCACGACCGGCTCGCCGGGCACGGGCTGGCCTGCACCCGACTCGGCATCGAGGCGGTTACCGAGCACGGGCAGGAGCTGCACCGGGTGTGGCGGCACGACGGTCTGCTCACCGCCGCCGCCATCGCCGACCGGGTGCGTTGGCAGCTCGACGGCTGGCTCTCCGGCAGCAGCGGTCGCGCCGGCGCCCGCCCGGCCCGCCCGACGTCCGGCATCATCCGACTGCGGCTGATCCCGGACGGGGTGGTGGCCCAGGCCGGCCTGCAGACCGGCCTCTGGGGGGAGACCGGCGAGGAGCGGGAGCGGGCGCACCGGGCATTGAGCCGCGTACAGGGCATCCTCGGCCCGGAGGCGGTGGTCACGGCGGTGCTCGGTGGCGGGCGTTCTCCGGCCGACCAGGTGCGCCTCGTGCCGTGGGGCGACGAGCGGCTCCCGACCCGACCCGGCCCCCCGGCCGTTGCCGCCGCGGGCGGTGCTGGTGCGGGCGGTGCCGGTGCGGCCGGTCGGGGTGGGGGCATCCCGCCGTGGCCGGGCCGGCTGCCGCCGCCCGCGCCCGCCGTGGTGCTGCCCAGTCCGCTCGCCGCGACCGTGCACGACGCCGTCGGCGAGCCGGTGGTGATCAGCGCGCGGTTGGCGGTGAGCGCCCCACCGGCCCGACTGGTGGTCGGCGCCGGTCAGCCGGCGGAGATCGTGGGGTGGGCCGGGCCGTGGCCGGTGGACGAGCGCTGGTGGGCGCCGGCCGAGGCCCGCCGCCGGGCCCGGTTCCAGGTCAGCCTCGCCGACGGTGCTGCCCTGCTGCTAGCCGTCGAGGCCGGGCAGTGGCTGGTGGAGGCGATCTATGACTGAGTCAGGTCGATCCCTGACCGGTGTTGGTCGGTCCGGCGTCGGCTGGCTCTGCGCTGGCCGGGGAACAGATGTCCTGATGAGCGTGATGACTCACAGGCATCAAGATGCCGGGGGGTGATCCACCACAACACACCTCGACCCGCCCCCCGGGGTGGGACCGCCATCGGGGTGGGCGTCGACGC
>NZ_JBFAOC010000117.1:0-3144 GCF_040675055.1 Micromonospora sp. NPDC049662
GTGTGGCGGTGCGCACGCCGTGTGGCGGTGCGCACGCCGTGTGGCGGTGCGCACGCCGTGTGGCGGTGCGCACGCCGTGTGGCGGTGCGCACGCCTGGGCCAGGATGGGAGCGTGGACATCGAACCGGTCGACGGCGCGCCCCGGCAGGCGTTCCGCTGGGCGCTCCTGCGTCAGCGCTGGGAGGACCTCACCTTCCTGCACTGGGCCGTCGCGCCGGAGGTCGTCGCGCCCCTGCTGCCCGCGGGCACCGCGCCGGACACCATCGGCGGGGTCAGCTACGTCGGGCTGATCGGCTTCCGGATGGTCGGGCTGGGCTTCGGTCGTGGGCCGGGCGTGCCGTACCTCGGCACCTTCGCCGAGACGAACGTCCGGCTCTACTCGGTGGACGACACCGGCCGGCGTGCCGTCGTGTTCCGGTCGCTCGACGCGTCCCGCCTGGTGCCGGTGCTCGTCGCGCGGGCGACGCTGCGTCTGCCGTACCTCTGGTCCTCGATGCGGCTGGACCGCGACGGCGACCGACTCACCTACCGGTGCCGGCGACGCTGGCCCGGTCCGGCGGGCACGGCGAGCCGGATGGAGGTCCGGGTGGGGGAGCGCATCGCCGATCCGACCGGAGTCGAACACTTCCTCACCGCCCGCTGGGGGCTGCACACCCGGGCGTACGGTCGCACGCGGCACCTGCCGAACTGGCATCCCCGCTGGCCGTTGCACCGGGCGGAGCTGCTGCGCCTGGATGACGAGCTGGTCGCCGCGGCGGGCCTGCCGGCGCCGGTCGGGCCGCCGGTCAGCGTGCTCTACTCGCCCGGCGTCGGCGTGCGGTTCGGGCCGCCCGTCGGGCTCCGGCGGCCCGGCTGAGTGACACCGGGCCGCCGGTTGGTCAGTACCGTCCGCCCTCGGGGGCGGGCAGGGCGTCCAGGTCGGCGAGTTCCTCCGCGCCGAGCCGCACGTCGCCGGCCGCGCAGTTGTCCACCAGGTAGGTCGGGGTCTTGGTGCCGGGGATCGGGATGACCCGGTCGCCCTGGGCGACGACCCACGCGAGCGCGACCTGCGCGGGGCTGACGCCGGCCCGTTCGGCGACCTCCCGGACCCGGGCGACGATGGCGAGGTTGGCGCGCAGCGCCTCCTGCTGGAAGCGCGGCAGGCCTCGTCGGAAGTCGTCCGCCGGCAGGTCGTCGAACGAGGCGAATCGTCCGGCGAGGAATCCCCGGCCCAGCGGAGAGAACGGCAGGAAGGCGATGCCCTGCTCGACGCAGTACGGCAGCACCTCGGCCAGCGGATCCCGGGTCCACAACGACAGCTCGGACTGCACCGACGCCACCGGATGCACCGCCTGGGCCCGCGCGATCTCGGTCGCCGTCACCTCCGACAGGCCGATCTGTCGCGCCTTGCCCGCCGCGACGACCTCCGCCATCGCGCCCCAGGACTCCTCGATGGGCACCTCGGGGTCGACGCGGTGCAGTTGGTAGAGGTCGACGTGGTCGGTGCCGAGGCGACGCAGGCTGTCGTCGATCGCCGCGCGGATGTGCTCCGGCCGGCCGTTCCTGCCGATCGTGGGTAGTTTGCTGGAGCCGTCGGCCGGCGGCGTCGCGACCAGTCCGACCTTCGTCGCCAGGACGGCCCGCTCCCGGTGGCCGTCGGCCAGTGCCCGCCCGACCAGCTCCTCGTTGGTGTACGGCCCGTACACATCGGACGTGTCGATCAGCGTGGCGCCCAGATCCAGCGCCTGCCGGATCACGGAGATCGAAGTGTCGTCGTCGCGAGGGCCGGTGATGTCGTATCCGTGGCTCATGCCCATGCACCCGAGACCGATGACGCCGACCTCGGGCCCCGCACTGCCCAGCGTGGTGGTTCGCATGACCCCACGCTACGACCGTTGCCTGCCGCCCGGCGCGGTGGCGGCGCTCACTACTGTCGCGTGGTGCGCATCCGCGAGTTCGACTGGCCCGACTAGGACCGCGTCGCGGCGCTCTGGAGAGCGGCGGGCCGGGACGTGCTGCCGCGTGCCGAACTGACCGCCAAACTGGCCCGGGACCCGGAGCTGTTCCTGGTCGCCGAGGTGGACCGCGCCGTCGCCGGAGTCGTGCTCGGCACGTACGACGGCCGACGGGGCATGATCCTGCGACTGGCCGTGGACCCGGCGTGTCGCCGCCCGGGGTATCGCCACCACGCTGGTCGTGGAGCTGGAGGAGCGGTTCGCGGCGTTGGGGTGTCCACGGGTGAACCTGCTGGTCCTTCCGCAGGACACGGCGGCGCTGCGGTTCTGGCAGGCGCTGGGCTACCTGCCCCAGCCGGACGTGCTCTGCTCCAAACCGTTGGACGCCGCCACGAGCCGGTGAGCCGCGCCGCCGGCTGACCGCTCGCCGTGGCTGACCGGCGGGCGGTCCCACCTCGACACGGAATTCGGCGGCTGTGTCGAGAACGGCACCGCCTGCTTCGACCACAGGATGAGCGCCGGACACGACCGGTCCCACCGGCGGGCTGACACCGCAGCGACCAAGGAGTGGACCGATGACGAAGGTGACGACCGGGGCGACGATGTCGTTGGACGGCTACATCGCGGACGCCTCCCACGGCGGCTTCGAGCACCTCTTCCAGTGGTACGGCAGCGGTGACGTCGAGACGCCGACCGCCCACCCCGAGATGACGTTCCGGACGTCCGCCGCGAGCGCCCAGCACCTGCGGGACCTCAACCAGCGGACCGGAGCGCTGGTCGTCGGCCGGAGGCTGTTCGACATGACCGGCGGGTGGGGTGGCCGGCACCCGATGGACGTGCCCGTCGTGGTCGTCACGCACACCGTGCCGGAGGGCTGGGCACCGGAGAACGACTCCTTCGTCTTCGTCACCGACGGCGTCGCCAGCGCCATCGACCGCGCGAAGGCGCTCGCCGGTGACAAGGAGGTAGGGGTCAACGGCGGCACCATCGCGGCCCAGGTCGTCGAGGCTGGCCTGCTCGACGAGGTGCACGTCGACCTGGTCCCGGTCGTGCTCGGTGCCGGCGTCCCGCTCTTCGCCGACCTGAAGATCGCACCACTTCAGCTCGACGGTCCCTTCCGCGTCGTCGAGGGCGACGGCGTCACGCACCTCGCCTACCGCGTACGGCCGGCGGCCTGACCGCGTCGGGGCCGGCCCGCGCGGGCCGGCCC
>NZ_JBFAOC010000118.1:0-2466 GCF_040675055.1 Micromonospora sp. NPDC049662
CCAGGCAGCAACCGGTGAGCAGCGTCAGAGATCGTCGGGTTCGTGTCGGCTGATCCGCGTCGCCTGGTCCTCCTGCACGTGGCGGGCAGTCTGCACCGCTACCGTGCCCGGTAGACCGAGATGTGTGACGGACTCTCCGCCGTGAACGGCTGCCGGTGCCAGTCGGCGTACCGCTCGGTGAGCGCAAGGCCCGCCTGCCGGGCCATCTCGTCGATCTGGTGCGGCCAGGCGTATCGCATCGCGAACGGCTTCAGGTGCACACCGTTGCCGTCGAAGGTGATGGTCTGCCGGATGAACCGCTGCGCTGGCCGGTCGTACCGGTGCACCCGGATCGTCACGGAGTCCTCGGTCACCTCGCGGACCTGTAACTGCTCGTCCGCGTCGAAACCGCTCGGGTCGGGGACGAACGTCTCGATGACGAACGCCCCGCCCGGCGACAGCACCCGGGCGACGTTGCGGAACAGGTCCGCCTGCCGCTCGGCGTCCACCAGGTTGAACAGCGTGTTGAAGACCAGGTACGCCAGGCGGAACGGGCCCTCTACGCCCACGTCCGCCATGTCACCGACGACCGTCGGGATCTGGTCGCCACCGGGCTTGGCCCGCATCAGCGCCAGCATCTCGTCGGACGCCTCGATGCCGTGCACGGTGAGGCCGCGCTCGGCCAGTGGCAGTGCGACCCGGCCGGTGCCGATCGCCAGTTCCAGGACCGGACCGCCGTCGGCCAGATCGGCCAGGAAGTCCACGGCGGGCGCCGGGTCGGGGTTGCCGGGGCTGTCGTATCCGGCAGCCCACAGCCGGCCGAAGAGGCCCGGATCGTCGAAGACCGACATCAGCGGCCTCCGGGGTTGTGCTCAGTGACGGGTGTCCTCTGCGGAGCAGTTCTGCTCACGAAGCCTCGTTTCCTCAAGTCGGATGACGTTCGGTCGGGGGGACTTCGTCGTGTTGGGCATGGCACTGCTCCCTTCGGGCGGCTGTGCACCGAGGACACCAGAGACGCCGGGAGCCCGGCAAGGCATTTACGCCCGCCGGGCTCCTGGTCGAAGGATCGTCAGGAGATGTGGTGCAGGATCACGTTGTGCACGTGGTGGCTCTTCTGCGCGCCGCGGAACTCCACCTCGTAGGTGTGCGTGCCGACGTGGATCGCGATCGCGCCGGTGGAGAAGAACGACCCACCCCAGGACTTGTTGCTGACCACGCTCACGCTGGTGATCTTCGAGTACGGGATGCTGGTGATCGCATACCGCTTACCGACGAAGGAGCGGTCCTGGATGATCACGCGCCGGTCGGTCAGCCCGATGAACCCGGTGCCGGTGCCGACGGCGTCGTAGACGGCGATGATCTGCTCGCCGTCGAGCAGCCCACTTTCGATCTGCTGGACCTGCTCCTTGCGGTCGTACGCGATGTTCGCCATGCGATCCAGGTTAGGAAACCGGCGCCACCGCGCCGGCTCGTCAGGACTCGGTGACCGCCCGGTAGGCGTCCTCGATACGGGCGGCCAGCAGGACCTCACCCTCGGTCAGGGGGTCACCGTTGCCGTGCCCGACCCGGATCAGGGTGCTGTCGGACCGGCGGCTTATCTCGGGACGTAGATGCAGGGCGTCCGCCACGACCTTGACCCGTTCAGTCAGGGCCGCGTGTTGGGTATCGTCGATCACCAGCGTGCGCCGGATCTGCTCACCGTCCCGCGTCCAACCAGATAGCAAGGTCAACGCGTCGGAAAGGTAGTCGTGTTTGGCTCGGCTGCTGAACAGCACGCGCATTACCGCACCCCCCAAGCGCCGTTGCCGGCTTGTGGCCAAATCGTCGCCATCCCGTGTCTTGTCGGTGCCTTCTAGTCTGTCGTCGCTCGGTAGGGGTGTCCACGCCCACACTTCCGTGTTCTATTGGCCTAGCGGACGGTGTCGGTACCCAAACCGCCGATTGATCTGGCACCCTGGACGCCCGTGCAGACCGAACGGGCTAATGGTGGCGGGCAGGCCCAGCGACGGGACCTGAAGGTGATCGTGGGAGCGGCGATCATCCGGGACGGACGGGTGCTCGCCTGTGCGCGCTCCGCCCCGCCGGAGGTGGCCGGCATGTGGGAGTTCCCTGGTGGGAAGGTTGAGCCCGGTGAGGCCGAGACCGACGCGCTGATCCGGGAGTGCGCCGAGGAGTTGGCCGTACGCGTCGAGGTCGGCGCCCGGGTCGGCCGCAACGTCCGGATGGCCCACGGCCGGTCGGTGCTCAAGGTGTACGCCGCCCGCCTGCTCCACGGTGACGAACCGCAGGCACTGGAGCACCAGGCGCTGCGCTGGTTGACCATTGACGAACTGGACTCGGTCACCTGGCTCCCCGCCGACGCCCCCATCGTGGCCGCCCTACACCCCCACCTGAAAACCCCCTAACCCCCCGCCCCACCCCGTTGGGTCGTCGTTCGCACGGCCAAGGAGAAGCGGCGGCCGGACGGCTCGTACATCCGCTTCGACG
>NZ_JBFAOC010000119.1:0-2379 GCF_040675055.1 Micromonospora sp. NPDC049662
TGGGCGGCGCCCCCCCCCTGGGCCGGCCGCCCCCCCCGCCGGGCGGGGGGGGGGGGGGGGGCGCGGGCGGCCCCCGCCACTCACACGTTCCGGGTCAGGCAGCCAGCACCTCGGCCAGCGTCGTGATGGCCTGGTCGATCTCCTCTTCGGTGATCACCAGGGGCGGGGCTAGCCGGATCGTGGAGCCGTGGGTGTCCTTGGCGAGGATGCCGCGCTCCATCAGGCGCTCGCACGCCTCGCGTCCGCTCATCAGCGCCGGGTCGATGTCCAGCCCAGCCCAGAGGCCCCGGACGCGTACGCCGACGAGGCCCTTGCCGACCAGCCCGTCCAGGCCGGCCCGCAGCCGCTCGCCCAGCTCGGCCGAGCGGCGCTGGAACTCGCCCGTCGCCAGCAGCCGTACGACCTCGGTGGCCACCGCGCAGGCCAGCGGGTTGCCGCCGAAGGTGGAGCCGTGCTGACCGGGCTTGAGCACGCCCAGCACGTCGGTGTTCGCGGCCACCGCGGAGACCGGCACGATGCCGCCGCCGAGCGCCTTGCCCAGCAGGTACATGTCCGGCACCACGCCCTCGTGGTCACAGGCGAAGGTCCGGCCGGTACGCCCCAGACCCGACTGGATCTCGTCGGCGATGAACAGCACGTTCCGCTCGGTGCAGACCCGGCGTACGCCCGGCAGGTAACCCTCCGGCGGCACCACCACGCCCTGCTCGCCCTGGATCGGCTCGAGCAGCACGGCGACGGTGTTCTCGTCGATCGCGGCGGTGAGGGCGTCCAGGTCGCCGTACGGCACGACCGTGAACCCCGGGGTGTACGGCCCGAAGTCGGCGCGGGCGTCCTCGTCGGTGGAGAAGCTGACGATGGTGGTCGTCCGGCCGTGGAAGTTGCCCTCGGCCACCACGATGTTCGCCTGACCGGCCGGTACGCCCTTGACCTGGTAGCCCCACTTGCGGGCCACCTTGATCCCGGTCTCCACGGCCTCGGCGCCGGTGTTCATCGGCAGCACCAGGTCCTTGTCGCACAGCTCGGCCAGCTCCCGGCAGAAGTCGGCGAACTGGTCGTGGATGAACGCTCGGCTGGTCAGCGTCAGCCGGTCGAGTTGGGCGTGCGCGGCGGCGATGAGCTGCGGGTGCCGGTGGCCGAAGTTCAGCGCCGAGTAGCCGGCCAGGCAGTCCAGGTAGCGCTTGCCGTCCACGTCGGTGAGCCACGCGCCCTCGGCCGACGAGATGACCACCGGCAGCGGGTGGTAGTTGTGCGCCGTCCAGCGCTCGGCGTCCCGGACCGCTCCCGGCGTACGCAGCTTGTCGTCCACGATCACTTGGTTGCCTTTCCCTGACGGAGTCGCAGCGTGCAGCACTTCGGTCCGCCGCCGGCCTTACGCAGCTCGGACAGGTCGACACCGATGGTCTCGTAACCCCGGTCGCGCAGCTTGGCGGCCAGGTCGGTGGCCTGCGCGGGCAGCACGACGTGCCGTCCGTCGCTGACCGCGTTCAGGCCCAGCACCTCGGCGTCGGCCATGGTGGCGTGCACGGCGTCGGGGAAGAGCCGGCGCAGCACGGCCTGGCTGCCGGGGGAGAAGGCCTCCGGCAGGTACGCCACGGTCCGCTCGTCGAGGACGGTCAGCGCGGTGTCCAGGTGGTAGAAGCGCGGGTCGACGAGCTGCATGGTGATCACCGGGTAGCCGAAGACCTCCTGCAACTGGGCGTGCGCGGCGTGGGCGGTCCGGAAGCCGGTGCCGGCCAGCAGGTGGTCGCCGGCCAGCAGGACGTCGCCCTCACCCTCGTTGACGTGCTTCGGGTCGTACATCTCGAACCCGGCGGCCTCGAACCAGGCCCGGTAGGCCGGCGCCTCGTCGGCGCGCTGCGGGTCGCGGAACTGCACGGCCATCGCCTTGTCGTCGATCACGGTGCCGCCGTTGGCGGCGAAGACCATGTCGGGCAGGCCGGGCACCGGAGTGATCTCCTCGACGGTGTGGCCCAGGTCAAGGTACGTCTGGCGAAGCTGCTCCCACTGCCGGACGGCCAGCGCGGGGTCGACCGGCGCGCTCGGGTCCATCCAGGGGTTGATGGCGTAGTCGACGGCGAAGTACGTCGGCCGGCACATCAAGAGGCGCTGGCTGGTGGCGTCCATCGTCATTGTCCTGCTCCCAGGGGTCGGGCGCGCCCGGCCACCGTGGCCCACGGGCTGGCGCCGTTGCTCAACGTTATGCGGCGTCAGCGGAAGGATCCACCACCGAGACTTGCGCAGACCGTAGATCCGTTGCGTGTAACGCACAGCAACCAACGATCCGTTGCGCAGGAGGGCCAGCTCACCCCTCCAACAGTGATCAAGAGGTTTGGGGGGCCGCACCGGGGGCTGGGGGGGCGCACCGACTTTTCAAAGGGT
>NZ_JBFAOC010000120.1:0-1784 GCF_040675055.1 Micromonospora sp. NPDC049662
ATTTCCCCCCACCTAACTAGAAGTTGCGCGGGGGGGGCCCGTCGGGCCGCTCGCCCGCCGGGCCGTGCGGCCGGGGGGGGGGGCGGGCGGGCGGGGCGGGGCGGGGCGGGGTGCCGGGGCTGGGCGGGGCTGGGGCGGAGTGCCGGGGGCGGGGGCGGGGAGGTCTGCGTGTGGGGTGCGGTCAGTGCTGCTTGGCGTAGGCGACGAAGGTTTTCCAGGCCGTCGGGGTTACGTGCAGGGTGCCGCCGTCGCGGTCCTTGGTGTCGCGCACCAGCACGACGTGCGGCAGGTTGTCGGCGACCTCGACGCAGGAGCCGCCGTTACCGCCGGACCGGGTCGACTTGCGCCACCGTGGGGTCAGGGTGTCCATGACTTCGCCACTTCCTTGATCAGCTCGATTGACGGCCGGCGGGGGAGCGCCTCGTTGCGGACGATCTCCCACGTCTTCGCCAGCTTAGCGACGTCGGTCGACGCGTCGACGAACTGCGCGATGAGCTGGTTGTCGGCGTGCGCCACCCGTTCGCCGTCGGGCATCTCGGCGATGATGAACTGGCCGGCCAAGCCCAGGTACATGCCAGCATCCACCGGCACGACATGCACCTGGATGTGCTCCTGGGTGGCCAGCTCCACCAGGTGCTCGCACTGCTCGACCATCAGGCCCGGTTGGTCGAGCACCGGCCGGCGGAGCACCGCCTCGTCCAGCACGGCGATGAGCTGCGGCGGACGCGGGCGGCGCAGGATCGCCTGCCGTTCCAGCCGGGACGCGACGATCCGGTCGACGTCCTCGGCGTCGAACCGCCCGCCGGCCAGCGTGGCGCGGGCGTACCGCTCGGTCTGCAACAGGCCGGGCACGTACGCCAACTCGAACCAGCGCAGCGTGGTCGCCTCCCGCTCGAACTCGATCCATTCGCGCAGCCAGGCCGGCTCGGCGTCGAGCCGGCCCAACCGTTCCAGCATCCGCTGGAAGCGCTCGCCCGTCCGGTGGTGGTTGTCGACGGCCCGCATGTACTCCTTCGTGGGCGGTCGCCCGCCCGTCTCCACGGAGCTGACGTGCGAGCCCGAGTAGCCGATTCCCCGGCCGAAGTCGTCCTGGCTGAGCCCTGTCTCCGCCCGCAGCAGGCGCAGTTCCTCCAGCACGTAGTCCGTCACTGTCCCCATTGACTCCCCCATCTCTGCCCAACCCGAAGCCGCGTGTCCCTCGTGGCTGCTCGACCGGACCGCTGATCTGCGCGGATGCCGCGAGCACGGATCGACCGTAGTTGACTCCTCGCAGACTGTCACCAATGGCGGGTTCGCTGGTGGCCGCAATGGCGGTGGCGGGCTCTGCCCGGGGTCGCTCCCGTTTCCCCCTTGCGGGAGCGACCCCCTTCCCCTGCACGAGGAGGTCGATGTGCTCAGCCCGAGAGACCACGACGAAGCGCGGTGGTGGTGATGGTGGTCCGTCCGCCCGTTCCGCACGTTGCCATGCGTCCGCTCTGGCGGTGCCGCAACTGCGGCCGGGAGTGGCCCTGCCAGCCGGCCAAGCTCGCCCTGCTCACGGAGTACCGGACCAACCGCACCGGACTGCTGATCTACCTCGGCACCCTGATGAACGAGGCGACCCAGCAGCTCACCCAACTCCACCCCGACCACCCGCCCGCCCGGATGACCGAGCGCTTCCTCTCCTGGGCGCGGGCCCGGGGCTGAGGGCTGCCCCACCCCGCCCGCTCCCGATGATCAAGAGGTTTGGCGGCGGCAATGCCTCGGTGCAGACGCAAAACGAATTAAGAAAAGGGCTGCGAGGG
>NZ_JBFAOC010000121.1:0-1760 GCF_040675055.1 Micromonospora sp. NPDC049662
GGAGCCCGCCCACTCCGGGCGGTCAGGCTTGATCCCTGCGTGGGCGGGCTCCCCCCGGAAAACCTGACGTGGGCCACGCCCGTCGGGTGGGTCAGCTTGCGGGTGCCGCCCGACGTTGAGTTGCCGGTCGGCGGGGTTGCTGCGGTCGAGGCGGCCAAGATCTGCGCAACTTTGGGGATGTTGCTGCTTCCGAAGCGCTGGAGGCAGCAACATCCCCATTCTTGTGGGGATCTTGTGGTGGGTGACCAGCGTCCGGGCCGCCCGGGGGCGGGGTCTACTACCGGGGGTAGGATTGAGCTGTGACTCGGTTGGGCGATCTTGAGCGTGCGGTGATGGACGTGCTGTGGGACGTGGTCCCGGGCACGTCGGACGGTGTGACCGTGCGCGAGGTCGCCGACGCGCTCGACGGCCGCGAACTGGCGTACACGACGGTGATGACCGTCCTCGACCGGCTCGCCGGCAAGGGCATGGTGCAGCGTGAGCGGGAGGGCCGGGCCTGGCGGTACCGGCCGGCGGCCAGCCGCGAGGCGCACATCGCCCAGCTCATGCTGGACGCCCTCGACCTGGGCGGCAGCCGGGACGCGGCGCTGGTGCGCTTCGCCCGCTCGGTGACCGGCACCGAGGCCGAGGTGCTCCGGGCGGCCCTCGGCAGCGAGGCCGGGCTGACCGGGGCGGGCGCGACCCGCAGCGAGGCCGAGCTGACCGACCGCGTGGATCCGCCGGCGGGCCGCCGGCCGGCCGACGAGACAGCGGAGCGGTAGGCACGCCATGGCCTACGCCGTGCACTTCGCCGCCACCATGCTGGCCTGCTATCTGACCGCGCAGGTGCTGGCCCGTTCCACCTGGACGTGGCGCAGTCCGCGGGTGGCGATCGTCTGCTGGCAGGCCGTCGGGTTGGCGTTGGGCCTCTCCGCGATGGGGCTACCGATGGCGCTCGGGCTGGCCGCGTACGACCGGCCCACCGGGAGCGCCCTGCTCGCCCTGACCGGCGACCTCGCCCATGGCACCCTGCCGATCGGCGTGACGGCGCTGCACCTCGCCGGCGTCGGGGTGGGCTTCGGCATCGGCGCGGTGCTCGTCACCACGACCGTCCGCAGCATCCACGGCACGATCCGCGCCCAGCGCCGGCACCGGGACCTGCTCACCCTGGTGGCCCGGGACGACCCGGCCGCCCCGGGGGCGCTCGTCCTGGACCATCCGAGCGCCGCCGCGTACTGCCTGCCCGGGGTGAAGCCGCAGGTGGTGGTCAGTGCGGGCACGCTGAGCCTGCTCGACCGGGCCGAACTGGCGGCCGTGCTCTCGCACGAACGCGCCCACGCCCACGAACGGCACGACCTGGTGCTGCTGCCGTTCACCGCGCTCTGCCGGGCGCTGCCGTGGTTCGGCTGGGTCCGGGACGCGCACGAGCGGGTCGCCCTGCTGGTCGAGATGCGCGCCGACGACAAGGCCCGCGAGCTGCACGCTGAGGCGCCGCTGGCGGGTGCGCTGCGTCGCTTCGCGGCCGCCGGGCACCGGGTCACTCCGGCCGGCGCGCTGGGCCTGGGCGACCGCGATCTCGACGTACGCGTCCAGCGCCTCCTGGTCACCGACCGACCGCCCCGCGCCCTCGGCGCCACGGCCCTCGCGGTAGCCGCAACCCTGGTCTCCCTCCCCATAACCCTCTTCCTGACCTAACCCCACCCCACCCCACCCCCACCCCACCCCACCCGCCCGGGCGCGGTGATCAAGAGGTTCGCGTCAAGAACCGCTCGATTTCTGAC
>NZ_JBFAOC010000122.1:0-1484 GCF_040675055.1 Micromonospora sp. NPDC049662
CCGCCCGGAATCGCGCCCCGCGCCCCGCGCCCCGCGCCCCGCGCCCCGCGCCCCGCGCCCCGCGCCCCGCCGATCTTGCACTTTCTGTCGTCGATGTGAGTGGGATGCCCCTTATGCCGCCGCAGTAAGTGCAAGATCGCGGGTGACCATCGCCCGGCCTCGTCGATCATGGAGTTGTGGTGCCGGTTTTGGGGATTGTCGGGCGCTTTGTCACCCACCACAGCTCCATGATCGACGGGCGGGGGCGGGGCGAGGGCGGGGCGAGGGCGAGGGCGGGGCCGGGGCGAGGGCAAGGCGGGGCGAGGCGGGGCGAGGGCGGGCAGGGCGGGGGCAGGCCAGGGCAGAGGCGGGGGCGGGGCGGGGCAGAGGCGGGGTTAGAGGGCTACTCGGACTGCTGCGGTCAGGACCAGTTGGGCCAGGGAGGCGGGGACCAGGACCAGCCAGCAGAGGCGTTGGAGTTGGTCCTCGCGCAGGCGGGGGTAGGAGACCCGAAGCCAGATGATCACGAAGGCCACGGCGGCGATCTTGAGTAGGGTCCAGAGCCAGCCGAGCTGGTCGTCGGCGAACGGTCCCTGCCAGCCGCCCAGGAACAGCACCGTGGTCAGCGCGGCGATCACCACGATGCCGACGTACTCGGCCAGCAGGAAGAACGCGAACCGCAGACCCGTGTACTCGGTCATGTAACCGAACACCAGCTCCGAGTCGGCCACCGGCATGTCGAACGGCGGCCGGCGGATCTCGGCCAGCCCGGCGACGAAAAAGATGATCATCGCGGGCGCCTGCCAGAGCAGCCACCAGGGCTGCCACGCCTCGACGATGCCGGACAGGCTGAGCGTGCCCGCCGCCATCGCCACCGACGCGGCGGCCAACACCAGCGGCAGCTCGTAGCCGAGGAGCTGGGCGGCCCCGCGCAGCCCGCCGAGCAGGCTGTACTTGTTTGCCGACGCCCACGCCGACATGAGCACCGCCACCACACCGATGCCGACGACGGCCAGCACGAAGAACAGGCCGATGTCCAACGGTTGCCCGACCAGGTCGTTCGGGCCGAGCGGAATGACCAGCAGCACCAGCAGGTAGGGCACCAGCGCCACAGCGGGGGCCAGCCGGAACACCGCCCGGTCCGCCTCGCGCGGGGTGATGTCCTCCTTCTGCACGAACTTCACACCGTCCGCCACGAGCTGCGCCCAACCGTGGAAACCGCCCGCGTACATCGGGCCGAGCCGGCCCTGCATGTGCGCCATCACCTTGTGCTCGGCCTGACCGACCAGCAGCGGCAGGGTGAGGAACGCGACCACCACGCCGCCGATCCGGAGCACCAGCTCCACCCAGAGCGGCATCAGCGCGTACCCCCGTCGTCGTCGCCGTCGTCGCGCGCCGCCGGGTCCGCGACCGGCTCGGGCCGCGCGGACCCCGCCGGGCCGTCGGCGGCGCCGGCAACCCGGGGAGTACGCGCCGGACGGGCCCCCGGCGCGGGCCGCGCCGGA